>NZ_CAXBMP010000001.1:0-397740 GCF_963976965.1 uncultured Alteromonas sp.
ATAATGGCGAAGCCGCCCCGCGTATAGGCGTCCCAGCGACCGAAGGGAGTGGCTTGAGCGTTTTGTTAGGCGTACAACTGAAAGTACGCAGCTTTGCTGCCACCACTAGCTCATTAGCCAGCTTGTTTAAATTATTGAATTTAAGATAAAACAACCCTGTGCGAAATGCCAGATGTTAACGACATTACTGGATAAAAGAGCGAGTTTAAAAAGCTGGTGATGTTGAATATAGGCGTTGGGGTGTTGATGAAAAATGCGTTTCTAAAGTCGTTGAAACTACCGAAAAAGCAAGCCGTAAAGACAACCTGGAGAAACAACCTTGATGCTGGAATGTCACGTCTGAACCCACATTTTTATGCTGTAAGTAAATGACGCCTAACTTTAAGCTAAGGGGCGCAGATGCGTGGGGCATAATGGCGAAGCCGCCCCGCGTATAGGCGTCCCAGCGACCGAAGGGAGTGAACTTGAGCGCTTTGTTAGAAGCAGAGCCTGTTCCCTTGGCATTTTTAAAAACTAATAAAGCCAGCATACGATTGATTATTAACACAAACAAGTAAAACGACAGCGCGGTGATGCTTTTGATTTGACTGAGGCAAGCTGCCATTTGAACTACCAAGTGCAATGGCGCTTGCTGACTTAAAATAATAACTAGGCGATAAAGCGCCTATTGCTCAACCTTTGAAGTTAATGCGGCGAAGTTAAAACCACCAAAAGCCAGAGCGAAGTTGGGAACAGCAGGTGAGGGCGGTTGAACTGTTATTTGTATTAAGCGAAACGCAGTTTAGGCTGACGCCTTCTAACTTTCCAATAACGGGCGCAGGCATGTGGGGCATAATGGCGAAGCCGCCCCACGTGTATGCGTCCCAGCGAACGCAGTGAGTGTGTTGATTGGGTTGTTATGCATCATTCTCTAAAACATCCAAGTTGCATTGGACTAAATTTGCGCCATCTAGGTTAGCGCACTCTGTAAAACCGTGTTTTTTCAAAGATTCAATGACGGCGTTATTGGTACTGTAGGTTCCGGTACTTAAACCAAAGTCATTTTTATAGATATCTCTTAGGCGAATATCGTCACGAAACATGAGCGACACTGCAAGAATATACTGAAATTTCGCAGCTTCTTTGTCCTGCAATGAGGCCTCATATAAAACAGTAAGAAGCTGGATTTCATCCCAACGATCGGAAGACAAATTGACAGTCGTAACTAACGCATCTATGTATTCTGAACTCTTTTTTGAATGTGTAAAATATTTACCTGCTAAGAACGAAAATACGGCTACTAATATTAGAGCGACAAAAAAGAGTTTATTTTGCATGTTCATCCTGATGCATAACTTTTAAATAAGGGGCGCAGGCACGTAGGGCATAATGGCGAAGCCGCCCTGCGTGTATGCGTCCCAGCCCGCGAAGCGGGCGTGCTTGATTTTTTTGTTATGTGCAATTGCTTCAAACATCAAATTGCTCTTTTACTACTGTTTTGTCTATTTTGGAGAGAACTGGCTGACCTCCTCCATGTAACGCACCATCTGGGTAACTTTTAATCCAGTAACAGCCATTTTCTTTTTCTATATACAGACTGTCCCAACCGCTTTTACTAACAGCGACCTTTTTACACTTGGTACTGACAAAATTTTCAATCTCTATTTGCGAAGAGATGACATCCATATTTAACAACCTTGCACATAACGCCCAACTTAGGGGCAATAACACGCAGGCTAAACTGGGAGCGGAGCGACTGAGCCTGCGTGTTATTGTCCCAGTGAGCGCCAGCGAACGGCTACAGTTGTTTGTTATGTGCTAGTAGCATTTTAAAACCTCTTCACTTGAGCCGCTTGAACCGTCAAGATTTGTCCAACTGACCAATACGGTTATGACGTCCGGTGAATCAAAAGTATCATAAGAGCCTAGCAGTTTATAATCGGCAAAGGGTTTTAGCTTTTGAATTGGTAGCTGCTTTAGTTCGCTCTCAACGATCCTGTTTTCATCATCGTTCTCAAAGGAAATATTAATATTTGATGCATTCGATTTGCCTACATTGCGAACAAATAAAGAACCAGAGACTATTTCTAGATCTATTGTCGTCCTCAGTTTGTCTTTGTTTGACTCTTCGAGTTCCCTTATTTGACGCTGGCTTAGCTCAGCATGAATTTTTTCTAATTCCAAAAACTTTGATTGTGTCTTTCTTGTTCTTATTAAAGCCACAGCAGAAATAGAAGCAGCGATGATTGATACAAGTAAGCTCAATAGGTTTATTGTTGATTCTTCCATAGATTCCAAACTTCCCGTGGCACATAACGCCCCGCATAACGGGCAATTATACGTAGGCTAAAATACCGAGCAAAGCGAGGGGAGCCTACGTGTATTTGTCCCCCGCGAGCGAAGCGAGTGTTAATGCGTTTGTTAGGAGCATTGCTCAGTTCTTCGCAAAGCATTCTATTTCCTGATCAAAACTTCCATTCCATGAGCGTATAACTAACGTGTCTGCGTATGGATATTCCGAGTTATCTTGAGGGAGATTGCAAGAAGCAATTAATTCTGAACCGCACCAATTAGTCCCTCTAGAGTAACTCACCATTGCGTATTTTTCAGAAATGATCTTATTTATAAAATTAAGAGCATCATCGAATGACTTTTCATTGCCAAAGTCACTGAAGTGAGCGTGATATGAATCAAAAGACACAGTTACTTCATCATCACACGTATCAAGAGCAAGGAACGGAACACCATCATTTATCGGGCGCGGAATTTTAACCTCCAAGACAAAAGTATCTTCGTATTGCTTTTCGCAGCAATACTTAGCCCAAGAAGGAAACGTTTCTTTGAACTTCTCTGAGATGCTTTTAGAAAAATCATCCATTGATCGACTGGCTCCTAACACCCCACTAAGGGGCGATAACACATAGGCTAAAATTAGGAACGAAGTGACGCAGCCTATGTGTTAGCGTCCCAGCGAGCAGCGCGAGCGCCTTTAGTGTTTTGTTATATGCTACTCTTAAAAATCTTAATACTACCACTAGTAAACGCACCACTGTCGTATCGTTTTATAGAAGTAGCGAGTTCTTCCAAAGTACAACACTCTAGTTCAGTTCGAAATGGTAATGTATTGTGATTTGTTGAGACTGCACTTACGCGAATTTGTGACGACATTTCATCGAGCCATGCGTAAAACAATTTATCGTTACCAACATTACTTGAACTGTATATCGACAAAACACGGGATAAAAACAACTCAATATCCCTTTTAGTGGTTAGAGTAGTATCCTGCTTACTAAAACCGAATGAAACCAGGTTTTCATTGGCTTCCTGATTTATATCTGAAGAACTTTGAAGAGTTAGTTTTTCTTCTAGTTGTTTTAATTCTTTATTTAAAATCATGAGATGCTTACTGGCATATAACTTCCCACTAAGGGGCGATAATACATGGGCTAAAATTAGGAACGAAGTGACGCAGCCCATGTGTTAGCGTCCCAGCGAGCAAAGCGAGAGACTTGAGTGGTTTGTTATACATCCGAGCTAAAGCCCACGTTGCCACCGCTTTGGATAGATACCTTTAAATACAATGTTATTAAGTTCTTGCCTATCAATATGTCCTTTCTTGCACTTTATGCCATAGTAAATGAAGGCAGTTAAAGCACAAAATGAATATAACGATAAGCAAAGAATTAAGAAGCATATTGTGAACACTACCATTACTGTTCCACTATCGTAGCTACGGATTGGTATATCTGAATCGATTCCAAAACTTGAGGCAATGATAAAGAACAACGGGTATGCTACTAAAAATCCAAATAGGCAACCAATGCCGCCAACTTTCGCAGACTGCGAGTAAAAGTAAGGTTTTAATCTTCTCTGACTATTAATCGCTCGAATTAGCACAACACTTTTCCTAGGATGTATAACTTTAAGCTAAGCGGCGCAGTTGCGTGGGGCATAATGGCGAAGCCGCCCCGCGTAAATGCGTCCGAACGACCGAAGGGAGTGACTTGAGCGCCTTGTTAGAAGCAGAGCCTGTTCCTTTGGCCTTATTAAAAATTAATAAAGTCAGCATACGATTGATTATTAACACAAACAAGTAAAACAACAGTGCTGTGATGGTATTGATTTGACTGAAGCAAGCTGCTATTTGAGCTGACAGACGCAATGGCGCTAGCAAAATTGAAATAATAACTAGGCGATAAAGCGCCTATTGCGCGACCTTCGAAGTCAATGCGGCGAAGTTAAAACCACCTAAAGCCAGAGCGATGTTGGTGAAAGCCGGTGAGGGTAGTTGCATTGGGATTTGTATTAAGCCAAACGAGGTTTAGGCTGACGCCTTATAACACCCGCATAACGGGCAATAACACGTAGGCTAAAATTGGAGCGAAGCGACTGAGCCTACGTGTTATTGTCCCAGCGCGCTTGCGAGCGAGTTAATGCGCTTGTTAGGTCTGTTGCCCGTTGAGTGTGTCCAGTGTTGAGCCAAATGACGGGTTAAATGTACGAGCATAACCCAATTCTACGACATCAATTTCTTTGGTTGCCACATGTGCTTTATCATTGGCATCAACGACTGCTATTTTAATCTTCGTTTTGCCATTTTTTTCTTTAGGATAACTTGCTCCCCAGCATTCTTGCTGTTCGAAGTAGATCACACCATTAACAACTCTGCCTTCGGTTAGGTAGGTATTTGCTGCTATTCCAGTCAGAGAGTTTCCTTGGAGCAAAAAAGGGAATACTTTAATCTTGTCCCCGATCTCGCAATGAAAATCCTCTAATGCTGCAGTTTGAAAGTCTAGCCAAAACCAGCCCAACCTATATTTAAACCACTCTTTGCGGAATGGTTTTATATCCCAATGGTATCCGACCTTAACATATTTAATTTCAGAAGGAGCGCTTCCAATATTTGCAACGCTTAAATACAGAGCAATGGCTGTTTTATGTGTTGGTATTCCGTTGTCTAAGTGTCCTGTAATAGTCGTTGTTGTGAACGTTGGGCCAGGTATTAGCGATAATTTGAACCTTGGCTTTTTCTGAAGAGCGCGAAATATTCCGCTAATCCATCCGAATAGAAGTGTTAAAAGGAATATTATGACGGCTAAAACGCCTTGGTTACCGTTTAACCATTTCAGAGACGAAGTGTAAAATTCCATTTTGAAGACCTAACTTTTAAATAAGGGGCGCAGACGCGTGGGCTATAATGCGAAGCAGCCCACGTGTATGCGTCCCAGCGAACGAAGTGAGTGACTTAATTTTTTTGTTAGGTAACTTAGCGTCCATATCCCTCGATGCTCTTTATTACTAACTTGCCTACATTAGCTTTTTTACACTGATCTACTACAGATACAATGACTGTTGGAACGGTATCGTTGTCGTACAGAACTAATACATTCTTAGGGGATTGTTGCTCAATGTGTGCTATTAACTCTTTAGCGGTTTTAAACTCACTGTTTTTAAAAACAAACTTACCAGCAGCGATGATGATTGAAGTGCCGCCGTTTTTAGCCCATTCTTCGTCTTCTAACGAGTGGTACTTTATTGCTAAATCTATTGAACTCAAATCCATCTGTTACCTAACTTTTAAATAAGGGGCGCAGACCTGTGGGCTAAAATCCGAACGAAGTGAGCCAGCCCACATGTTTGCGTCCCAGCCCGCGCAGCGGGCGTACTTAATTTTTTTGTTATAATGCATTTTTCAATACAGCCTTTGTTTTACCAAGAGGGTTAACCGCTAGGCGCTGAAGCTGCATCCCAAAGTTACAAATTGCTTGAGGCTCGACTTTCATATCAAAGTTAACTTTATAGTTTTCGTTTCTGACATTTGTGAAAGATTCGATGTGAGCAATAGTAACAGCAAACATTGTATGTCCAGAATTGTCTATACAGAAAGCATGAATGGAGAAATATGAAAGATCGGGGGTGGAACGGCTTTTGAACTCGAACTCATCTTTTGTGTTACGAGGAAACTTCTCAAGAAGCTTTCCCAGAAGATCAATCTCCTCTCTATTTGTATAGCAATCTGCTTGACCAGAGAACTGCCCATTGCTACCGAATATAGAGATTTCAAATAAAGATTCATCTTCCCATATTGATGAAACTACGAGCTGACTTTCCATGTTACTCCTGCAATATAACGGCACGCATAATGGGCAAAAACACGTAGGCTATGATACCGAGCGAAGCGAAGGGAGCCTACGTGTTTTTGTCCCCAACGAGCGAAGCGAGTGATTAATGCGTTTGTTAGAACCTGCTGAACTCTTCCAAAAATTCTTGTTTAGAGCCATGGAAAGGGACTTTCTCAACTCTATGCTGAGTAGGCTCACCACCTCTTTGAAAGTCGATGAAAATGTATTGAATCTTATTCATTTCAATTACTTGTGGTTTGTCATCAACGTAAACTACTTGTTGTTCACTTTCGCCCTCCACAAAGGACATTGAATGCATGAACATTACTTGCAAATTCGAATGTTCATGTCTGAAATCGTAGCTTGCACTGACATTAAGCAATTTAACTTCAACGCCTTTGAGCTCAGGCATGGCATTCTGAATATATTCCCTGGCCGTGAACCTAATGGATTCTTGGTCGATTGTTGCCAAGTTACTCCATTGAATCGTATTGCTCGCAGTAGCAAACACACTCCAAAACAAAACTATAAAAGCAGCTAAATTTTTCACTATTGTTCCCTGTGGTTCTAACTTTTAAATAAGGGGCGCAGGCACGTAGGGCATAATGGCGAAGCCGCCCTGCGTGTTTGCGTCCCAGCCCGCGCAGCGGGCGAACTTGATTTTTTTGTTATGTGTTTTCGCTTATTTCTAAAACCACAGTTAACCATAAATTACCCCAACGCTCACGTCTATCTGCCGAACTCAACAATTTAGGTGAAGTGGTTTGATATTCATTGAAAGAATGACGATTGGCAAATAGAGTAGCGGATACAGCACCTTTTTTAACTTTTTCTGCATCGTAAAAAACCGCCACGACTTGGTTGCATCTAGAACATTGAATAAAGGAGGCTTGTTCTGAACCTTGCTTTAAAAAATTGACTGAGGCACTTGAGTTAACGCTTAACTTTCCAAGCGGATCTGATATGTACGCAAGACTATGATGCTTACAAAAGTCGCAGTCACATTCTCTAGGTTGATAGCTTTCGATTGACCTAGGAAGTGATAGTTTTACGCGAACGGCTTCGCATGAGCATGAAGAGAAATAATCCATTTAACCCTCATAAATTAAACCTGCACATAACACCCTAATAAGGGGCAATTACTCGTTGGCGAAAATGGCGCAGCCGCCAACGAGTAATTGTCCCAGTGACCGCAGGGAGCGAGCTTAATTTGCTTGTTATGTTCGTGCCGATTAATCACTCGCTACCTTTCTGGCTTCGTGGTCTAAGCTTGATATAGAAATATAAAGAAATAACAGAAGCTGATGTACAGCCTACACTGAGCAGACCCAACGGTATAGCAACAATAAGCATCTCAGATTTAAACGAGTGTAGAGCGATAATGAAGAAAATTATGCCGAGTAGAATTTCCACAAAAACACTTTCTAGTCCTGATAGGTTTCCAATCTTTAAGCTTTTTCGAAAGTTTCTATATTTAATCAATTAGCTAAGATCCCTTCATTAAAGAACATAACAATTTAGTGTACGGAAAAAATCCTTTATGCAAGGTGGAAAATTTCCATATTTCATTGATTTATTATCCCAGTCTATTTTTTAAGCTCCTGATTGGCAAGTCATTAATGATAACCCCTAAAGCACACCACAAGAAAGGCGGAAAAATTCCGTAATAAATCGGACTTATGCAACTGAATATTTAACTGTGTAAATAAACAGTATTTTTACAAAGTAATTTTTGTCTAATAAATCTCAAATTCCGCAATAGTAATCCTCTTACTGTAAGTAAACCTAAAAATAAATTTATTGATACAAATAGGCATTTTTTAGCGATTATTACGCCTGATAAATCTAGCTTTCAAGCACTATAATGCACTTTATAGTGCGGTTTGAATGTAAAGCACGTCACAAAGACTAACGCGGGTTACCACAAGCAAAGCGGTGACTGAATAATCAACATTGGCAGGTAATTTTATGGCGACGAATAACCCATTTGGCCCTAAAGGTTGGACTCCCGAGCGTTTGGGGTCTCTTTCGGGAAAAACGTTTCTAATCACTGGCGCAAATAGTGGGGCGGGGTTTCAGGCTACGCGAATCTTGCTATCGAAAGGGGGGAGCGTGGTAATGCTAAATCGTAACCCTAGCAAATCAGAAGCTGCCATCGCCAAGCTACAAACCGAGTTTGGTGATGAAGCTAAAGTCAGTTTTATACCATTAGATTTAGCGGAATTGGCGTCAGTAAGGGGCGCGTCGCAAGAAATACTAGAAAAGGTGCCTAAAATCGATGCGCTTATGTGTAATGGTGCAATTGCTCAAATTTCCACACAACAGCTAACTGTCGATGGGTTTGAAAGTCAGTTAGGGGTAAACCATTACGGTCATTTTTTATTATGTGGTTTGCTCTTTGAAAGAATTGAAGCATCAAAAGGCAGAATTGTAGTGGTGTCTAGTGAAGGCCACAAAATGGGATTAAGAGCCATTCAATTCGATGACATGAATTGGGATAAGAACTACCATCCAAATAAAGTGTACAGCCAAAGTAAGCTAGCTCAAATGATGTTTGCCTATGAACTCCAAGGCAAAATAAAACCGCTGGAAAAAGTGTGAAGGTATACGTTTGTCACCCTGGGGCTTCTAATACTTCCCTTATTAGGGAAAGCGCGAGTTTAATGACCCGAATTTCGTGGGCATTTATGGTTAAGATCGGCCTGGCGCAAACGGCTGAAAAGGGCGCGTACCCAGAGGTAATGTGTGCCACCGAAGAAAACTTAAAAGAGCGTGCTTATTATGGCCCAACGGGGCTAATGAATTTTGGTGGCCCGGTAGGTGAGGGTAAGCTTGAATCATTTGTTGTGCAGAAAGACGCGTTAACTCGGTTGTGGGCGCTTTCTGAGAAAGAAACTGCTATTAACTGGCCGCTTTAATTTAATAAGACAGGCGCTTTATGCTTAGGCTCAAAGATGAAAAAATTAATTTTTGGTGTGGGTATCAGTATGTTAATAACAATGAATTCATCGGCTAACAATAGTAGTCAGTTAAGCAATACTCAACAGGCTGCTCAAAGCTTTGAACAAAACTCCGCTCAAAGCTTAATACAAGATATTGAGGGTAATGTTTATCGCACTGTGAAAATTGGCGATAGAGTCTGGCTGGCTGAGAATTTAAGGTCGACTAAATTTCAGGACGGTACCCCGGTTAATACGGGTTTCGTCCCGGATGATAACGACAAAAATCTATCAAGCTATGGCAGGCTTTATCATTGGAATGATGTTTCCAACTCGCGAAATATTTGTCCTGCGGGATGGCGTGTGGCATCAGATGAAGACTGGAAATCGCTAGAGACAGCTATTGGTATTGTCGAATCAGATCTTGATAAAGAAGGATGGAGAGGCGAGAAAGACGTGGCTATTACACTTAAAGCTGCGCAGCCAAATACTTTGTTTAAGCGTTTTGACCAGTCCCAAGTCAATAAGTATAAATTTTCTGCTACGCCAGCGGGTGTAAAGCTTGGTAATTGGTATATAACCCAAGGCATGTATACTGAGTTTTGGACAAGCAGTAATGCCACTGAAAAAGAGGCTTTTGCAAGAACACTTGCCTATTCGTGGTGGAACTCTCATAAGGGAGAAATTCGCCGAACTAAACTCAAAAAGAGTTATATGTTATCGGTTAGGTGCGTAAAAATGTAGGTTAAATGATGCTCCGAACAATTGTTTTAACGGTTTTATTGCTAGTGCTTTTTCTAACTACGGGTTGTGCTACCTCTGAAGCGAAGCCGCTTAATTACCAAGCAGATGATGAGATTGTTGTGCTAGCCCTCGGGTTGGGTAGAAGTGATTGGGCAATGTGGCGTTTTGCTAAGCGGTTGGAGAACGCGAACTATAAAGTATGTCTATTAGACTACGCTACCATCGGGGTGAGTGTGGCTTCGGTATTAGATGAAACAGCCAGCCAAATAGATGTGTGCCTACAAAATGCCCCCAAAGTACATTTTGTAGGGCACTCGCTTGGTGGTTTAGTCATTAGAGCATACTTGCAAAACCATGAAGAAGCCTTAGAAGCCGTGAACGTGGGAAAGGTAGTACTGGTAGGTACACCAAACAAAGGCAGTGAATTAGCCGATCATTATAATGACAGCTGGTTAATGAACCTAGGTGGGGGAATTAGCCGTGCGTTAGTCACTGGCACTAGAAGCTTGGGCAATAACCTTGATGCGGTAGATTTCACTATTGGCATTATTGCGGGCACCAAGCCGTTAGGCTTAACGAACGACAGGTTCAACGGGCCAAACGATGGCCTGGTATCAGTAGAGTCTACTAAATTGGAAGGCATGACTGATTTTATCACCATCGACGTTGGCCATTCTCAAATGCGATATAGCGAAGAAGTGGCAAAGCAAACTGTTCATTTTTTACAAAAAGGCGCATTTGACCACTAGCGCCATGCTGCTCACCTTTGTTAGGTGAGCGTTTCGTAATTAGTAAATACTTTATAAAGCTGTGTGCCACTTAATACCGATGCAGACGGAAAGTGCAAAATAGGGATTAAATCGCAAGGAGCGTTTAATAAGCGGCTGCCATTATCGTTATCAAGCTCGTCAATATTTAGAATTTTCGCAAGGGGCTCACCAGCCTTAATGCTTTCCCCCGGTTTTGCCAGGTATTCCACCATGCCGCCCCAGTCAGTAAACAGGGTTTTATAGTCTTTTAGCATTACCCCTAACCGAGTCATATCATTAGGCTTAACATCACAATTGTGCAGTGCGCCTTTTGCATTTAGGTAACTGAGTATACTAAGTGCATCCACATCGCCCTCGGTGAAATTAATCACCTCTTGGCTACCCATTTCAAGCGTAAAAGCTTCAACGTTAAACTCAATATTTCGCTGCAGGTTTGCCTCAATACTTTCTTGTAGCGTCCACCATGGGCAAAAAGTAGCTTCATCTAATGCGCCAGCAAAAACATTGGGAATAAAAATACAATGGGGTATGTTAAACAAACTAGCGCTAGGCTTAGCATACTCAGGCACATAAATATGGCGTGTTGAAACAGGGCCGTTATGCAAATCCAGTACAAAATCAGCGTTCACCGCTAATTGCTGTAGTTTTAAGTTTAGCTGCTGTGCTAAGCCCAAACCCCAAGGTGTGGCAAGCTTAGTATCTATCGCGTTTGATAAAAACGCTCTGAAACGCTGCTTTATGCCTTGTACCGACTCTTCTGGGGTAACGGTGTTAGCAAATTGCTCAACACTGTCTTTGTCAAAATGATAGCCTCGGTTCCAATTGGTGCCGTTGACAGGGTCGAAGCGGCCCATGGTGTATTCGCCGGCTTTTATATTAGTGCCCACCGGGTTGCAATTGGGTACCAAGATAACTTCACCACAAATATCCATGTCTTTTAAGCGTTGGATAAGGTGGTATATCACTACGTTACCTTGCACTTCGGCGCCATGTATCGAACTTTGAATGTATACGGTGGGGCCGGGTCTTGCGCCTCGCATTCTGTAAATGGGCACATTCATGTTTCTGCCAGAGGCGTTTTGCGCCACGACAATATGCTGCTTAACAACCTCAGTTGTCATAACTCTCTCTTTTTAATTCGTTGTTATTCATGTCGTTGTTAGTTATTGATGCTCTCGTTAGCGCTAATGCTAGCGCTTATATTAGTGCCAATATAAGTACTTATGCAGGAACTTATAAAACGCCCATGCTAATACTTTTGTTACTCATATGCGCTAACCTTCATCAACATCTTTATTCTGATTACCACAAACATCACACTGCAGTGTGGCGGGTAGCGTCCATTGTTGCCATTCATGCTGCAAACCATCGAAGGTCAACAAGGTATTTACCGGAACTGAACCTACTCCCATTAATACCTGCATGGCAAGCAGTGCTTGGTAGGTCCCTACAATGTTCACGATGGGCGAAAAAATACCTGCTTCGGTACAGCTTAATTCAGGCGCGCTAAATAACCTACGTAAACACGCATAGCATTGGCTTTCGCCGGGTTTAGCTACGAATAATTGACCTTCAAAGCGAATGGCTGCCCCAGAAATTAAAGGAACGCCGTGTTTATAACACAAGCGGTTTATAAGGTCGCGGCTTTGAGTATTATCGGTGCAATCAAGCACAATGTCGTGCTCGCCAAACAGTTTGTGGGTATTGATTTCAGGTTTCTCTAATTCAGTCGCACCTGTCTTAGTAGCCCCTTCCTCTGCGCTGTTTGTCTCAGTGCGTTCTTCTCCCGCGCGGTTTCCAGCAGTAAGTGGCATATTGTCTTGAAGCAAACTCGCTTCAATACTGACAATTTCACAATCGCTATTCATTTGCGATAGTCTGACTTTCGCTGCCATCACTTTTGACTGTCCAACTTGGCTTTCATCGAACAAGGTTTGGCGGGGGAGGTTGGTATGCTCAACAATATCGTTGTCTATCAGCGTAATTTTGCCCACACCACTGCCACATAAGTTCGTGGCCGCCGCATTACCTAAACCGCCTACACCAATTATTAGAATGCGAGACGACGCCAACAATTCCTGACCATCAATATCAACTTGAGGCAGTACAATTTGCCGGTTGTATCGCATTACCTGCTTAGTAGATAGCGGGGTTTTCATTTACGCATTAACCTTAGTGTAAAAATAAGTGAGCAAGTAAGGCACAGTAGCAAAAAGGAAACTGGTTGCCCAAGTAATTGACATCCAAGCTATTGAATACAATCCTTTTACCCTCATAGATAAATTGTATTATTTACGTTGTGCTTTTTAGCTTTACCACTATTTTTAATTCATATTGGTACAAGGCAATGAGTCATGCTCCCAATCCACAACAATTTTCAGGTTGGGCGCAGCATGTTATAAAATCGACTCTTTATAACAGCTCAGCGTCTGACTAAAAAACCGGAGCGCCGCTGGCGCAGTATATGTTGCCGCATACATCAATGTGGTAAGCTGAACGTAACATGATGTATTAATTTAGGCGTACTTTATCAAAGCCTGAATAAATGTCGCATATCAATTTAGGATTTCTTATGTCTGTAGTTAGTCAGCCGCTTAATTTGGCGGTACTTACCATTTCTGACACCCGCACACTTGAAAATGATAAGTCAGGGGATTATTTAACTAACGCATTAAATACTGCGGGGCATAACTTAGGCGACAGAGCCTTAGTAAAAGACGATATCTATCAGCAGCGCGCTATAGTGTCGGCGTGGATAGCAAACCCCGATATTAACGGTATATTAATTACTGGTGGCACGGGCTTCACCCACAGAGACTCTACGCCAGAAGCTATCAGTGTGTTGTTCGATAAACAGGTCGATGGCTTTGGTGAATTGTTTCGCCAGGTAAGCTACCAAGAAATTGGTACTTCTACCATCCAGTCTCGCGCTATTGCTGGTTTTGCCAACAATACTGTCATCTTTTGCTTACCCGGCTCTACAGGCGCTTGTAAAACCGGTTGGGAAAAAATTATTGCTAGCCAGTTAGATGTCGATTTTAAACCCTGTAATTTCGTTAAACACTTGGTGTCGTAATGGCCACATTTAGTCATTTAAATGCAGGCGGCGAAGCTAACATGGTGGATGTTAGCGATAAAGCAGTAACCGTCAGAGAAGCCACTGCCCAAGGGTATTTATATACCAGTCCAGAGGTTATCGACCAAATAAGCAATGCCACTATTGCCAAGGGCGACGTATTTGCCGTTGCGCGTATTGCAGGTATTCAGGGGGCAAAGCGATGCGCCGATCTCATTCCGTTATGCCACCCTCTTGCGCTCTCGAAAGTAGATGTAAACTTTGCCATCGAGCCCGAAAATAACCGCATAAAAACCACCTGTTTTTGTAAACTAAGTGGCAAAACAGGGGTAGAGATGGAAGCCCTTACCGGTGTGAACGTGGCCCTGCTTACCTTGTTTGATATGTGTAAGGCTATCGACCCTGGTATGCGCTTAGAAGGCATTCAGGTACTCGATAAAAAAGGGGGTAAAACGGGTCATTGGCAAAGCATCGATGAGCCGGCTAGCAGCCACACCAACGACAATAAAACATTAGGTGAGTAATTTACCTTCATAGGACTCAACATGAATGTAACCGTGAAAACCTTTGCGCAATTACGTGAAATTACCCAAGAAGGTAGCTTTACATTAACGCTGCCTGAAAGTGCCATCACCATGGGTGACGTTATTACCTTGCTAAAAAGCCGTAGTGACAAATGGTCGCAAGCCCTTGGTGCCTCTGCTGGTAGCGAGAATGGCAGTGTATTAATGGCGCGAAACCAGCAACTGTGCGATATACAAACTCATGTGCAACCAGGTGACGAACTTGCCTTTTTCCCACCAGTAACAGGGGGGTAATCATGTTCGCATTAATTGGCGACGCCGATTTCGATCAACAGTGGTTATACAATCGCTTACGCCAAGAAGCTAGCCAAAAAGCCAAAGGCAATGTAGGCGCTATTGTTACTTTTACCGGCTTGGTACGAGACAACAATGCCGATGGTAATATTTTAGGTATTGAGCTTGAACATTACCCTGGCATGACAGAGCAAGCCCTAACCAACTTAGTGCAAGAAGCCATCACTCGATTTTCGCTCACCTCGGCAGGCGCGGTTCATCGTGTTGGCCGATTATATAACGACGAGCAAATAGTCTGGGTTGGCACTGCCGCACCCCATCGCGCTGCGGCATTTGAAGGCGCTAACTTTTTAATGGATATGCTTAAGCAATCTGTCCCCTTGTGGAAAAAAGAGTTCACCCGAGATAATTCTCGTTGGGTTGAGGTAAAAGCCTCAGACGACAAGGCCGCTTTGGCCTGGTTGAGAGAAAAATAGCAATGGCGGTTGGCGCAAAGATACCGGCGTGTTTAAAAATGATACTCACGTATTTAAGAATTTCCCCCGCGTTTTTAAGCATGCAAGTTGGTAACCCTAAAGGCCGCGCGGGTGCGTTTCTATCCGTTGTTTTTTTTACTCTGTGTCTTGTCTGTAATGCGGCAGTATCAGACACTACTCTCTCTTCATATGAACAGACCTACGCTTATAAAAATGCCATTGCTGATAATAATGCTATTTCCAAAAACAACCATCAGCATGATGAACACCATGAAGTAGTCGCTTCTAAGGAAGATGTCGCCACTTATGACACGGCAGTGCCCATATTGTCTTCGCCATTACAAATTGCTGTAGCCGCAAATTTTGCTAAACCTTTACGCACCATCGCCAATGATTATTTCAAGAAAACCGGGCAAGAAGTCAGTGTTACCGTTTCTTCCAGTGGAACCCTATTTGCGCAGCTTACTCATGGTGCTCAATTTGATGTATTCCTCTCTGCCGATACAGCCAGGCCCAATGCGTTGATAAAGGCAGGGCGTGTTAGCGCTGAAGATGTGCATGTTTACGCTAAAGGTAGGTTGGCCTTTCTGTCTTCTCATACTACCGCTTCAACACCACACTTTACTGCTGGGGCATTGGCTGGGAAAAAGCTGGCTATCGCTAACCCTAAACTTGCTCCTTATGGCAACGCAGCAAAGCAGTATCTTGTTAATACCAATCAGTGGAATGCTGTTTCCCCCCATATTGTGATGGGTAAAAACGTACTTCAAACCTATCAGTTTTTTACTACAGGTAACGCCGATTATGCCTTGGTGGCATACTCCCTCGCCCTAGCTGACAAGCGAATTAATTGGACTGATAAGCGAATAAATGAGGCTGATGAGCAAAATATTTCTGGGCGCAATGCTTATGTCGAAAGCGGGGTCGAAGGCGATGGGGCAATACTCATTCCCGACACCCTACATCAACCAATATTACAAAGCCTTGCAGTTACCGCCGCAGCCGACAGAAAAGCCGCAGCATCTGCATTTGCTCGTTACTTATTGTCATTAGACGTACAGGGAAATTTGCCCAATTGGGGCTATCAACCCGCTGATGATTCATTATCGGTTAGCGTAACTTCCAGTATTAATGAGAACAAGCGAGTAGATAACAGAGTCACTAGGGGTATACCATAAATGCTAGAACATAGCGCCTTTGCTGCGGTAGGGTTAACCCTAAAACTGGCCTTTTTAACCAGCGTGCTGTTAATGGTATTGGTTACTCCTCTGGCGTGGAAGTTGGCAAATTGGCAACATAAATTAAAACCCGTATTCATGTCGGTACTTGCATTACCTTTAGTGCTTCCACCCACCGTGCTCGGCTTTTACCTGTTGGTGGCTTTTTCGCCCCAAAGCCCAGTTGGGGAAGGGTGGCAATGGCTCACAGGCCATCAGCTAGCGTTTAGTTTTGAAGGCTTAGTGATAGGCTCTTTTATTTACTCATTACCCTTTGCGCTGCAGCCCTTGTATAGCGGCTTTACTCAACTCGATAAACGGTATGTTGAAGTGGCGCATTCATTAGGCTTTGGAAAAATAGAGGCGTTTTTCAGCATCATACTTCCTTTGTGCAAAGCGCCGTTGATAGTGGCATTCGGTCTTAGCTTTGCGCATACCATTGGTGAATTTGGTGTGGTGTTAATGATTGGGGGGAATATTCCAGGCGAAACCCAAGTGCTCTCAATTGCATTGTATGAACACGTTGAAGCCTTAGAATATGGCCAAGCACATGCACTTTCGTTGGGGCTACTATTGTTTTCATTTTTACTGCTTACGCTGCTGTATCGCTTTAATGGAAAAGGAGGACAAGGTTGGAGTTCAATGTCTCGTTAGTAAACCGCATTAGTGCGAAAGCCGCATTACCATCTTCCATGCAGGTAGTGGGTATTACTGGGCCATCAGGCGCAGGCAAAAGCAGTTTGCTTCGTGCGCTAGCTGGGTTCGAACAAGAAGCATCAGTAAGTGTTAATTGGTTTGCTGAAGACGCTAAACCTATTGCTAGCGCAACAGTTAACGCGCATTCAGTTACCAAGGCAATAAACGTAAATAGCGCGCCCATCCGCGTGCGGGTAGGTTTGGTATTTCAGCAGCCTATGCTATTTCCTCATGTAAATGTAAAAGGCAATTTAGCACTGGCCGAACGTCATGCTGGCTCAAAGGCGTTAAAAGTTGAGCATGCTATTGCTGGTTGTGAGTGCGAACATTTACTGCATAAATCAATAGACAGCCTTTCAGGTGGTGAAGCGCAGCGGGTGGCATTAGCGCGTGCATTGGTTAATGGGCCAGATGTGCTGATGCTTGATGAGTCGTTAAGCGCATTAGATGCGGCTTTACGCAGCAAAATCCTACGATTTCTAGTCAAAACCTGTGGGCGCCTAAATATAAAATTGATCATGGTGTCTCACGATGTTCAAGACTTGGCTCTATTCTGTGATGGGCTGATATCTGTTGTTGATGGCGAGGTAGAGGCGACGGGTTCAGTAGCTTACGTTATGGCGAAAATCGCTAGCCAAGGAAGCGTAGAAAACCCCTGTGCCATTTTAGAAGGTGAGATAATTAAGAACTCGGATGATTTTCCTCACCCGTTTACGCGTTTGAATGTAAGCGGCAATATATTGTACGCCAAAGCTACCGTGCAATGTGATAGTAAACTGAATACAAATAATAAAGACGAGCAAGGGTTGAGCACTGACCAGCATCAGCAGCGAGGAAAAATAGCCGTTTTTGCCAGCGAGGTGAGTATCGATACCAATACAAAAGTGAATGTGCCCTCTAGCAGTATCTTAAACGCGTTACCGTGCGAAGTAGTGGAAATTTACCACCCTGAAATACCGCAATCTGAAAACCAGCAACTACAAACCGCAATCGTGATGCTAACTCATGGTAATCAAGTGTTGTATGCCAGAGTAAGCACCTTGTCGATTGAAAGGTTGAAACTTGAACCTGGTTTATCCGTGGTGGCTAGGTTCAAACTTCAGTAGGTTTGCAAAGCGTTTTAAAGTGCAGCGTTTACTATTCCTAGGTACTAACTTCCTAGATCTAAGTTCTCTAGATCTAAGTTTTCTAGGTCTAAATTCCCAGCCTTATATTCCCATTGTCTAAATTGCCGCTGAATAGCGAGAGATATGATGATCTTTATTTAGGTAAGCATCGAACCTTGCACATATTGCTCTTATATAAATGCGAGACTTATCGGGCACATTAATATATCGGTCACTAAGCTCAATAATACCGTCGGTCACTAAGGATTTAAGGCTCGTTAATTCAATACAGAAATAGCCATTGAATTTTATGCCATATTTATCTTCAATGTCTTTTTTGTCTAAATACAAATTGCACATTAAAGACATAATCACGTCTCGGCGGATGCGATCGTCTAGGCTTAACGCAATGCCGTTAGCGGTTAGCGGAATGTCGTTGTCCAACCGGTTGTAATAGTCTTTGAGTTGCTTAGGATTCTGGCCATATGCATTGCCAATTGTACTAATGGCAGATACGCCCAAACCAAGTAAATCACTGTTTTTATGCGTGGTGTAGCCTTGAAAATTTCGGTGTAATACATGGTTATGCTTAGCCATGGCTAGGGTATCGCTGGGCTTCGCAAAGTGATCTAAACCAATCATTTCAAAGCCTGTTTTAGAAAAACTTTCTACTGCCATTTGGTGCATTGCCGCTTTTTCATCCGGGGTGGGTAGAGTATCTAGCGGTATTTTGCGTTGGGCGGCAAATCTGTCGGGTAAGTGGGCATAACTAAAAAGAGAGATTCTGTCCGGTGACATGGCTTTTACTGCTACTACCGTGGTGCGAAACTTCTCCATAGTTTGTTTGGGCAAACCATAAATTATGTCTAGATTAACCGAGGTATACCCTATGTTTTTTGCATCAAACACTAAACTGGCAATGTGCGCCGTACTTTGAACCCGATTGATAGACTGCTGAACATCTACATTTATATCTTGTACACCAAAGCTAACGCGGGTGTAACCTAACTCATTTAAATCTTCTAGGTATTCACAGGTCACATTTCTAGGATCTAACTCAATCGAAAACTCTGCTTCGCTTGAAATAAGAAAGTGTTTCTTAATCAAATACATTAAATAAGTATGTTGTATTGCTGAAAGAAAACTGGGAGATCCTCCACCTAAATGAAGCGCGACTACTTTTTTATCTTTATAAAGCGATTTTTTCGCTACCATCTCTTTTTCAATATAGCTAAGGTAATGGTCGGCTTTTTCGTTGTGGCGAGTTACTATTTTATTGCAGCCACAGTAATAGCAAAGCTGTTCGCAGAAAGGGATGTGAATATATAAGCTTATGGTATCGGCGCCGCAGTTTTCAGACGCGCTCTCTAATAACCCGTCGTTCACCGACTCGAATTTAAGCGCAGTAGGGTAAGAAGTGTAACGTGGCGCCTGTTGTGCATATTTTGTAATTGTACTTGTGGCGCGATCAATTGGCGAATTCATAGTTATTTTCTGCTTAGTTTGCTAGTAAAGTAGCGAAAGACACTTATACAGAGGGTCTTTCTTTCGTGGTAAACCCATTTCATCATTGATAATAATGCAAACTAGTAAGGTGTTTATTGATCTCGTTCAAGGTTTTGCTCTTAAACATACTCATTATAGTCACTTTTCCAATTTTACTAGTACAAGGCCTGCTAGTAAGGAAAAAAACGCTCAAATTACCGGAACCTACCGGTAAAAGAGTGGGTTGTTGCCAGTGCGCTAGCAATGTCCCCAACAAGGTGCATCTTAAAGGCGATGCACATAGCGGCGTTCCGGTAAGCTGTCAGAAAATGAAGGCTCCCTTGGCGTTGCTTATTGCAGGAGATTCCGCTGCCGCTGGCGTGGGAGTATCTACTCAAGAACAAGCACTGTCTGGCTGGTTAATTAACAGTTTGTCGGAAAACTTTTGCGTTAATTGGGAGTTAAAGGCCAAGACAGGGGTTAACAGTACGGATTTGTTATCCATGTTGCAGCGGGCTAAACCCAACCTTGATCCTACGTATTATGCTAATTCAACGTCCCTATCAACAATCACTTCTACCCATAGTTTCGACACGCCTCTTCAATGCAGATCGTTCGACGTGGCGGTTATTTCAATAGGGGTAAATGATGTAACAGGTTTTACGTCCTGGCGCCGGTGGCGTAGTAATGTCACGCAAATAATCGAAATACTAAAAGCGCGATACCAGTGCAGGTTGGTGGTATTTACCGCACTGCCTCCTATGCACGAATTTCCCGCGCTACCCCAACCGTTACGTTGGGTGTTAGGGCAAAGAGCGAAGTACCTCAATACCGCCTTGCTTAAGCTGGTGAACAAATATCATGGGGTTAACGTACTCACACTAACCTTAAACCCAATAGGTAATGATCAATCAGACAACACGCTCAAATACATGGCTGAAGATGGCTTTCATCCGCAAGTTGCAGGCTATCAATTGTGGTCTAACGCTGTTGTGAAGTTAGTGAACGAAGAACTTGATGAATTGGTCGGTAAAAATAGCAATGTTGGTTGAAGCTGAAAGGTTCACCCCTACAATACATTATTCATTTAGTAGGTGTTTAAAAACCAACAATATTTATGGCTTCGCGCTGGAGGTGCAATGAAAAAAGTAACGATAGATATGGTGTCAGACGTAGTTTGCCCTTGGTGCATTATTGGTTACGAACGTCTACAAAAAGCCATCGCGCAATTAGACGATATAGAAGTAACTATTCAATTTCACCCGTTTGAACTTAACCCGAACATGCCGCAAGAAGGGCAAGATGTTCGTGAACATATAATGGAAAAATACGGGCTTACACCAGCACAAAGTGATCAAAACCGAAAACAACTTATTGATGCAGGTGCATCGGTTGGTTTTAAGTTTGATTACTTCGACGGCATGCGTATGGCGAATACCTTCAATGCACACCAAGTACTGCACTATGCAGGGGAAAACGGTAAGCAAGAAGCGCTAAAATTACGCTTATTTGCCGCCTATTTCAGTGAAAGAAGAAACGTGAATGATATAGACGTGTTAGTCAACGAAGCGGTGTCTGTGGGGCTAAACGAGCAAGAGGTAAGTGAACTTCTTGCCAATCAAACTTATGCAGATGTGGTTCGAGAGCACGAGAACTTATGGTTGCAACGTGGTATTCAAAGCGTACCTACTTTTGTGATTGGTAATAGCGGTGTTGCAGGTGCACAAGACCCAGATACGTTAGCGCAATTTATTGTTCAGGCATCTACTGAGCAATGAGTAATCAGCTAATACACCTTTTAGCCCAGTGGCATCCGCTAAAGGATGCCCACCAGTGGGTGCTGGGGCTTATATATAAGACGGAAGGCTCTTGTTACAGGAAAGCCGGGGCTGTCATGTTGTTCAGCAATGCTGGGCATCAACTAGGTGTGTTAAGTGGTGGCTGCCTTGAATCAGACATTAACAAACAAGCCCAGCGGGTAATGCAAGATGGTAAGCATCGTACAGCAGTTTATGATGATAACGATGAAGAAGACATTGCCTTTAAACTAGGTGTAGGCTGCGGCGGGGTTGTACATTTAGCGCTGTTACCTATAACTAATGATAATCACTATTTACAGTTACATACTGTGTATTCATATTTGGTGAGCGGGCAACCTTGTTTATGGAAGCAAGAAGTTAATGGCGAACTTTCCTCCTCTGTTAGCGTTTGCGACAACCAGCAAGCGAGTAGCAGCGAACAGGCTGACAACACCACTCGTGTGAAGCCTGAAGCTAAAAAAACGGCCGCTTTACTTGATACCCAAAACGGTAAGTGCTTTCTAACAGTACCTTGTGAACCGCCTCCACACCTACTTATCGTTGGCGGTGGATACGATGCCACTTTTGTGGTGAAGATGGCAGTGCAGCAAGGGTGGTCGGTGAGCGTATGGGATCCTAGGCCAGCACAGGCAAGGGTAGAGCACTTCGGTGATGCTAACTTTATTGTCGAGTCGACAGAAGCCGAAGCACTGAATTTGCATGTGGCAGAACACAATATCGATGCAGCGGTGTTGATGTCTCATCACCGACAAATAGACAGTAATGCCTTAGCAATGTTATCTCGGTACCCGCTGAAGTACGTGGCCATGTTAGGACCTATTCACCGTAAAGATGAAATATTCGCGTTAGCTGGGATTAAAGAAAGTGATTTTCAAGGCTTCTTCGCCAGCCCTGCGGGGTTTGATATCGGCGGCGACTTGCCAGAAAGTATCGCGTTGTCGATTATTGCTCAGTGCCATGCAGTACTGGCAAACAAATTACCGACATTAAAGTAGTTATGTGCAATACGCAGTTTATATACACCGCTCCTTAACAGTCTTATACATGGCCTCATAAAAAGCCCTGTGCAAGCCCCATAAAAGCCGCCTTAACTGCGTCCATAACTGCCACGAAGTAGACACGAAGTAGATAAATAGCCCCAAAATAGATGAATAAATGGGGCTTTTTATTTAAGGTTACATCGCTTTTGTTTTAACAAACGCAATAGTTAAAAACGATTTCTTACCGATATACCATAGGAGCGAGGTGCGCCTGGGTAGGCCATCAGTTTTCCTTCTTGCACTGGCACATCAAAACCACTTCTAGCGATATATTCTTCATCCAAAAGGTTTCGAGCCCATACAATAATTTCGGTGTCCCATTCCTCAAGCTGAAGTGAAAGTCGTGCATTAATAATCTCGTATGAACCAGACTGTTTATAGGGGTCGTTGGAATCATCCAAATATACTTCCCCTGTATACTGATAATCTGCGCTTATTGTGGCGTCGTAACTCGCTACTAAAAAATGATGGTTTAGCATAATTGAAAGGCTATTTTGAGGCTCAAAACCCACTCTGTCACCGTCTCGTGCACAATACGGGTCGGCAGGTGACGCACGGCCCGGATCGTCAATACCCGTATGCCATGAATAGGCCACCCAACATGTACCTTGTTTGAAGGTATCAAAATTGGCTAACGTGCGTGATGCAATAAGCTGAAGTTCCGTGTTTGCACTCATTAACCAAGTGGTTTCAAGCTCCAGTCCCTTCACATGAATGTCGCCTGCGTTTTGCAGGTTAAAACCGGTACCTGTGAAAGTGGTGGCTTGAAAATCTTCAATGGTTGAATAATGCGCCGCAACATTTACCCGCACACCATAATCAGGCCAATCCTGTTTCAAGCCTATTTCTGCACTACGCGCTTTTTCGGCCTCAAAAGTGGCATCTAAAGACGGTAAAATACGATCAGTATTAGTGCCGCCTGCTTTATAACCAGAGGCTAAGCTGGCATAAATTAGTTGGTTTTTATTGGCCTGATAAGCAAGCTTTATCGTGCCCGTTAACTGGCTATCATCTATTGCTTCGTTTAAATCAGGTCGTGGCAGTACCGCTGATGAACCCAAGAAAAAATACCCCCATCCCGCCTGTTGAAAAGGCGCTAGGGCATTTAGCGAGGTTGGACTAATTGCAGTACCAGTATTGAGCGCTACGCCAATATCATTTAACGCTGTTACCGCAGCACCTATATTGGGCCTGCTTTCGGGAGCGCCGCTCAAGCCATCAATACCTGGGCCTTGTTCGGTGTACCGGCCAGCTATCGACTTCTTTTCATCGGTAAAACGCATGCCAGTCGTCAAGGTGATTGTGTCAGACAGCAACCAGTCAGCTTGGGCAAAAAATGCAACACTGTCTTGTTCTTGATTTGCCGTGTGCATAAATACGGTATTGCTTGGTGCTGCCACCCCAGAAGGGGCTATTAACCCGCCAGTGGCCGCACTAAGTCCATCAATCGCATTTGCTAAAGGAAGTAATTCAGCACCTGCAATGCTAAAAAAGCTATCGAAAGCCGACTGTGTCGTGGTGTTAAAGGTTAGATCTAAATTTTGACTAAAGTAATAGGCTCCCACAAGGCCACGAATTTTATCGCTTTTATAATGCAGTCTTAATTCTTGAGAGAAAGACTGTTGTTTTGCGTCGTTAGTGGCAGTTAACAGATCCGCATCTGAAAAATCAGTATCTACAATATCTATGCTGTCAAAGGCGCGATAAGCCGTAATACCTACCAAAGACCATTGCTCATTAAGGGCTACCTCAATTTGCCCCGAAACGCCTTTATCTTCCATTTTTGAAATAGGGGGTTGGGACAACGACGAGGTGAAATCGAAGAAATCGTCATTACTGTAAATGGTGGCGTTAAAGGTGGGCTGAGATAACAACGCATCGGTGCCAAATTTACCAGGAATGTCATTTGCCTGAAAATTATTTTGCCAAGTAAGTGCACCGCAACAACGCTCATTTAATTCACCGTAATCGGCGATAATGCGAACGCTCACGCTTTTTGTTGGCGTATAAAGCCACTGAGCCTTTATGGCTGAGCGGTTTTTGTTATTTAAACTTTGCCCAGAAGTGGCATCGGTAATATAGCCATCACCATCGGTTTTAAAGCCTGAAATACGCATGGCTAATATATCATCAACCAACGAGAACGAAGCACCAGCGCTTACCCTTAATAATGAATCATTACCCGCCAATACTTCTACAAATCCGTCAGTATCAGTATGACTTGGCGCCACAGAGGTAAGCGTCATTGCACCTGCTGCAGTATTTTTACCAAATAGGGTGCCTTGGGGGCCGCGCAGTACTTCGATAGCAGCAATATCAACTAAATCGTTGATAAGGGCATTTTGCCGTGAACGATAAACCCCGTCCACATATAAGCCCACAGAAGATTCGAAGCCGAAATTTTGTGATGATGTGCCAATACCGCGGATGGAAAACCCTGAATTAGTCACGCTTTGATTTTGAAACGCACCAAATGCAGGCACATAGTTTTGCAAATCAAAGACGTCTTTCACCACGGTTTCAATTAAATCGTCGCCGGAAAGGGCGGTCACGGCAACAGGGACTTCCTGTAAATTTTGTGACGTTTTTTGTGCCTGAACGGTGATATGCTCTAAGGCGCTATCTTGGCTGTAAGCAAGTGAAGGTGTGCAACTCGCCGCAATACCTAATGAGACACCTAGTGCGACGAGAGTGTGCTTGGGCAGCAATTTTTTCATTTTTTATTTTACCTGACATCTAACCCATTTCAAACGAATAGCGTCGTTTGACTACAGCTAGAACCTTAGCAGTAATTTTACGCTTTGCATCATTGTGCAAAAAATAACGTAACAACTTAGTGTTGCAGTAATTTTAAGCCGCTGCAACGATGGTAGAAATAAACCCAAAACCAACAGCTTCAACGTCATTGGGGCGTGTGCAGTCGCCTTTACTCCCCATAGCCTAACATGATGTATTCCCATTCAAAATATCAATTAAACTTATGGTGCTACTTTTCTTACCATGGTTAACATAATGATAACATCAGAGAGTAGTATGACTGACATCTATCTAGTACGCCACGGACAAGCATCTTTTGGCGCAGCAAACTACGACAAGCTCAGCGATTTAGGCGCGCAGCAGTCACAGTGGCTCGGGCACTATTTCAAGCAGCGTGATATTACTTTCGATAGCGTTTTTATGGGTGACATGGTGCGCCACAGAGAAACCGCCGAAGGTATTGCCAAAGGAATAGGTTCTTTACCTGAAGCGAACATCAACAGCGAATTGAACGAATTTAATTTTCAGGCTGTGGCAACAGCATTTTTAACCCGATATCCAGATCAAAAAGTGCCAGAAGGTGCGTCTCGAGCAGAATATTACCGGTTGCTTAAAAAAGCCATGCTGGCATGGGCAGCTGATGAACTCGACCATAACTTATTGGATGAGAGTTGGGCAGGCTTCGAAGATAGGGTTGCTACTATGCTGGGCGCGCTTCAAACCACAGAGGCTAAGCGAGTCTTAGTAGTGAGTTCAGGTGGTGCAATTGCCATGATGTTAAAACACATACTCGGATACGACGCTCCAACGGTTATTAACATGAACTTGCAGATCAGAAATGCGAGTTTTTCTCAGTGCTTCGCGAATACTCGTGGCGTGCATTTGAACAATTTCAACAGCGTACCACATTTAGATGTTGTGGATAGATTGCACGCTGTGACATACAGCTAACCAGCGCTATTAGCGGATAAGGACAGTTATGAACTTTGAATATAATGAAAGAACACAAACGCTTTTAAAGCAATTAAGAGCCTTTATGCAAGAAGAAGTGTATCCAATTGAAAAGGAATATGTTCACGCGGTAGAAAATGGTGAAAATCGTTGGCAAACCCCCGTTATGATGCAAACCCTCAAGCAACGCGCTAAAGACGCGGGCCTGTGGAACCTTTTCCTACCTGAGGAATACAAGCCTTATGGCGCTGGATTATCAAATGCTGAATATGCCCCTTTGTGTGAAGAGATGGGACGGGTGCTGTTTAGCTCAGAAATTTTCAATTGCAGCGCGCCTGATACAGGCAACATGGAAGTATTGGCGAAATACGGAAATGAAGAGCAGAAAAAGCAATGGTTAGAGCCACTGCTTAATGGCGAAATTCGTTCTGCCTTTGCCATGACCGAGCCAGCAGTTGCTTCAAGTGATGCGACTAACATTGAAACCTCAATTACCCGAGATGGCGATGAGTACGTCATCAACGGGCGCAAATGGTACACCAGTGGTGCCATGAACGAAAATTGCAAAATCATGGTGGTCATGGGTAAAACCGATTTTGAAGCTGCTCGTCATCAGCAACAGTCACAAATTTTAGTGCCAATGGATACGAAAGGGGTCTCCATTGTGCGCCCAATGGCCGCAATGGGTTATTTTGATGAACCTGTAGGGCATGCTGAAGTTTTGTTCGATAACGTACGTGTTCCAGTAAGTAATTTATTACTCGGTGAAGGTCGCGGTTTTGAAATAGCGCAAGGTCGCTTAGGCCCTGGCCGTATTCATCATTGCATGCGTTTAATTGGCTGTGCCCAGCGCGCCTTAGATTTAGCCTGCGAGCGAGTAGAACAGCGTGTAGCGTTTGGTAAGCCACTTAGCAAACAGCAGTCTGTGCGCGAAAGTATTGCACAAATGCATTGTGATATTGAGCAAGCGCGCTTACTAACGCTGAAGGCTGCCGATAAAATGGACAGATACGGCAATAAGGTCTCTCGAGATATTATTGCTGCTATTAAAATTGTTGCACCCAAAATGGCCTGTAAGGTTATTGACGAAGCTATTCAAATGCATGGCGCTGCCGGTACAAGTCAAGACTACGCCTTGTCAGCCATGTACGCGTATGCCAGAACCATTCGTCTAGCCGATGGACCTGACCAAGTGCACATGATGCAACTAGGTCGCAATCTGATTGCCGAAAAGAACGCTTAAGGAGTATCTGTGGCTACGCACACGCTAGATATAGAAACGCTAAATCACTACCTAAATAAGGCGTGCCCAGAAATAGGCACGGTGTTGTCGGCAGAGAAATTCTCAGGTGGGCAATCTAACCCTACGTTTAAACTAAATGCTGATTCTGGCGTTTACGTGCTGCGTCGCCAACCGCCGGGGAAACTGCTTAAGTCTGCCCATGCAGTTGACCGCGAGTATCGCGTTATCAATGCGCTAAGTAATACAGAAGTACCTGTGCCTAAGGTTTATCACTTGTGTGAAGATGCCGACATCATTGGCAGTATGTTTTACATTATGGCCTACGTTGAAGGCACCATTTATTGGAACAGCGCTTTACCGGAAGTAGAGAGCCCGAAAACTCGGGGCGCTATGTACGATGAAATGAACCGCGTGCTGGCTGTTATGCACAGTGTTGATATTGAAGCCGCTGGGTTAACAAGTTACGGCAAGCCAGGAAGTTACTTTTCTCGCCAGTTAAGCCGGTGGACTCAGCAATACCGTGCTTCTGAGCTTGAGCATGTTGAAGACATTGAGCAGCTTATTACTTATTTAGAAGAAAACTTGCCTGAAGATGATGGGCAAATAGCCTTGGTTCATGGCGATTTTAGGTTAGATAATATGATGTTTGATATGTCTAACCTTGATGCACCTAAAGTCATTGCGGTGCTTGATTGGGAGCTGTCTACCTTAGGGCACCCGTATGCCGATTTAGCCTATCAATGCATGCAGCTGCGTTTACCGAGTGACATTGCCCACGCTTCCGGTTTGGGTGGATTAGACCGAGACGCGTTAGGAATT
The DNA here is from genome assembly GCF_963976965.1 of uncultured Alteromonas sp. NCBI lineage: Bacteria > Pseudomonadati > Pseudomonadota > Gammaproteobacteria > Alteromonadales > Alteromonadaceae > Alteromonas > uncultured Alteromonas sp. The sequence goes on from NZ_CAXBMP010000001.1 coordinate 28,059, forward strand.
CCTAGTGAAGAAGAATACGTAGATGCATATTGCAAGCGACGGGGTATCGACAAGATAGACAACTGGACGTTTTACCTCGCGTTTAGTTTTTTCCGTTTAGCAGCCATCCTGCAAGGGGTAGTAAAGCGTGCACATGATGGAAACGCATCAAGCGACAAGGCAATGCAGTTAGGCGCTATGGTGCGCCCTCTGGCACAAATTGCGAATAAAACGATTCATCAAAACAGCTAAACCACCGCGCTCATTAATAAGCGAGCGGTAGGCGAAGAAACGAATTATTAGGAGTGGCTATGAAAGCGATTGTATGTGAAGCATTCGGACCAATAGACGATTTAAAATGCAAAGAAATTGATGACCCAGTAGTTAAGCCAGGTCACGTAGTCGTTAACGTAGAAGCGGCTGGTGTAAATTTCCCTGATGGGCTACTTGTACAAGGTTTATATCAAATGAAACCGCCATGCCCCTTTGTGCCAGGAAATGAAGTGGCTGGGGTGGTAGCCGAAGTGGGTGAAGGCGTAAAGCATATTAGTGTAGGCCAGCGCGTTATTGCATTATCTAATCTAGGTGGCTTTGCCGAAAAAGTACTGGTACCTGCTACGCATGTTATGCCACTACCGGATCCTATCGATGTGAAAGAAGGTGCAGCATTAGTGACTGCCCATGCTACTGCCCATCATGCACTAAAACAGCGTGCTAAAATTCAACCGGGTGAAACGCTTGTGGTCACGGGGGCGGCTGGTGGTACTGGCTTAGCGGCAGTGCAAATTGGTAAAGAAATGGGGGCAAGGGTTATAGCCGTTTGTTCTACCGGAGAAAAGCTTGCATTAGCCAAAGAGCATGGCGCAGATATACTTATTAATTACAAAGAAAAGAACTTAAAAGATGCTATTAAAGAAGCCACCGACGGCAAAGGCGCCGATGTGGTTTACGAATGCGTTGGTGGCGACACATTCCACGCTTGTAGCCGCAGTATGGCGTGGGAAGGGCGATTGCTTGTAGTTGGCTTTGCAGGCGGTGAAATTCCTCAATTCCCTGTGAACTTATCGTTAGTAAAAGGCTACTCGGTAGTAGGCGTATTTTGGGGGTCGTTTACGCAGCACGATCCAAAAGGGTTTGCTGCTAACATGCAAGAGCTTTTAACCTGGTATGTGCAAGGTAAAGTGAAAGTAGTGGTAGATGAGGCCTTACCTATGGAGCGTGCCACTGAAGCCATGGCTAAAGTGATGAACCGTGAAGTAAAAGGTAAAATGGTTATTACGCCGTAGCTTTTAAAAGAGCATCTTAAAATAAGCTCTTAAATTAACCTCTTCAGAGAACAGCCCAAAAGGCACAATAGTTAAAGCGTAAAAGCATGGCTAACCAAAGGTGATTATTCCACTAGGTGCCATGCTTTTTTATTGCCTAAGTTTTTCTAAGCTCAGTAATATGTAATAGTTCGCCGCTTGGCCCCCATAGATAAAATACCTTCCCCCACGTTTCTATAGAAACATCCGAAATCTTAAGCTTATCGGTAGCTTTTTTACATAATGAATGTGCTGTTTCAATATCCAGTACACAAACCTGCAGCATAAAGTTTTTCGCCAAATCTTCACTGTAGAAGTTCTGTAAAAAAAATTGGCAATCGCCATTTTCAAATAAGGTTAACGCATCGGAAACAAATTCACCTTTAAAGCCAATTTGGGAGTAAAACCGTTTCGATACTTCGTAATCTTTACTGGGAATGAATACTTTAATGTGGTCAACGTCCATGCCTATCTCCAACCAATGTCTAACGGACTTTTAGCAGTATTGTGGCATACTTATGACATAGAGTACAAGCGGGTTAGTGCAGACAAGTGAACGACGTTTATTTGGCAACGCATTGAGTGGTTGGCTATAAAAGGTACATGTTAATAGGCTTGAATAAGCTGACGTAGAAATAGGTAGCTAGAGCTAGAAACCGGGCGGCTAATACTTACTGACATGTTAGCATTTACCAGCAATGACTGCTATTAACAGGCTATTACTGGGCTACAACAATACCCTGTGGCAATGCAGTATGAAGTAAGCGCGTAGCGTTAGACGCAGATGACTTCTGTGTTGAAACAGAGATTAAACGTTTAAGCGCAAAAGAAGACGACTGGCTTCGTACTTTTTTTACCATTACTGGCGAATTTTGAGCAGAGTTTACATGTTGAAAGCCAGATATTTGTACTGACGAAGACGTTGCGTATTGCGTTGACAGTTCGTTAGCGAAACCGTTCGAAGATAGGCCCAAACCAACAACAACGCTGCTTACAGTAATGAAGTGTCTTAGTGTCATTTTCATAAGTGCTCTCAGTGTATAGTCTCTAAACGTATACTGTGGTTGGGAAAAAAGTCAGAAGCGACCAATAAGTCGCTTCGTCCGAAGGTTTTGTTTGTTCCCCTTCATTACAACTAAAGTCGCACTAAAACAAAACATCACTCTTCATACTTAGGTATGAGACCTAATACTTTTGGATGCCCCCCCAAACCATCAACAGACATCTACCAAGTGCTTACCATGCTGTTACCCCGCCATCTACCGCAATAGTTTGTCCATTCATATAGCTGTTACCGGGGGACAACATGAGGATCATGGCATTCACAATTTCTTGAGGCTCGCCTAACCGTTTCATTGGGCTTCCCATACCTAGTTGGGCTTGCGCCTCTTTGGTGTTGTAACCATCCACATTTAAAATATTGGTAGGGCTATAAAAAGGGCACACTGCATTTACCCGTACATTCTTACGTCCATATTCAACAGCAGCAGTTCGAGTCACGCCAGCAACCGCATGTTTGGCAGCAGCATAAGCGCCACCTTTTGGAGCCCCGCCTAATCCAGCAAGTGAACTCACGTTTAAGATATGCCCTTGCTTTTGCGACAACATTTGTGGCAATTGGTACTTCATACCAAACATCACGCCTTTTACGTTCACAGCAAACTGAAGGTCTATTATCTCTTCGGTCATTTCATGCATAGGGGCAGGCACATGAGCAATGCCCGCATTGTTGATGGCGATATCTAAACGACCAAACTTGTCTTTTGCCAACTCCACCAAAGCTTTGTTTAATGCCTCGCTGGCAATATCGCCTGCTTTGGTGACTACATCAGTATAGCTTGCAACGTCAGCGCGACATGCTGCTAAGTTTTCTTCGTTAATATCCGATAGCACCAGCTTGGCACCTCGGCTTCCTAAACCTTCTGCTAATAAGCGGCCAAAACCGCTGCCCGCGCCGGTGATCAATATCACTTTGTTGCTAAAATCTAACAATGAATCCATGGTGGTTCCTTAAGCTTGTCCAGTTGCATTAATAAAAGTGATAAGAAGGTCGGCCAATTCAGGGCCTTTATCTTCTTGTACGAAATGTCCGCCTTTCACTACCGTGGTGTGCTGCACGCCACGACAGCCAGGTATCAAAGACCGCATCAGCTTGTCACCTCCAGCGGTTACTGGGTCGCTGTCACTGAATGCGGTCATAAATGGCGTATTAAATTGTTTTAATCTTTCCCACGCATCTCGGTTTGCTTGGGTTTGTGGATCATCAGGTGTGGCGGGCACTAATAACGGAAATTGTCTGGCTCCTTCTTTATATTCTTCAGAGGGGAAGGGGGCGTCGTAAGCATCTAATGTTTCTTGAGAAAGCGTAGATACGGTTCCGCCTTTAATCACACCTGATACAGGAAATACAGGAACATCTTGCGAGAAGCGACGCCAGTTCAAGAATGCCTCAGAGGGCTTGTGCTCACCGGTAGGTAAAAAGGTATTAGATGCCATGACGCCAGCAAAGCGGTCGGGCATGTCGGCTACCAGCCGTAAGCCTAGCAATCCCCCCCAGTCTTGGCAGAAAAGCGTTACCTTCCCTTCAACGGTTTGATTAAACCAGTCTTTAAGCCAGATAAGGTGGCGGGCATAGGTATAATCTTCCCGCCTAGTGGGCTTATCTGAACGGCCAAAGCCGATAAGATCAGGTGCGAGCACATTAAAACCTGCATCGGCCAATATCGGAATCATGGTGCGATAAAGGTAGCCCCAAGAAGGCTCGCCGTGAAGAAGAAGAATAGTGTGGCCATCTTCGGGACCGCACTGATAATAAGCCATGGCTATTTCGCCACTTACCGTATCGGTAACGTTTACGTACCTCGGCTTATAGGGAAATTCGGTAATAGAAGAGAATGCACTTTCAGGGGTTTTTAAGACTTGCATACTTGCCCACCTCAAATGTAAATTATATGTAACTAATTATTGTGTTAGTTAACAAAAACACTAGTGAGGTGATCTGTCAAATCTTCCTTATACCTTATCGAATATGCGCTCAAGGGGAGTTGGGCACAAATAAAGGGGTTGCTGTCCATATTAAATATTGTGATGAATGTCTATAACACCAATAAACTTGGATGATTGACAACACTGCAATAACATCCAGTTAACGTGAATAACAGGATATCGTTATGACAGAGATGGAAAACAAGGCAGTGGGCTACACAGTCCAACAGGGCGTAGCAACTATTACTATGCAAAGTGCGCCAGTAAACGCGCTTTCTCGTGCAGTACGAGTTGGGCTAATAGATGGCATTGAAAGCGCATTAAGCGACGACAGCGTTAGTGCTATTGTTATCACTTCTTCTCTCGCCCTATTTTCAGGCGGCGCTGATATTAGTGAATTCTCCGGTGGCGATTTATCGCCGAACCTTCCTGAAGTACTCGACAAAATCGAAAATGCAACCAAGCCAGTAGTGGCAGTATTGCCTGGTCCTGCGTTTGGTGGCGGATTAGAAGTCGCGTTAGCGTGTCATCACAGAATTACCTTTGCTGGAAACCAAGTGGGCCTTCCAGAAGTCAACCTAGGCATATTGCCAGGCGCGGGTGGAACACAACGTTTACCGCGCTTAGCCGATCCTGCTACCGCGCTAACTATGATTGTTACGGGTAAGCCTACCTCGGTAGTGAAGCTTCCAGGTGTATTCGATAAGATTTCAGACAAGCCTGAGCATTTGCTGGAAGACACGAAACAATACTTAGCGTCACTGAATGCTGAAAATTGTATTAAACGTACCAGTGACATTACCCTGACTATGTCTGAAGAAGTGCAGGGCGTATTTGATGCCGTTACCGCACAAACGAAAAAAGCAGCACGCGGATTTTTTGCCCCCTTAAAATGCATTGAAGCGGTAAAAGGCGCATATACATTAGCCTTTGAAGATGGCCTTAAGCACGAAGGTAAATTGTTCATGGAATGCATGAACACCCCACAAGCCCGTGCACAACAGCATTTCTTCTTTGCCGAGCGAGCAGCGGGTCACGTGAGTGATTTCGACAAGAGCACGCCAGAGCGCAGTATTGAAAAAGTCGCGGTTATTGGTGCTGGCACCATGGGTGGCGGTATCGCCATGAACTTTGCGAACGCGGGTATTCCAGTCACTATGCTAGAGCTTAAGCAAGAAGCGCTAGATAAAGGCTTGGCGCTTATTCGTAAAAATTATGAAAACTCAGCCAAAAAAGGCAAGTTAACCCAAGAGCAAGTGGAAACACGTATGGCGCTGTTAAGCGGCACCACAACGTATGACGACCTAGCTGATGTAGATCTTGTTATTGAAGCTGTATTTGAAAAAATGGAAGTGAAGAAAACCGTTTTCACTACCTTAGATAAAGTCTGTAAGCCAGGGGCTATTTTAGCGTCTAACACGTCTACCCTTGATGTGAATGAAATTGCCGCGTGTACCTCACGTCCACAAGATGTTATCGGTCTTCACTTCTTCTCGCCAGCTAACGTTATGAAGTTGCTTGAAGTGGTTAAAGCTGAAGATACGTCGGCTGACGTTATCAAAACCTGTATGAAATTAGCCAAGCGCATTAAGAAGGTAGCGGTATTGGTTGGCGTATGTTTCGGTTTTGTTGGCAACCGCATGATTGAACCTTATGGCCGTGAAGCTAACCGTTTATTGCTTGAAGGCGCAAGCCCTGAGCAAGTCGATCGCGTGCTTACACAATTCGGTATGCCTATGGGGCCATTCACTATGGGTGACATGGCAGGATTAGACATTGGTTACTACGTACGCCAGTCTCGCCAAGCCTTTATTTCACATGACCCTACATACGGTGCTGTGGCAGACCGTTTAGTTGAGAAAGATCGTAACGGTCTTAAAACGGGCAGGGGTGCTTATCTTTATGAAGCTGGCAGCCGTGTTCCCATTCCAGACCCTGAAGTACTAGAAATTGCTAAACAAGAAGCTGCTCGCCTAGGGGTTACGCAGCGCGATGACATAAGCGATGAAGAAATTTTGGTGCGTTGTCTATACACCCTAATTAATGAAGGCGCATGTATTCTTGAAGAAGGCATAGCGGCTAAGTCTAGCGATATCGATGTTATCTATGTCTATGGCTATGGCTTCCCAGTTTATCGTGGCGGTCCTATGCAGTATGCCGATGAAGTTGGCCTTGGGGAAATCGTCGATAAGCTATCTACCTACGCTGAAAGACTGGGTGACTACGGAAAAATGTGGTTACAACCAAGCGACCTATTAATCAAGCTAGCGCAAGAGCGCAGTAGCTTCGCAAAATTTAAAAACTAAGGAGTACGCTATGCGCGATGCAGTAATAGTAAGTACCGCAAGAACGCCTATTGGCCGTGCCTATAAAGGTGCACTTAACAATTTACCTGCCCCTACATTAGGTGGTCATGCTATTCGTAACGCCGTACAACGTGCCGGTGTCGATCCTGCCAGTATCGACGATGTGATCATGGGCGCTGCCCTAACGCAAGGCAGTGGCGGCATGAACATCGGTCGTCTAGCTGCATTAGCTGGCGATTTGCCAGTTACCGTTGCAGGTATGACGTTAGACAGACAATGTAGCTCTGGTATGTATGCTATTGCTAATGCCGCAAACAGTATTCGCACTGGCGACACCAATATTATGGTTGCTGGCGGTCTAGACTCAATTTCTTTGGTTCAAACCAAAGCCATGAACATGTCTCGCGCGGTAGACCCACAATTAGTGGCTAAGCATAAGAATATTTATATGCCTATGCTGCAAACTGCTGAGGTTGTGGCACAGCGTTACGGTATTAGCCGCGATGTGCAAGACGAATACGCTTATCAAAGCCAAATGCGCACAGCGGCGGGTCAAGAAGCAGGTAAGTTTGACGACGAAATTGTGCCAATTACGGCCACTAAAGCCATTTTCAATAAAGAAACCGGCGAGACCAGTGAGCAGGAAGTCACGTTGTCGAAAGACGAAGGTAACCGCCCTGAAACCCAGCTTGAAGGTTTGCGTTCATTGAACCCTGTGATTGAAGGCGGGTGTATTACTGCGGGTAATGCGAGTCAACTGTCTGATGGTGCAAGTGCTACTGTCATTATGGATGAGCATTCTGCCGCTAAAGGCCAAGCGCAACCATTAGGTATTTACCGTGGTATTGCGGTAGCAGGTTGTGAGCCAGATGAAATGGGTATCGGCCCAGTGTTTGCCATTCCTAAGCTGTTAAAGCAGCACGGTCTAACCATGGACGATATTGGTTTGTGGGAATTGAATGAAGCCTTCGCAGTGCAAGTGCTTTATTGCCGCGACAAGCTAGGTATTCCTGATGAATTATTAAACGTAAACGGTGGCGCAATTTCAATTGGTCATCCTTACGGAATGAGTGGCGCACGTATGGTGGGTCATGCATTAATCGAGGGCAAACGACGTGGTGCGAAATACGTTGTTTGTACTATGTGTATTGGCGGCGGTATGGGTGCTGCTGGTTTATTTGAAGTTATATAGGTATTTGGTATGGAAGGTTATAAAGCTCCACAACGCGACGCCATGTTTGTTACACATGAGCTATTAAACTATCAAGAACATTATCAAAAGCTTGGCTTTGATGAAGCATCAGAAGATTTAGTATCAGCTATCTTCTCTGAAGCGGCTAAGTTTTCTGAAAACAGCCTAGCACCCATCAATATGTCGGGTGATGAAGAAGGATGTAAGTGGGTAGATGGTGAAGTCACTACGCCGGCTGGTTTTAAAGAAGCTTATCAGCAATATGTTGAAGGCGGCTGGCCAAGTATGTCTCACCCTGAAGAGTTTGGTGGTCAAGCACTGCCTTATTCACTTTCTTCTATTATTGCTGAATGGTTTTCCGGTGCAAACCACTCGTGGGCTATGTACCCTGGCTTAAGCCAAGGCTGCATGGAAACTATTAAAGCGCACGGAACTGAAACACTTCAAAACCAGTATTTACCGAAGCTTATTAGCGGTGAATGGACAGGTACTATGTGCTTAACAGAAGCGCATTGTGGCTCAGATTTGGGCATGCTTAAATGCCGCGCAGAACCACAAGACGATGGCAGCTACAGCTTGACGGGGACGAAGATTTTCATCTCGGCCGGTGAGCACGATATGTCTGAAAATATCGTTCACATTGTACTTGCTCGTTTGCCTGGCGCGCCAGAAGGGACAAAAGGTATTTCGTTATTTGTAGTACCTAAGTTCAACGTGTCTGATGAAGGCGAAAAGCTAGATCGCAACGGCGTTGCGTGTGGCAGTATTGAACACAAGATGGGCATTAAAGCCAGTGCAACCTGTGTGATCAACTTCGACGGTGCGAAAGGCTTCTTGATTGGCCAACCTAATCGCGGCCTTAACTGCATGTTCACCTTTATGAACACTGCGCGAATCGGTACTGGTCTTGAAGGCTTAGCTGCTTCTGAAGCGTCTTTCCAAGGTGCATTACGTTACGCTAAAGATCGTATTCAATTTCGTTCTTTAACGGGTCGTAAGAACCAAGATGGCCCTGCAGATCCCATTATTGTACATCCTGATGTTCGTCGTATGTTACTTACGCAAAAAGCGTTTGCAGAAGGTAACCGTGCATTAGCTGCTTACTGCATGCAGTTGGTTGATGTGACCCTTTACGGTGATGATGCACAAGAGAAGACACTGGCAGATACTAAGCTTGCGTTCTTAACACCGATTGTTAAAGCCTTCTTGACAGAAACAGCGCAAGAAAGCACTAGCTACGGTATGCAGGTGTACGGTGGGCATGGTTTCATCAAAGAATGGGGCATGGAGCAGTTAGCACGTGATACGCGAATTTGTACTATGTACGAAGGCACTACAGGTATTCAAGCCATCGATTTATTAGGCCGTAAAGTGATGGGCTCTAATGGCGAATTGCTCAATGTATTTGTGCAAGAAGTGCGTGAATATTGCGAATCGCTTCGCGGTAAAGCGCAGTTCAGTGCATGGACTAATGCATTAACGTCTCATTTAGATGAGTGGCAGCAACTTACCATGAATATTGGTAAAGCAGCAGCGTCTAATCCTGATGAGATTGGTGCCGCGTCGGTGGATTACCTTATGTACTCAGGCTATGTGACAGTCGCTTATTTCTGGTTGAAAATGGCCGTTAAAGCACAAGAGCAACTTGATGCAGGTAGTACTGAGACCGAGTTCTATAAGAGTAAAATCTTAACTACTGGTTTCTATTTCGATCGCTTACTAACGCGTACCCGTTCACTTGTATCAGCAATGCATTCAGGTGCAGACAACCTTATGTCTATGCCAGAAAGCATGTTTGCTATCGAGTAAACACGATATGTAATGAAATGCCGAGCACCTGCTCGGCATTTTTATCTTTACCGTTTTGCGAAAGGCTAGGTATGCCACTAAACGCAGTAACATCTCACACCATTTCTATTCAAGATCACCGTATATATTATCTAGAAAGAAAAGGGCAAACCTCAAATAGCCCGTTACTTATCTTATTTCATGGATTCCCTGAAAATGCCCATACATGGGAAGCGCTCATCAATGCTTTGCCACCTGATTATCATATTATTGCGCCTGATTTACCGGGCTACCATCAATCAGATCCATTGACAGATAGGAGCGATTACCAAGTTCCTTCCTTGGTTGCTCGTATGAAGGAATTTGTTGAAACAGTTAGCGAAGGTCGAAAAGCGATACTAGTGGGTCACGATTGGGGTGGGGCGATAGCTTGGCCGCTAGCAGCTTTTCAACCTAATTTGTTTACTAAGCTGGTTATTTTAAATGCCGCGCACCCAAGCACTTTCACCCAAGCGCTTAAAACCAGTCGCGCTCAGCGCAAGAAAAGTGAATACATAAAATCGCTAGTGGCAGACGATGCAGAGGCAGTTTTAAAGCAGACCGATTTTGCGTTGCTTAAGGGGATGCTCGGCTCTGCTCTGTTTGACGGAGACATGCCCAAAAACGCGATGTCCAAAAGCGCCATGCCCAAAAATAAAGATCATAAAGCTAGCCCAGATAGCTACGGGCAAAGACTACTTCGTAGTTGGCGCAATACTCCAACATTGTCAGCCATGCTGAACTATTACCGAGAAATGCCACAAATGGCACCCGATGAGCACGCACCTGAAACAGAATTGTCACGCTTACGCGTACCGGTTCTACGCGTCACTTTACCTACATTGGTATTATGGGGGCGTTTAGATGATGCGTTTGATGAAGGTATCTTGAATGGTTTAACAGTGTACGTTCCCGACCTACGAATTGTGTATCACGATACGGCAACACATTGGGTTCACAGAGAGCAAGCGAATTGGGCGGCAAAAGAAATAACTGATTTTGCAACGTAGGATTATTTAAGAAAGTGTGAGAAAAGCGATATGGGAAAAGGGGCGCGGCCCCTCTCGGGGCCACAAGCACGGCATCCTGCCGTTACCATGTTGAACTGCTGTATCTTTACATGGTGCGAAGTATCTTAAAACTAGATACGTTCGTTAAGCTCGCTAGAGATAGGGCTTGATTGAAGACCTTGCTCAGCAATCCACGCTTGAAGTGTTTTACCGTCTGCTTCTGGGTTTTGTAGTTCACGACTTGGCATTTTCTTAACCAAAAGTGTACCTACATCTACCGCGTTGTTTACGATAGCAGTACGGATTAGGCTGTTGCCGTTACACGAAATACCTGAGTAGTAATCATGTAATTTTAATTTGAAATCTGATTGTACACGACGCATCTTTTTACGTAATTCGCCTTTATCGTCTGCTTGAACGATAGTACAGATGTTGGCTAGCGCTTCGTTTACATCGGCTTGTGCTGCGTTAGAGAAAGCTAGAGTAGATGCTGCGATAACTAAAGAAGTTTTAACAATTTTCAACATGGTTAATTTCCTTTCGTATTTAATGTTTAATTTAAAGTTTGTCTGTTCGGTTCGGGAATAATTAAAAACCAAATGGGCAGGTCAGAAAACATGGAAGCAAATAACAGGGTATCCCAAAGTATACCTTATACCAAAGTTGTGGGATGGGAGTTGGGTTCTAGCCCTTTATTTACAAGGTGCCAACCTAAAGTATAAGAAAAAATTGAAACGGCAAACCTACGTCAACTTATCGGTGAAAAAAGCGAAAAATAAATTTGAAAAGGTAAATGGACATGGATTTTGCTCACCTATCCAGCTCAGAATCGCTAATTTTTTACGCTTTGTTTGAATATCGTTAGATAAAAGCAGCGTTTTAGGGAAATCTGTTTTTATTAAGAAGAGTGGGCGTGGTGGAGCGATTAAATAGCATTATTGATTAGCACAATCAATTGGTAGTGTTGAACTGCAGCATTTAATTACATTATTAATAGGCGTAGATAAATAACCAATACGATTACCCATCTACGCTCTAAGAAAAAAACTCACTAAAAAATACGGCCTACGAAAAAAGCCTGTTAGCTATTGAGTAAGGCTTGGGCAGTGGTTTCATTGGTAATGAGTGAATTGATAAGTTTAGATCGCAACGCGCCTAAAATAGCGTCTTTCTTATTCATACCTGCCGCAATACCCACAACTGGCTTATCAGACGCTAGGGTTAATTTGCTACTGGTTACTCTTCGATTTACTTCGCAATCCACAATAGCGCCTTCACGATTGTAAACCCATCCGATGACCTCTCCAGTGGCCCCCATAGACGACAAGCTTTGCGTTTCGTTATCGTTAATGAAGCCATCAACATGCAGTGGCGATGTGTTGCCTAAATTACCAATGCCTACAAAAGTAATGTCTGCTTGTCGAGCCAGTTTGTGAATTCGCGCAATGTGAGCTTGTTGATGCAGTTGCTCGCGTTCAATTTCAGAACCCGCAATAACAGGCAGTGGCATGGGGTAATGTTGGGCCTTTACTCTATCGGCAATGTGTACTGCAACATCATAGCGGGTGGCTTCACCATTGTTGGCAATATTCCCTACCAAAGACACAATTTTGTGCTGCGGGCAGTTCATTAATGCTAGTTCGTCAGCACACGCGCGTAAAACGCGGCCAGTACCAAATGCAATTGTTTGTGGTGAGTCAGATTTAAGCGAGCGCTCTATGGCACTGGCTCCTGCTTGCCCCAAGCCTAAGGTAGAGTTTTCGTCGCCAACCACAGAGGGCACGACTTCACAAAATTGCAAACCGAAGCGCTGTTGAATAGTTTCAGCTAACTCCATGCAACGGGCAATAGGGTGCTCGAGTCGCACCTTCACGAGCCCTTCAGACATGGCCAGCGCCACTAAGCGCTGGGCACTTTGTCGAGAAGTATTTAAACGTTTCGCAATTTCGTCTTGTGTCTTACCGCCTACATAATAAAGCCAGCCAGCACGAGCGGCTTCGTCGAGACGTTGATTTTCTAGTTGTTGTTTTTTACTCATTTATTCTTGTTCCATCAATCAGATACCAACTTAGGGTAGGCTTGTATAAAGTTATCCCAATGGGAAATGGTTGTCGTGTGGTTTGTTGGCATATCCTTTAAATGACTCCCCCCCGTGTAATGAATAACCTGCATGTTTGCGGCAATACCAGCCTCAATGCCCGCAGGGGAGTCTTCAATAACAATACATTGTTTAGGCGCAACACCCATTTTTTCAGCCGCGTATAAAAAAAGATCGGGGGCTGGCTTCCCATTTTTTACTAAAGAGCGTGTAAATATATTGCCAGTGAAATACTGGCTTAAACCAGTACAAGATAAGGCGTACTCTGTGCGCTCGGGCGAACTGCTAGTAGCAAGACAATAGGGAACCGTTAGCCTAGATAGTAGGCTTTCAATGCCCAGCGTAGGCATCAAATTTTTAGCAAAGCTTCGCTTCAGCAAAATATGAAATTCATCTTTAATTTGAGTGGTGACAGTCAGGCCAAAATCATGATGAATTTGTTGTTCAACATGTTGCATACTTTTGCCAAGAAATTTGCTGATAAAATATTCCGCGTTAATCGACACTCCATAAGTCTCAAGTAAGCGCTGCCAGCTTTGCATCGACAACATTTCACTATCAATTAACACGCCATCACAGTCGAAAATGACAAGGCTGCTTTCAATTGTCATGTAATTCCTTAATGCATTCCAGATACGCATGTACTCCATTAAGAAGCAATTTTACGTACAAGCCCGAGAATAAACCAATTCAAGTTTACCTAATTAAGCTATTTAGCTCTATGAGTAAAATGAAGGGAAAGCCCTTTGGGTTAACACGCTACAACTGGGGGAAAAAACGCCTCTTCAGGCTATTCTTCATCATTTCTCACCATTTTGTCAGTAGAATACTTCCATTGAGGTAAATGACGAAAGAGTATTAAACAGGCTGCCAGGCCGTATCACTTCAAAATACTTATTTTACTTACGCATAACATATCGTGCCCTTACCGAGTTTTTAAGTCAACAAGCCCCCTATAGGCACAGTAATAACAGTTAAATTCAAACAAAAATGAACCTACAAGTAATAACATTTATTGGATACAAATTAACTTGTTAACCGAATTATAACGTTAGGCTTGTTAATTCCGTTTACATTTAAACATCGATATGTAAGTATTGCCCGTGAGAAATAACTCACAGCTGTGGCAAATGCCCATTTGGGTTAACGGTTACTGAGCCAAACCTAAAAATTTCCAATTATGTTTTGGGTGAAGGCGTCGTTTTATGAGTGTTAACGTACTGATAATAATATTCATAACAAGTGTAGTTTTGGTAGCTAGCAGTAAAATGCACTTTGGACATACCAAAGCGGTGAATAAAGTAGCGAGATAGAAAATGAAAACAGATTCAAGCAATGGCGACATTGCACAGATAGGTGACGAGCAACTCCCAGTTGCAAAACACCAATTGAAGGGCTGGAAGCACTTCATGGGACTTTATGCTGGTGAGCACGTTGCAGCCACCGAGTTTGTGTTTGGTGCTACCTTTGTTGCCTTAGGCGCAACCATGACCGACATTCTGTTTGGTTTACTTATCGGTAATATATTAGCGGTACTTAGTTGGACGCTAATCACTACGCCCATCGCCGTAGATACACGCCTAAGTTTATATACTTACTTGCATAAAATTGCGGGTGATTCGATGACCAAGCTCTATAACTGGGCCAACGTCATCATATTTACCGTTATATCTGCCGCAATGATAACCGTATCTGCTACGGCGGTCAGGTTCGCATTGAATATTCCCGCCCAACTTGATTGGTATCCAACGAACCTGGCGTTTGTAGGTGTTGTTGCAGCGGTTGGCGTCATCGTGGTGTTTGTCGCCATGTACGGCTTCAATGCGGTGTCTGATTTTTCTCGTATTTGCGCACCTTGGTTATTCACTATGTTTGTGTGTGGTCCATTAGTGCTAATGCCAGCATTGGCTGATGCAGTAATTGGTCAAACATTCTTAACAAGTTGGGCTGACTTCATGCACATAGGATCTGTGTCGGTATGGACTGGTTTAACCCCCTCTGGTGAACAGGGTATTGGCTTACTCGAAGTTATTGGCTTCTCTTGGGCAGCAAATACAATCACCCATTTTGGTTTGATTGATATGGCTATGCTTCGTTTTGCTAAACGTAAAGTTTACGGCCTTACTACTTCTGCTGGTATGCTTTTCGGTCACTATGTGGCATGGATTTCTGCAGGTATTATGGGGGCAGGTACTGCTATTATCGTCCAAAAATCTATTACAGAATTAGACCCAGGTGATGTCGCCTTCCACGCATTAGGTCTATCAGGGTTGGTCATTGTTATTGTTGCTGGTTGGACAACCGCGAATGCTAACTTGTACCGCGCGGGCTTAGCAGCTCAAGCTATTTTTAAAGATAAATCTCGAATTAAAACCACCGCCACAGTAGGCATGGTTACCGTTGTTATCGCGTGTTTCCCATTCGTATTTACTAAACTGCTTCCCTTATTAACCTATGCTGGATTATTAGTAGTTCCTGTTGGCGGTATTGTATTCGCTGAACACGTCATCTTCCCGCGTATTGGTTACACTCGTTATTGGGCACATTTCCAAAACTTAACCCACAGCACACCTGCAGTAGCGACCTGGGGATTAGGGCTTGTATTTGGATTTGGTCTTAATGCATTGGATGTTATTTCATTCTATTACCTGTTTATTCCAACGTGGATATTCACCATTATTGTTTACACCTTGTTGGCCGCAAAGTATGGTGCAAAGCGTCAATACGTTGAAGAAAAAGCAGAAATGGATGCTTTCGATAAAGAAGTTGAAATTCAGCAGGAGCGTCAAGGCGCTGAGATTCCAACACCTGCAATAGACACGTCAATGTTATCGAAATTACTAAAAGTTGTGTCTTGGGGTAGCTTATTGGTGACGACGTTATTAGCCATTAATGCCTTCTCGTTAAGCCCAGATGTAGCCAATTACGAAAGTAACAGAGAGATGTTCTTTAACTTGGCTTTCGTATGCACAATTATTTACTTTACTACTGCTTACTGGTCAATGCGTCGCCACAAAGCACTTGCGAAATAGAGGTTTTTTATGCAACCAGCAACTAATATGCGTTTGAACCGTACTGCGTTATCTTCTCTTGATGAGAGCATCGCTGTACCTCAGTACGATGTATCTCGTGTAGAAGCCGGTATTGTTCATGTTGGCGTGGGCGGCTTCCACCGTGCCCACGAAGCCATGTACGTAGATGCGTATATGAACGTAACAGGTGACACTTCATGGGGTATATGTGGGGTAGGGCTGCGTGAAGCTGACCGTCATATGCAATCACTTTTAAAAGAGCAAGACTACCTTTATACATTGGTAGAAAAGCACGCAAATGGTGAACGTAAAGCCCGTGTTATTGGTGCCCTTACCGACTTTTTAATTGCGGGCGATAGCCCCATTGCCATTATTGATAAAATGGCGTCCGAGGCAATTAAAATTGTTTCGCTGACTATCACTGAAGGTGGGTATAACTTCGACCCCACTACCGGCGAATTTATTGCACAAAATCCTGACGTTCAGCACGATTTAGCCAATCCAGAATCGCCAAAATTAGTGTTTGGCTATTTAACGGCAGCACTTAAAAAGCGTAAAGAAATGGGCATCGCACCTTTTACGGTGATGTCGTGCGATAACATTCAACATAATGGTGATGTACTCAAAGCCATGTTGTTGTCTTATGTTCGTCTTGCGGATACCGATTTTGCTAATTGGGTTGAGGAAAACGTAAGCTTTCCTAATTCAATGGTCGATCGCATTACTCCCGCAACGACTGATGAAGACAAAGCGGCATTAGTTGAATCAGGTATTGAAGACAGCTGGCCTGTAGTATGCGAACCGTTCGATCAATGGATTATTGCTGATAAATTTTGCAATGAACGCCCAGCGTTTGAAGATGTTGGTGCACAGTTTGTAGACAATGTGGCACCTTATGAAAAATTGAAGCTAAGAATGCTAAACGCGGGTCACTCTGTGTTGGGGTTAACGGGTTCACTTGCCGGGCTTGATACAATTCATGAAAGTGTAGCCCAAACGGAACTTCGTTCTCTGCTAGCAACCTTCATGGTAGATGAAGTAATGCCAACCCTAGATCCGGTTGCAGGTATTGATGTTCACGATTACAAAAATATTTTACTAGCACGATTTGCAAATCCGTACATTAAAGATTCACTGTCCAGAATTTGTTTGGAAAGCTCAGCAAAAATTCCTGTGTTTTTGTTACCTACCATTCGTGAGAACTTAGCAAATGGTGGAAAAGTTGATATTAGTGCCCTAATACTTGCAGCGTGGAGTTTCTATTCAGATAAACGCACGTCGCAAAAAGGTACGCCGCTCGTTATTCAAGATCAACTTGCTGATGAATTGCACAATGCTGCTTCACGTTACCAAGATGATGCTTTGTCTTTCTTGAAAGTGACCAGTGTTTTCGGTGATTTAAGCGATGAGGCAGGCTTCACGCCTGTATATCAAGGTTACTTGAGCCGAATTTATAGCGGTGAGTCTATTTTAGAAATAGCTAAATCGCTAACAAGTGCACCAAACGAGCCAGCTCTCGTCTAGTAGATACAAAGAAAAGAGGCGACCTTGTGGTCGCCTCTTTAAGTGCAGATTACTCTGCAACCATGTTGAATCTTTTCACATGGTATGTGAATTTTTTATTTGTAAACGTCCGCTCAGGGCTGCTTATAATCTTCCGCTCAAGACTGTGGCAATTTCGTTACCTTCCAAACCATTCTCAGCAACCCATGCTTGCAACGTCTTACCGTCTGTTTCTGGTGCTGATAAATCACTCTTTGGCATCTTTTTAACTAGCAGTGAACCTGCTTCTACAGCGTTGCTCAGCATTGCTGTACGTATCAGGCTGTTGCCGCTACAGCTAACACCCGAATAATAATCTTTTAGTTTAAGGCGATAATCTGATTCTACAGAACGCATTTTCTTGCGTAGCTCACCTTTATCATCTGCTTGTACGATAGTACAAATGTTTGCTAATGCTTCGTTTACGTTGGCTTGCGCCATGCCAGATACACCCAGAGTTGCTGCGATAACTAGCGAAGTTTTAACGATTTTCAACATGGTCAATTCCTCGGTTTAATTTAAAAGTATGTTCGTTCGTTGGGTTCTATTAAACGCAAAATTTTTGAGGTTAGAAAGCCTTGGTCTAATACTAAGGTATACAGTTTAATATCTAAGTGGCGTTGAAAGGGTAAGCGCAAAAAAAGGCACACCACTAAGAAGAGGTGTGCCTTAGGGAATAACGAGTAAACGTTAATGGCTTTTAAAGTGGCTCGACACTTCCATAATCTGCTCACGCATCCACATATGGGCGTAATCGTGATCTGCACTTACGTGCCAATATAAGAAGTACTCTACGGTAGGTAGATCGAAAGGTAATTCATAAATGGCTAAGTCGTAGTGTTTAGCTAGATGAAATGGCAAACAAGCTATAAGGTCGGTTTTCACAATTGTACTGGGCACAGTTAAAAAGTGTTGGCTTCGCATAACTTCTTTACGGCGTTTACCCATTCTATCTAGTGCTACATCAATAGGGCCGGCACCTGATTTACGTTGCGACACATTAATGTGACCTAAGCGTAAAAAGGTGTCTAAATCTAAACCGTTCTTTAACGCAGGGTGGTTCTTTCGTGCTAAAACCACAAATCTGTCTTGCGCTATTTTTTCTTTGCATAAATGCGGATCGCTAAATGTGGACGCATCGGCGAAGAAATCTAAGGTACCGCTGGCCATCGCAGATACAATCTGACTACGAGGAATTTCGTAATTAGTTAGGCTAATATTGGGCGCTAGGTTTTGTAACCGCGAAACCAGCCTTGGCATTATGCTAACTTCTAGCAAATCTCTGCTAGCAAAGTTAAATGCCTTTTCTGCAGTTAAAGGGTCAAACGTATGACTCTCTTGCACGCTTTTTCTTAACAAGGCTAAGGCTTGTCTCGCAGGTACAATAATATTCTGTGCAACAGGGGTGGGTGTCATGCTATGACCGGTTCTTACGAACAATGGGTCGTTCAGCATTTCCCGTAAACGAGCCAGTGAATTACTCACCGCAGGTTGTGTAATACACAATACATCAGCTGCTTTTGTTAGGCTTCCCGCAGTATATATGGCGTCGAATACGGCGAAGAGGTTTAAATCAATTCTATTAAGATTCATTGCGCAATCCTTGTCTGGCGAGTGCCAGTATGAAAATACCAAAAAGTAACTGGCGAATTCTTTGGTTAATATTATTTTTACCTTATTGTAACAAGGTTATTTATAAATACCTATTATTAAAAGTTAATTGAAATATTCAATACATCAATAGTACTGTTCGTCTTAAATTAACTACCATTGGTCAAAAAATATGAAAACACTCATCGACTTAGAGGTTGGGGAAACCCTTGAACAAGCTGAATGGCTCACCATTTCGCAAGATATGATTAATCAGTTTGCTGAAGCTACGGGTGACTATCAATGGATACACCTTGATACTGAACGGTGTAACAAAGAGAGCCCATTTAGAACTACTATTGCGCATGGCTTTCTCACCGCGTCGGTTATGCCTAAGGCCTTTGAAGGTGTACTTGCTGCATCTGACGAAATTGCATCAACCATTAACTATGGTATCGATTCATTACGTTTTTTGGAGCCCGTGAAATCAGGCGATGCAATCAAATATCACTTCAAATTGGTAGAAGTCGTCAACAAACCTGCTGGTAAACTATTTAAAATGGAATCAAGCTGCGAGCTGGCCTCGTCAGGCAAACCAGCACTGGTGGGGACTTTTCTTATGTTGGCAGTAATGCAACCTAGCGAGTAATAAATTCGCTGTGAGTACACTATATTTTTACTGTGTACTCTACTGGCTAGGAGGCTCGCCCGCGTTGTTGGGGATGTTGGTAGTTTGAACATCAATACGCGGGCTCTCTTGTTCGGTATTAATGGCGCGTATTGGATAGGGAATAATAATACCTTCTGCGGCATATCGCTTATGTAATGCCTTTATGAATGCTGATTTTATAAAGAAGCGATGGAAGTACTCTTTTGCTCTCAACATCACCGTGAAATTGATGCTGGAATTATCAAAGGTGTGGTACACCACGAAGGTATCGTAATCATCAATTCCCCATTCATGGGAAACCAATATTTCTTTGGCTACCTCAAGGGTGACTTTCTCTACGTGCTCAAGATCAGAGTTATAATGTACACCTACATCAACCGGTACTGATAACTCTTTACTCGGGTAGAAATAATTAATTATCTTAGATTCAGCTAATACACTATTTGGTACAATAATAGTGTTGTTGGGTAACATTTTTATCCACGTGGAGCGCCAACCAATACGCTCTACAAAACCTTGCTCTTTACTCTCTAATTCAATGAAGTCGCCTACTCTAATAGGCTTGTCCATAACCAGTTGTACCCCTGAAAAGAAGTTCTCTAGAGTGGGTTGAAGGGCAAGCGCAACGGCAAGCGATGTGATACCTAACGACGCGATAATAGGGGTAATTGAAATGCCTAACGTACCCAACATTATTAATATACCAATACCTACGATAAGGCCTTTCACTATGCCTTTAATAATGCCCGTGCTACTTCTAAGTGAATCTGAGCGCTGTGTTTGATTGGCAAGTAACCCAACAGCAAAACGATTTAAGAAAAGAATAGCGGCAGTGATCAGTAATATTTTAGACGCAAGGGAAATTGAGCTCGCATAGGACGCGTTTACAATACCGTACTTGTCGAACAGCCAGTTTAAAATCCAAATATCGATGACGAAAATAAGGATGGTGAGGGGCAGGTTTAAAGAGTGTGCCAGTAACGAGTCGTAGAAATGTGAGGTGCGATCGGTAAGCAACAAAAACTTTCGTAGAAAGATGCGCTTAATTAAGAACATAAAAAGGTTCGCAATTATCACAGTAAAGGTGATAACTAATTCAGGCACTAACAGTAAGCCTGCAAAGTCAACTTCTGGCATGGCTATCCCTTGACCAATAACATACAAATACGCGACGAAGTCATTCACACTAAGACCGATTTGAAATCAATGCGTGAATATACACACTTACATGCAGCAAATAACGTTCCAGCCAAGTTTACTCAATTGAATCTAGAGAGTAATTAAGAGTATCGGGGTTTATTATTATCCGCAAAGTCGTTGATTGTTATTACTATAGGCCTTTCAACACGGGTAGTCGCGGCATGTTTGTGATTTTACTTAAAAGGAGTGTCAGTGTTAGGCCGCGAAGAAGTAAGCTGGGAAGTTGTTTGATTCAACGCCAAACAAATGCACTAAGTTAGTGCAAATCGGTTTTTCTTTTATTCTTATATTTTCATCTTCAAATCGTTAAAAAGACATACCAATTGCAAGACCGGCAACCACAGCGCTTTCATGGTTTCTATGATAGTCATAGTGCAGTTGCGGCGAGACCGTAATACCAGATATCTCGAACTCATATAAAAACCTAATCGTGCAACTTCCATTTTATGGCTACCGTGAAATTCTACCCCGGGGCCAATCTGGGCGATAAAGCGGTTAGTAATGTGGAGGTCCGCAACCAGTAAATACGTGTAGGCGTCTAAATCTTCAAATGCATATTCGGCAACGAAGCCAAGCCCCAAGAAATCGCTAATACGATATTCATAGTCAATACCTAGGGTAAACGCATTACCGCACTCTTCTGTATACGTTGTGCCTACAAGGGCGGAAAGATGATGAGGTGACGTTTGCCAATGATGAGCATTTCCTTTTGCAGCAACAGTAGGGGCAAATGCCAAGGCTGTAATCAATCCTGTAGCTATTTGTAATCGCATGGTGTGCTCACTACTCTTTATGGTGTATTCCTAGAAAAACGTTTCTAACACTCCCTAAATCGTAGGTAAGATATTAAAAGCTTACCAATGAACTTTAGTTGAAATGCACATAAAACAGATAAATTAGTCATTCCACTTCTATTACTTAAATAGGTAAACTCTAGGCAAGGGATGCTTACAAGAAGGGCAACTGAAAGCTCATCTAGAGGCAATAACAAATTAATAGTAAGGAGCGCTGCGATGAATAACGAAGAAGAAACGACTAAGTTCCTGGAGGCTTGTACTACTCAGCTTGTTAGTTTGTACAACGCAAGTAAAGAAGGAAAAAACGTAGATGCAGATAAATACCGGGTGCAAGGGTTTATGCATGCAGGCGAGCTTCTTGGGGTAATAAGCAAAGGCGAAGGGCAGGCGCTTATCGCTGACTTACACTTACAGGTTTTTGGAGAAACCATTGACGAAAGAGCAAAAAGAAAGAGTAAACTGGAAGCGTTAAAGGCGTCAGATCCAGATGCCTATATTGAAATTCCAGCGATAGAAAGACGTTAACTGGCATTAAGCATTTGTATTGTAAGCCACGACTATAGGCGTCTACAGCGTGGCCTAAATACAATATTCGTGTGAAGTTAATTAGATGCGTCTTCAGCACCTTCTTCAATCGCTTCACCAGCGCTTTGAATGTCTTCTCCCGCACCTTCTACCGTTGCACAGCCATTCATACCTACTACAGCAGATGAAAACAACAGGGCAGTAAAACTACCTCTAAGTAATTTCGATGTTAAAAATGACGACAAAACTGACTTTTTCATGGCATATCTCCTGGTTTAATAATCAATGTTACTTTGATGCTTTACTCATCACTTGCTTCGCCATCCGCATCTGGTTGATCGCCAGAACTGCGAGTTGGACTAGATTCGGTTTCTAATGTGGCCTCTTGCTTTTCAAGCATATTGTTAAGGTTATCGCTTCCCTTGGAATTAAAATCCAATGTACGAATAGGGAAGGGAATTAAGATATCGTTTTCTTCCAATACACGTTTAACAGTGCATATCGCTTCATGGCGTACCACCATAAAGCCGGGGTCGCCTGGGTATCGTATCCAAAACCAAAGCAATAGATTAATACTAGAATCACCAAATGACGCTGCGTAAACCGCCGTTTCGTCTTTCTTTATTACATAGTCTTTTTCATTCATAGCGTCGGTAATGACTTCGGCGGCTTTTTCAATGTCATCGGCATAGGAAATGCCAACAGGAACCTCAATACGTCTAATACCTTCCACTGAGTAATTAGTTAAGATATTTCTAAAGAGAATTTTATTGGGAATGATTTCACGTTGCCCGTAAAAGGTAGATACCAAGGTGTTTCGCAGGTTAATTTCCTCTACCGTGCCGAAAACCCCCTCAGCTTTAACCACATCACCGATTTCGAATGGTTTACGAATACCCATCGCAATTCCCGCAATAAGGTTTTCCGTCATATCTTGAAAAGCAAAGCCGATGGCCAAACCCACAATACCCGCACCGGCAAGTAACGAAGTAACCGTTCCCTTAAGGCCAACAAAATCCAGCGCAATGAAAATACCGAAGACAACAATGAGCGACTTAATAATAGAGGTAAGTAATTTGGCGATTTGTCGAGACTCGAATGCTCTTCGCATTACCTTTCCGACAATATTTCCGACTACTTTTGCCAGTATTCCGAAAACAATAGCGATTAATATTGCTACTACAAAGTTGGGTAAGTGCTTAATTCCGCTCTCGATCCAACCCTCAAGCTTCTGGTTTATCAGTTGGTAAAAGTCATCAATATTCGGAAAATCCATAGAACTCTTTCATTTAGCAAACAATATGCAGTGTCTATTCAAGATTTATTCCGTCATAGTTTTTCTTTAACTTTATGTTTTGTAAAAGAAAATTAAATCGGTTTTTTTGGCGGTGAAAAATTGATAAGCAAAAAATACAAGAGTGGGAAATAACTACGCAATAACTAAATGAATTTTATAGGTGTTAGACAAAAGTTTGTGTGGTCTGACCATGTGTAAAATTAATGTAAATGTATTATTCACAATAAATTTACAAAGTGTGTGATGACGCTTAACATCAATATTGCAGGTCAAAGATTGTTCATTGACCTTTCACAATAACAATGAGAAATCGTCCAGCCTGTTGCTAGCGGAAAGTGTGGGTTTTACCGGTAGTGATGCGCCCAGATTTGGAATCACACTATGAAATTTAAAACGCGTAAGACTGCAGTAGCTGCCTTAGTCAGTTCTGCCTTATTTTGTTCTCCTTTTTTAGCGTATGCGCAAGATGCTAACGAAGAAGTTGAAGCTGAATCTAAAAGTAAAAAAGATGTAGAGTTAATTCTCGTTACAGGGAGCTTTGTTCGTCGCAGTGAGAACTTTGAGTCACCTTCACCGTTAGCGGTAGTAGACAGCGTTGCTATCGATTCAATAGGTGCTAAAAATATAGCGGATATTACACAAACATTAACGATTAATACTGGCGCAGAGAACAACCCTGATGCCTTTACACAAAACGCCACAGCCGGCACCTCAAACATTAACTTACGTGGGTTGGGTGTTGCATCTACCTTAGTATTGTTAAACAACAAACGCCAAGTGGTAACCGCTCAACCTACGAACGAAGGGTTAAATTTCGTAGATACAAGTTCACTCGTGCCTATGATTGCCATTGATAGAATGGAAGTCGTAAAAGACGGTGCATCAGCCTTGTACGGTTCTGATGCGGTTGCAGGGGTGGTCAACTTTATTACCAAACGTAATTACGATGGTGCGATGGTCAGTGTTGATTATCAAGACGGCGCCCATGGCGATAACAAAGAATACATATTCCAAGGTTTATGGGGAGCAACAGGTGACAAGGGCAGTGTACTAGCAGCAATAAGCTACACCAACCGTTCACCGCTCTTTCTAAGTGACCGACGTCTAAGTCGTCCTGAAGATGACACCAGTGCGTTAGGTAACCCTGCATCATACTTTGTGACTATTCCAGGCGCTGGCTCATTACCTATCATAGACCCATACGGGTGTGAGGAATTCGGTGGTGCACCAAGCTTGCTTGCTCCAAGTGGTACAATTCCAGGCTTAGAGGTTGGCTTCTGCGGCTTCGATTTTGGTAAGTTCTATTCTTATGTTGCCGATGAAAGTCGAATAAATTCCTATGTAAGAGCAGACTATGAGTTTGCTAATGATATTACATGGACAGCTGAGCTTAGTATGGCGCGTAACCGTGCCGAACGTGGCGGAGCGCCAAGTTTTCCTATTTTAACATCACCGATTGTTCCTGATTACCACCCTCAAAATCCATTCGGTCAGTCTGTTGCCTTCTTTGGCCGCGCTGAAGGAAATGGCTTCGATGGTGATCCAGCAAACACAGAATCAGATACCTTTAGATTCAGCACCAATTTGCAAGGTGTGACTGACAGCGGTTTCTGGGAGGTGAGTTATACCCGTGCAGTGAATGATTTCTTATTCAAAGTACCTGATGTATTAAACACTGAATTTCAGCTTGCGCTGTATGGTCTAGGTGGCTCGGCATGTGATCCTATTGCGGGAACACCTGGCGAAGGGAATTGTGAATTCTTCAACCCTTTTGCTACTGCTTATTCGTCAGCACCTAACTCTGATTATGTAGTTGACTCGTTCACCGGCACAGAAATCATAGATTCAAAAGCTGATCTTGAAGTGTTCGAAGCATTTACTTCATTCGATATCTTTGAAATGAGTAGTGGGTTTGCTGCGTTAGCAGTAGGTGTGCAATATCGCGAAGAGCAGTTAAGCCAAGATTATGATGATTTGGCTAACCAAGACAGCTTCACCTTCGTTATAGGTAATCCAGATATTGATGGAAGCCAAGACATATGGGCTGCCTTTGGTGAACTTGCTTTACCATTAAGTGAAGATTTAGATATGCAACTCGCCGTTCGATATGAAGACTACGGCGGTAGCATTGGTAGCACAGTAGATCCTAAGCTTGCGGTTTCGTATCGTGCAACTGATGAATTCTCGCTACGGGGATCGATATCTACGTCGTTTAGAGCGCCTACCGTGTTCTTAGCACAAGGTGGGGCTACGTCACTACAACAACTTATTGACCCAGTACAAGGTGCTACGGCGTTTGTTGCGGTGAGGACTTCAGGTAACGAAGATCTTAAACCAGAAGAATCTACTGCATATAATATTGGTTTTTCATACGAGCCTTTCAGAGATTTCTCTATTGAGCTTGATTACTGGAACTTTGAGTTCAAAGATTTAATCATTCAGGAAAATGCGCAAGCAGTATTAAATCTTGACCCTACCGATACCGACCGCATTATTCGTGCTGGCGACCCGTTAAATGGCCCTGTGTTACAAGTTAACAACACTTACGTGAATGCAAGTGAGATGGAAACGTCGGGTATCGATTTTGTGACTAGTTACAAGATTGACACTGAGTTTGGTAGTTTCACGCCGTCTTTAAACGGTACCTACACCATGAAATATGACCTGATGGATCCGCAAGCGGGTAATATTGACGGGGCAGGGCGCAGAAACTTCAACAATATCGGGGTTTCTTCACCTGAACTTAGAATGAACTTCGGTCTTGCGTGGAAAAACGACATTCACGCGGCTAACTTATTTGTTCGTTACATTTCTTCGTACGATGATGACCAAAACTGCGCAGATGGCACTACAAACTTAGGTGCCTGTACAAATGGTTTATACGAAGTAGATAGCCATGTCACAGTAGATGCTCAGTACAACATCGACTTAGGTTCGCTATTTGAAACGGAACAAAGTTATGTTGTCACTGTAGGCGGATTGAACTTATTTGATGAAGATCCTCCTCAGTTGTTTACCAATAGTGGTTTTGATTCAAAAGTGCATGACCCCCGTGGGCGTCAAATTTATGCACGGTTAGCGGTAGAGTTTTAACACTCAACCTTTTTAGCCTGAATAAACCCAGCGGCCTATGCTGAGTGCTCATGACAATGCGCATTCGCTTAGGCCGCTTTTTTATGTAAAGAATTCTCGCCAATATTTGTATTTTTACTTCATCACTTTCTTATCTAAAAAGCTGAATTCATAACGCGTATTGTTTACATTGTTTACTTATAAAAAAGGAGGCTTAAATGAGTACGCTATTAACCCGTGAACAAATTCAAGACAACCTTGAAACTTTAAATGAAGGTTTAGAGGAAAACGAACGGTGGGCATTAAGCGATAATGCTATTGAAAAGACATTTACCTTTAAAAGTTTCATTCGTGCATTTGGTTGGATGTCACAAATTGCTATTTGGGCAGAGAAATTAAAGCATCATCCAGAATGGTTTAATGTTTATAACCGGGTTGAAGTGAAATTAACTACTCATGATGTGGGTGGTTTAAGCGAATTAGATTTTAAACTGGCAACAAAAATGGAAAGCTTTAAACCCTAAACGTTTAATTATTAACCTTGAATTGTTTGCCGATTGAACGTAACGATTAAAATTAAAGCGTTCAGTCAGAAAAGTGAAATAATTAAGTAATAAGTCCTTGTGTTACAAAAGTGCGTATGTATAATACGCCCCACGTTGAAGGGAGACATCAAACACCTCAAACCAACAACGTTATTTTCTGGCGCGGGATGGAGCAGTCTGGTAGCTCGTCGGGCTCATAACCCGAAGGTCGTAGGTTCAAATCCTGCTCCCGCAACCACAGAAAATTAAACGATTTAAATACTGAGTTGTCTAAGTATAGAGACAAGCAGTAGTTCAAAAGAACAGACGCGGGATGGAGCAGTCTGGTAGCTCGTCGGGCTCATAACCCGAAGGTCGTAGGTTCAAATCCTGCTCCCGCAACCACATTATAACCCTGGCTTATGCCGGGGTTTTTTGTTTCTAAAGCACAGCTTCTTGATTTTCATTTCTCAATTACTTCACTTCATTATATGTCTTCACGCTAACCCCCTGTTTTGTTGTCAATACAGACCATCCTAAATTTCTCAGTAAAGCCTTTGCATGCACCAAAGGTGGTAGCTTTCGCTTAATTGCCAAAGCTCATATATAAGCCCGGCTCTTAAGCGGGATTGCCGGCACACGCTTGGCCAATTTAATTTACAGCGCATATTTAATTAGTGAACGTAAAATGGTAAAAGTAACCCTAATAATAGAAAAAGAAGAAATATACCCTTGGTATATTTGATAATTCTTAAATTTCCTTCGCTTCGAAATGCGCGCTTTTGGGTAGTATGATTCAAGAATATTTTACGATAGGGCAAGAGGTCACCTTGCTCGATGGAAGTTATGACTTTGGCTTAGTAGCACTATCGTTAACGATTGCTATTTTTGCGTCATTTATGGCATTTAACGTCGCCACTCAGGCCGCCGTTTCTACTAATAAATTCAGAAAATACACCTTACTCAGTGCGGGTAGTATCGCCATGGGGGGCGGGATATGGGCCATGCACTTTTTGGGTATGCTCGCCTTTGAGTTGTGCACCGCCGTTTCCTATGACGTAGGGATAACCTTAGCGTCTGCATTACCGGGCATAGCCGCGGCTTGGGTAGCGCTTTACCTCATGACAAAGCCTACCATTTCATTCACCGAAATATTAACTGGCGGCGTGCTTGTGGGGTCAGGCATCGGCACCATGCACTACAGCGGTATGGCGGCTATGGAAATGTCGCCTTTACTTCGCTACAGCCCTTCATTATTTATACTCTCAATTGTTGTCGCAGTTTGCCTCGCGATGCTGGCCCTATGGATCAAATTTGGCCTAAGTGCTGTGGGGATAAAAAAGTCGAGCTTGGGAAGGGATGCTTTAATTGCAAGTATTGTAATGGGCCTTGCCATAGCAGGTATGCATTACACGGGAATGTTAGCAGCCAGATTTGTTATGCCGCCAGGGATGGAGTTTACTTCACAGCCTTCTGAAATATCAATTTATCTAGCACTTTCAATTGCAATGGTTACGGTTACGCTCATTGCATTAGTGCTGGGTATTACCTTGTTGTTTAAGTACAAAGATGTCAGTTCACGTGCTATCGAGAGCGAACGAATTCAGCGGGCTATTACGGATATTGCGGTAGATGCCATTATTACAGTAGACAGTACCGGCATTATTAAAACAGCTAACCCGGCAGTCACTGCGGTGACAGGATATTCACCGGAGGAGCTTATTGGTCAACAAGGAAAAATACTGGCGCCAGATGACAAAAAATCAATTTACAGCAGCGATTTCTTTGAACAAAAATCAGTACCGACTGAGCAAATAATTGGAACCAGCCGAGAGGTGGTCATTGTTGGTAAAGGTGGGGAATATATCCCTGTTCGGGTTGGGATTGGGTATACCAAGGTAGATGGTAATGCCTTATTCGTTGGTTTTTTCTCTGACTTAAGAAAACGCAAAGCAATGGAAGATGCGCTGCGTGAAAGTGAAGCTAAGTTCAGGAGTTTTATTTCTAATATCCCAGGTATGGCTTATCGTTGTTTGAATGAGCCTAATTGGCCCATGGAGTTTATCAGCCAAGCAGTAAGCGAGATAACGGGATATGCCGCAGATGATTTTATTTTGCCACACCCTAAAATTACGTTTGGTTCCCTTTGTCACCCCGATGATGTGGCGCGCGTAGAAGCAGAAGTGGCTGCCCATAAAGCATTCAGTATTGAGTACCGTATTATTAATAAAGCGGGTGATA
Organism: uncultured Alteromonas sp.; assembly: GCF_963976965.1. Lineage (NCBI taxonomy): Bacteria > Pseudomonadati > Pseudomonadota > Gammaproteobacteria > Alteromonadales > Alteromonadaceae > Alteromonas > uncultured Alteromonas sp. The sequence continues at coordinate 57,250 of NZ_CAXBMP010000001.1, forward strand.
TTCGGTGGGTGACCGAACATGGTGTTCATATCCTTGATGAGCAAGGCAACACTATTTATTTAGATGGCTTTATTTCTGATATTACCGCCCGAAGGGAAATGGAAGAAGAACTTAAAGCGGCAAAAGAAAGAGCAGAGCAGGCTGCCGCTGCTCGCACAAACTTTCTTGCCAATATGAGCCATGAAATAAGAACGCCAATGAATGCCATTATTGGTTTCAGTGATTTAATGCTTGCAGAAAAAATGCCGCCAGAACAGCACGGTCACCTTACCACGGTAAATCGCTCTGCACGTTCACTGCTGCACCTGTTAAACGATATTCTTGATAGCGCTAAGTTAGATAAAGGCAAACTCGATTTAGATTATCGCGACTTCATAATTCGCGAAGAAGTCGATACCGTGATTTCTACATTTTGGCTTGAAGCCAAGCGCAAGAGAATTTCATTAGAAGTACAAGTGGGGAGCGAAGTTCGCGAGGCCTACAATGGTGTTCCAGAGCGTATTAGGCAGGTGCTTAATAACTTAATTGGTAATGCTGTTAAATTCACTGGCGATGGCAGTGTGGTGTTAGAAGTATCCAGTGACAGCTCTTTTGTCTACTTTAAAGTAAAAGACTCGGGTATTGGCATGAATAGCGAGCAGGTCAATCGTGTATTCGACGCATTCGCCCAAGCTGACGCGTCAATGAGTAGAAAGTATGGCGGCACAGGTTTAGGCACAACTATCTCTAAACAGCTTGTTGAATTGATGGGCGGAAACATTTGTGCGCAAAGCGAGCTTGGCGTTGGTAGTACTTTTACCTTCCGCTTACCGCTTGTGCCAGCAAAAGCCCCTATGGCAATGGAAGAAGGCAAACCTGTCCAATTGCCACCAATGCATATTCTTATCGTGGATGATATCGCTCAAAATATTGATTTGTTGTCTTTGTTATTATCGCGTTCTGGGCATACCGTCGAAGTAGCGCGCGATGGCCAAGAAGCACTGGAAAAAATGAATATCCCCGGTATTGAATTGGTGTTGATGGATTTGCAAATGCCGGTATTAGATGGCCTAGAAGCATCAATACTAAGACGAAAATATGAGGTTGAGCATGGCCTACCTCCGATGCCAATTATCGCGTTAACAGCCAGTGTGTTAGTTCAGGATAGACATGCCGCAACCGATGCGGGAATGGATGGCTTTGCGAATAAGCCTATTGATTACCCCGTACTTACTCGAGAGATGGCACGGGTGCTGGGCAAAGAAATTGATGAATCAGCCACATTAGTTGTTAATAATGATAAATCAGAAAAACCTAAATTAAGTAAAGTGGTAGACGTAAATCGAGCAATTATGCTTTGGGGTGACGCACAAACCCATCGCAACGAAGTGGCGCGATTTACCCGTGAAAACGAAGCCAAAATTGCGCAAATAAGTACAGCAATTCTCGATAACGATGCAGCAAAAACAGCATCGCTGGCTCACGGCATTAAAGGCGTTGCCGGAAACCTATGTTTAAACCCTCTGATGTCAGTTTGCCGAGATATTGAGAAAAATGCACATGCTGGTGAATTAGATATTTCAACAGTACAAATACTTAAAAAATCATTCAATGAAGTGATTACATGGCTTCAAGGCACTCACGAGACCAAAACGGTGCACGTTAAGCAAGATGTTAACTACACTGTGTTGTTAGAGCACCTAACTAAACTGAAACAGAGTGTTGAGCAGAACATGCTTGATGAAGATGAATTACAAGAAGTTAAAGCGCTTGCTGGTGGTGAATACAAAGACACCATAGCCTCCATTATTATGGATATTGATGATTTTGAGTTCGAACGTGCCGAAGCGCAGCTCGTCGAGCTTATTGATACGTTGGCCACAGAGACTGAAACGCAATAATGCTTAGAACTATTGAAAAGCCTACCTTGTTACTGGTTGATGATGAGCCAGTAAATTTAAGAGTCTTAAAGCAACTGTTAGCTGCAGACTACCAACTCATTTTTGCCAAGAACGGTGAAGAGGCGATTAAATTAACCTCGCAGCGTCAACCTCAACTTATTTTGCTAGATATTATGATGCCAGGACTTACAGGCTTCGAGGTATTTAGAATATTAAAAGGTCAAGACGATACACGTCATATTCCAGTTATATTCGTTACTGCGTTAAATGATGAGCACGATGAAGCAGAGGGTTTTGAGGTTGGGGCAGTTGATTATATTACTAAACCCATTTCACCACCGGTGGTAAAAGCCAGAGTTAAAACCCATTTGTCGTTAGTGCAGTCTGATGAACTTATGCGTACTCGATTGCAAGTGGTACAGCGCTTAGGCCGTGCAGCTGAATATAAAGACAACGAAACCGGCATGCACGTATTACGCATGAGTCATTACTCAAAAGAATTGGCACTCGCTTACGGGTTTAGTGATGAACAAGCTGAAATATTACTGCACGCAGCGCCTATGCACGATATAGGTAAAATTGGTATTTCCGATAGTATCATGTTGAAGCCGGGTAAATTGACAGACGAAGAGTTTGCAATAATGAAGACCCACCCTGAAATTGGTGCTGAAATTTTAGGGGAATGCGATTCTGCATTGTTGGTGGTAGCCAAGTCGGTATCACTGACTCATCATGAAAAATGGGATGGTAGTGGCTACCCGAACGGACTAGCAGGTGAAGATATTCCTATTGAGGGAAGAATTTGTGCCGTGGCAGATGTATTCGATGCGCTTACCAGCAAACGGCCTTATAAAGAGCCATGGAGCGTAGACAAAACATTAGCCTTTATGGAAAGTCAGAAGGGCAAGCATTTCGATCCGGCGCTAATTGATTTGCTGATGGCAAAATTACCGCAGATATTAGAAATAAAAGAAAAGTGGAAAGACGAAGACTAGACAAAGACTAATAGAGTCTGTGCTATAAATCATGGGCTACTAACTAATAGTCGAGTGTTGTTGCTTAATGTGACGTCAATCAGTATAATGCGCTTATTAAGTGATGGTAGCGGGCTCCCTCAGTGTTTAGGAAAGTAACGCTTCCATTCTCAGCAAACTATCACCTACCGGTGTTTTTTACCCATGTGTTTGCATTTGTCTTTTTGACAAATTTGGGTTCAGAATTTTAATAAAAGCCCCGCTAGTCCGGGGCTTTTTGTTGTATTAGACCCTGGAGTCAGCCTAGCTGAGCTAGGTGATGACAGGTGGGCTTAAGGCCCTTTTTTCGTTTTTGGAGGTTTGCATTGGCAAAACTTGAAGAGAAACTAACCGAAATGCTTAACCCAGGTGTAGAAGCTTTGGGGTTTGAATTGGTTGGGATCGAATTTGTACGAGCGGGGAAACATTCAATTCTTCGCGTTTTTATTGATCATGAAAACGGTATCTCCGTAGATAATTGTGCAGATGTAAGTCATCAAGTGAGTGCGATATTGGATGTTGAAGACCCAATTAGCACAGAGTACAACCTAGAAGTATCTTCACCAGGTATGGATAGACCGCTTTTCAAAGAAAAGCATTATGTTGATTCTGTAGGTGAAGTTGTTCAGGTTCGTTTATCTATGCCGATGGACGACAGACGTAACTTTATAGGCAAAGTATTGGCTTGCGACAATGGCGTAGTCAGTATTGAAGTGGATGGCCAGCAGTTCCAGTTAGCTGTGGCGAATATCGAAAAAGGTAACGTTGTTCCCACATTCGAATAACGGAACAGCAATGCTTTCATCGACGAAAGCTTGAGTGAGGCTAAAATGAATAAAGAAATTTTGTTAGTGGCGGAAGCCGTTTCAAATGAAAAACAAGTGCCTAGAGAGAAGATTTTTGAAGCGCTGGAATTTGCAATAGCCAGTGCCACCAAAAAGAAAAATGAAGGCGATATTGAAGTACGAGTAAGTATCGACAGAACCTCTGGCGACTTCGACACATTCCGTCGTTGGTTAATTATTCCTGATAATCAGGAACAAGAGAACCCGTTCGCAGAAATCACCCTTTCTGCTGCACAAGTAGAAGAGCCTGAGCTTCAATTAGGCGATTATGTGGAAGATCAGATTGAATCTATCAAATTTGACCGCATAACTACGCAGACCGCGAAACAAGTTATCGTACAAAAAGTACGTGAAGCTGAACGCGCGCAAATGATTGCAGAATACGAAGATAAAGTCGGCGAGTTGGTAACCGGTACGGTTAAGAAAGTAAACCGCGACAATATTATTATCGATTTAGGTAATAACGCCGAAGGTGTTATCTACCGTGACGATATGCTTCCTCGTGAAACGTTCAGACCAGGCGACCGTGTTCGCGGCTTACTATATGTAATTCGCCCTGAAGCACGTGGCGCTCAATTGTTTATCAGCCGTACTCACCCTGACATGCTTGTAGAGCTATTCAGACTTGAAGTACCGGAAATTGCTGAAGAAACACTAGAAATTAAAGCGGCGGCTCGTGATCCGGGTTCCCGTGCAAAAATTGCCGTTAAAACTAACGACAAACGCTTAGATCCAGTTGGTGCGTGTGTGGGTATGCGTGGTTCACGCGTACAAGCAGTATCGGGCGAATTGGGTGGTGAGCGTGTTGATATCGTATTGTGGGATGAAAACTCTGCACAGTTTGTTATTAACGCCATGGCCCCTGCAGAAGTTGCCTCTATTGTTGTGGACGAAGACAGTCACATGATGGATGTAGCAGTAGAAGCTGACAACCTTGCTCAGGCAATCGGTCGTAGCGGTCAAAACGTTCGCCTTGCTAGCCAGTTAACTGGTTGGGAACTGAACGTGATGACAGTAGAAGATCTGAACAAGAAACATGAAGAAGAAAACGCGAAGGTATTGAACATCTTTACCGCTGGCCTAGATGTAGACGAAGAGTTTGCTGCTATGTTAGTTGATGAAGGTTTCACCACCTTGGAAGAAGTGGCATACGTGCCAGCAAGCGAGCTTCTTGCCATCGACGGACTTGATGAAGATACCGTTGAAGAATTGCGTAATCGTGCACGTGCATTCCTTACGACCCGTGCATTAGCAAACGAAGAATCGCTTGAAGGCGCAGAGCCTACCGAAGCCTTACTAGGCCTTGAAGGAATGAGTAAGCACGTGGCCTATGTGTTGGCCAGCCGCGGCATTACCGACCTTGAAGAACTGGCCGAGCAAGGCACAGATGAAATTAGTGATATTGATGAACTAGACGAAGCTACTGCGGGTGCGCTGATTATGGCAGCACGTAATATCGTTTGGTTCAATGAAGAGTAAAGGTCAACAGGGGGAATAATACGTAATGGCAGATGTATCTATTGAAAAGCTCGCCAGCGACATTGGTACGACCGTTGACCGATTGGTTGGCCAGTTTAAAGACGCGGGTATTACAAAGAATGCCGGCGCTCAGGTTACTGAAGAAGAGAAAAAGAAACTGTTGGATCATTTAAGTAAGCAACACGGTAGCGCGTCCGAGCCACAGCGCATGACACTTAAACGCAAGACAACCAGTACTATTAGCGTAGGCAAGTCTAAAGAAGTTAAAGTAGAAGTACGTAAAAAGCGTACTTACGTTAAGCGTACTGATGCTGAAGAGCAACAACGCATAGCTGAAGAAGAAGCGAAGTTAGCCGAAGAAGCACGTTTGAAACGTGAAGCAGAAGAAAAAGCTGCTGCTGAAGCAAAACAAGCTGCTGAAGAAAAAGCACGTAAAGCGGAAGAGTCAAGAAAGGCTGCTGAAGAAGAACGTGCTCGTCGTGCTGAACAAGCGAAGAAAGAGGCTGAAGCACGTAAGAAAGATGAGCCTGAAATGTCTGCTGAAGAAAAAGCGGCTCAAGAAGCTGCTCGTCTTGAAGAAGAACGTCTTCGTAAGGCTCAGGAAGAAGAAGCACAGAAGAAGCTTGAAGAAGATGCTAAGAAAGCCGCTGATGAAGCGCGTAAATTAGCAGAAGAAAACGAGCGTCGTTGGAAAGAAGAAGCTGAAGCTCGTAAGAAAGCGGAAGCTGAAGAAGTGCATTTACATTCAAATCGCTATGCGCAAGAAGCAGAAGACGAGCAAGACGCGCAAGTTGAGCGTTCTTCACGTCGTCGCAGAAAGTCTAAGCGAAATGCAGGTGAGCACTTGAAGCAAGGCTTCAACAAGCCAGCTCAACCTGTAGAGCGTATCGTTAAGCTTGGTGAAACTATCACTGTTGGCGAACTTGCTAGCAAGTTAGCGATTAAGTCGAACGAAGTTATCAAAACCATGATGAAAATGGGTGAGATGGCAACAATTAACCAAGTTCTTGACCAAGACACAGCAGTACTTGTTGTTGAAGAAATGGGTCACAAATTTGAACTGGTTAACGACAACGCGCTTGAAGAAGAATTGTTAGCTGATGATGGCACAGGCGGTGATAAAACTTCACGTGCACCTGTAGTTACCATCATGGGTCACGTTGACCACGGTAAAACGTCACTACTTGATTACATTCGTCGCGCGAAAGTGGCTGACGGTGAAGCGGGTGGTATTACACAGCATATCGGTGCTTACAAAGTACAAACTGATAATGGCGAAATCACCTTCTTAGATACGCCTGGACACGCCGCGTTTACTGCAATGCGTGCTCGTGGAGCAACAGCTACCGATATCGTTATCTTGGTTGTTGCGGCAGATGATGGCGTGATGCCACAAACGAAAGAAGCGGTTCAACATGCTCGAGCAGCTGGTGTACCGTTAATCATTGCCGTGAACAAGATGGATAAAGAGTCAGCCGATCCAGATCGTGTTAAAACTGAGCTTTCTCAACTTGAAGTTATTTCAGAAGAGTGGGGCGGTGAGCACCAGTTCTGTAACGTTTCTGCTAAAACCGGTATGGGTGTTGATGGTCTTTTAGAAGCCATTAACCTTCAAGCTGAATTACTTGACCTACAAGCAGTAGCTAAAGGTCCTGGTCGCGGTATCGTTATTGAATCACGTCTTGATAAAGGTCGTGGTCCAGTAGCTTCAGTACTTATCCAAGAAGGTGAGCTGAAAGCTGGTGATATCCTGCTATGTGGCGAAGAGTACGGACGTGTTCGTGCAATGCGCGATGAGCATGGTCAAGAGCTCAAGCTAGCTGGTCCTTCTACCCCTGTTGAAGTACTAGGTTTATCTGGTGTTCCAGTAGCTGGTGAAGATGCTGCGGTAGTTAAAGATGAGCGTAAAGCCCGTGAAGTAGCGGCTAAACGTCATCAGAAGAAGCGTGAGCTTAAACTAGCTCGTCAGCAAAAAGCCAAGCTTGAAAACATGTTTGCGAACATGGAAGCAGGTGACGTTAGCGAACTTAACATCGTACTTAAAGCTGACGTACAAGGTTCTGTTGAAGCAATTGCTGAATCGTTGATTAAACTATCAACGGCAGAAGTTAAAGTGAACATTGTGGGTAGCGGCGTAGGTGGAATCACTGAAACTGATGCGACATTGGCAGCAGCTTCTGGCGCTATCGTACTTGGCTTTAACGTTCGTGCCGATGCAACTGCACGTCGCGTACTAGAAGCTGAAGAAATTGATTTACGCTACTACAGCGTTATCTATAGCCTAATTGACGAAGTGAAAGCAGCAATGAGCGGCATGCTTGCGCCAGAGTTCAGACAAGAAATTATTGGTCTGGCTGAAGTGCGTGATGTATTTAAATCGCCTAAACTTGGTGCTATCGCTGGTTGTATGGTTACAGAAGGTGTGGTTAAGCGTAGCAATCCAATCCGTGTACTTCGTGAAAACGTAGTAATCTATGAAGGTGAACTAGAATCTCTTCGTCGCTTCAAAGATGACGTACAAGATGTACGTAACGGTATGGAATGTGGTATCGGCGTTAAGAACTACAACGACGTAAAAGTTGGAGACCAAATCGAAGTCTTCGAAATCGTTGAAGTTAAACGCGAAATCTAATTGCCTAACTAAATCAGTATAAATAAAGCGGGGGCACAAGCCCCCGTTTTTGTCTGTCACTTTTCAAAATGAGACTAGGTTGTTTATAGACTAAGCTTTAAAAGGTTATACCTTAAAGCGGCTTAGCTTCTAAGAGCCTGAGTGACTGGCAACAATCGCTGATTTAAAGACAGGAGAAAGTTATGGCTCGTGAATTTTCACGTACCGACAGAGTGTCGCAGCAAGTTCATAAAGAAGTGGCTAGCATTCTGCAAAATGAATACAAACACCGTGTAGGCGATATGCCGCTTATTACTGTGTCTGATGTAGATGTAACACGAGATTTAGCCCACGCTAAAATTTATGTGACTATCTATAACAGCACAGAAGAAGAAGGCAAAAGACAAATAAAACAGCTGGCCGAGTTTCAGCCGTTTATTCGTAGTATTTTGGCTAAGCGCTTACGCATGCGCTCTGTGCCACACCTTCACTTCTTTGAAGATAAATCAATTATTGAAGGTATGCGCATTTCTAACTTGGTATCGCAAACCGTTGCGGCAGACGACGCGAAGCGAGATACCGACGAGTCAGAAGAGAAGGAATAAATGGCAAGGCGTCGTAAAGGCCGTGATATTAACGGCATAGTATTGCTAGATAAGCCATTAGGCGGTTCTTCAAACCAACTTCTTCAAAAGGTACGTTGGTTGTTCAAAGCTTCAAAAGGTGGTCATACGGGCGCGCTAGACCCTTTAGCCAGCGGTATGCTGCCTTTATGCTTAGGCGAAGCTACGAAGTTTTCTCAGTTCCTATTAGACGCAGAGAAAACCTATGAAGTGACCGCAACCTTAGGTATTCGTACTACTACCTCTGACGCAGATGGTGAAGTCGTTGAAGAAAAGCCGGTGACGGTGGATGAAGAAACGGTTCGAAACACGTGTTTGCAATTCTTAGGGAAGAGCAAACAAGTGCCTTCCATGTTTTCGGCGCTAAAACACCAAGGTAAGCCTCTTTATCACTATGCTCGTCAGGGGATAACAGTTGAGCGTGAAGCCAGAGACATCGAAATATTTGAACTTGAAGTCACGCGAATTGCGTTGCCAGAAGTGGATATGCGCGTTAAATGCAGTAAAGGCACTTATATTCGGTCGTTAGTAGACGATATTGGTCAAATCCTTGAGTGCGGCGCTTACGTCACACGATTGCACCGTACTGAAGTAGCCGATTACCCAACGGATAAAATGGTATCTCTTGATACGCTAATTGCTACTCAAGAAGCATTAGATGAGGGCGACTTTGCTGCACTTGATGCTTTTATGATACCTATGGACACCGCGGTCAGTAGACTGCCTTTGGTCTGCATTAACGATGCTGAAAAACAGCGTTTCGATAATGGTCAAAGTGTTAAAGGCACTTGTAGCGAAGCATTAGTTGTCGGCCAGCCTTACCGAGTTTATTTTGGTGAAAACGAACAAGGTTTGTTTTTAGGCGTAGGTGAAGGCGTTCAAGATCCAAAAGACCAAGTGGGGTCTAATGGCGATATTTTTGTGAATCCAAAAAGACGGGTTGTGTACAACCAATAAAGTTTACACTTTCCCTTGCTAACTCGCGCGCTGTCATTATAATACGCGCTTCATTCCGTCTGGCTGAATTAGTGATCGGCCGGACATAATTTAGGAGAATGTTATGTCACTAACTAAAGACGAAACTGCAACAATCATTGCTGATTATGGCGTAAAAGAAGGTGATACTGGTTCACCTGAAGTTCAAGTTGCGTTGTTAACTCACAACATCAACAAGCTTCAAGGCCATTTTGCTGATCATAAGAAAGACCACCACTCACGTCGCGGTCTTCTACGTATGGTTAGCCAGCGTCGTAAGCTTCTAGACTACCTTAAAGGCAAGAACGCTGAGCGTTATCTTGACCTAATTAAGCGTCTTGGCCTACGTCGATAAGCTTAAGTTTTTAATGAAAAAAGCACCCTAGGGTGCTTTTTTTATGCCTGTAAAACATTGCCTCCATAGTAAATGTTGCGTATGTTTAGCATTGGTAATGCTTTAAGCATATGGAAATGATTAATAATAAGAGGGATGTATGTCATCAAATATTGATTACTCAACGTATTCATTGGAAGAATTGAAGCAAGCTCGCGCCACAATTGATGAAATTGAGCACCCAGAACGGGCGCAAGAGTTAGAAGAGCGAATTGTGAAGTTTGAATTACCAGAAGCTTCATCCACAGAAGCTTCGTCCACAATAGCTACCTCCCCAGTAGCTACCGCACGAGTTTTAAGAAAGGGAAAGGTTTCCTTTCATGGTAAAGCGTCAGAATTCTTTTCTATTTGGATTGTGAACCTATTGCTTAGTATTGTGACACTGGGTATCTATTCTGCGTGGGCAAAAGTAAGAACCAATCGATATTTTTATGGAAATACTGATATTGATGGTCATCGGTTTTCCTATCTAGCGAATCCATTACAAATTTTAAAAGGCCGTATTATTGCGGTGTGTTTATTTGCTAGTTATTTCATTTTAAGTGCAGTAAGTCCTATTGCAGGCGCAGTCATGGTGTTGGCTTTAATGCTACTCACGCCCTTTATGATAGTGCTAGGTCAACGTTTCAGTATGCGTATGACGGGCTATCGAAATGTTCGATTTAAATTCAATGGTGGCTTTGGTGGCGCGTTTGTGGTTTTCGTAGTATTGCCTATCGTTAGCATGTTTACCTTGTACTTAATGTTGCCATGGGCGCTTAAGAAGATAGACGAATACCTAGTTGACGAATCTGCTTTCGGTGACATCAGATTTACTACGAAATTGAGCACGGGATCTTATTATCTTGCGTCACTTGGCGCTGTGGGTATAGTCGTGGCAGTGTTTATCGTTGGTGCTAGTGTAATGGGTTTTGGCTTTAGTAGCCTTATTGAAACATTAGAAAACGGCGCACCTTTAGTGATGCTCGCTCTGCTCGGCATGTACCTTATTGCTTTTGCCATTTCATCTAGCTTTTATACCGCCCTTATTCGCAATCATATTTATGAAAATAGTGAAATACCAAACGTGGCGCAGTTTAATTCTAATGTGGGTGTAATGCCTTTGGTATGGCTTAGAACCACTAACGTTATTGCTATTGTTCTTTCCTTAGGGTTCGCTATCCCATGGGCGAAAATTCGCAGTGCTCATTTCTTTGCTAATGCAACTGAGGTCACTGTGTTATCAGGTATTGATAGCGTTACATCCGTTAACACCGGTTCTGTGGGCGCTACAGCTGAAGAAGCGGCTACGTTGTTCGATGTTGATGTCGCATTAGGCTAGCCTAGTGATACACGGGCAGTTATATCAATCAAAAGATTCAGCGGTAACATCAGTTATCGCGAATATTGAAAACAATACATTGATCATTCGTTTATTAAATGGTGACAAGCGTGTTAAGGATGAGCAATGTGTGACAACAAGCCGTCTAGAAATAGACGCGAGCGATATTGCTGAAAATGGTGAAAGTGCCGGCGTTGGCAGAAGTGAAAGCACTGAGCCGCTAAGGTTTCAGCAATCTGAAGTTAATGCGAAGTCGAAACTGGGCAACTTGCCTCGAGAAATCATCTTACCTAATGCTCGCTTACTGGTTTGTACTCCATCACCACTGTTAAATCAGTGGTTAGATGGTGGGGCAGGTAGTCGTATCTCTCAAATGGAAACGAAAAAGCCTTGGTTAATCGCGAGTGTTTTATTAGTACCACTTTTACTCTACGTTATTTTTGTACAGGGTATGCCATGGGCGGCCGTTAAATTTGCTGACCAAATACCATATTCCATTAAAACCGTAGCTTCACAGCATACGTTGAGTGCATTAGATTATTCTATGCTGGAGCCTAGCACGCTACCCGATTGGCAACGTGAGCAGTTAATGATGGGGTTCAACGCCGTTGTAGAGCAAGTTAGCGAACCCGGTACTGAGAATGATATTCGGGTACATTTCAGAAATTCCGAGCTCATTGGCCCCAATGCCTTTGCGCTACCCGACGGTACCATCGTGTTTACCGATGATTTGGTTGCACTGGTAGATGGTGACCAAGCATTACTTGACGCCATATTGTTACACGAAATTGGCCATGTGGCGCAAAACCATTCCATGCAAATGGTGGCCGAGTCTTTATTTGCCACCCTGGCGATAAGTTACTTTTTCGGCGATTTAAGCGGAGCAATTGAAGCTTTTATGGGAATAGGTTCTAGTGTTGTACAAAACCAATACTCACAAAAGCATGAATGGCAAGCTGACAACTTTGCTATTTCGAAATTAAAATTAATGCACCGAGATACCGCTGACTTTGCGGACGTAATGCGTAAACTATCGAACGAAACTGACCAGCAGGGCGCTGAAAATAGCTGGTTTCAATCTCATCCCTCAACCAAAGCACGTATAGAGAATGCTGAAAGCGCAGCATATCATGATTGATTGGTATTAGTCGTTCTAGTGGTAATACCGGGTGGAATACTTAGTGTTTATACCTAGTAGAATGCCTAGTGTTAGTGCCTAGATTTTGGCGTGTTTGTCTGTGTGGAAGATAGTGCGATTTCGGCCGTCATCTTTTGCCTGGTAAAGTGCGTCATCGGCTTCTTTAATTAGCGTTTCAACCTGCAAGACAGTGTCATGTTGAGACATGGGTATTTGCGTCACGCCAATACTTACCGTAATTCTATCTGCTCGCGAGTAACGTAATTCTGCAATCCTTTCATGCAAATACTTACAATAGAGTCGGGCATTGTCCTGAGTTGAGTTATATAACACTATCAGAAATTCTTCGCCGCCCCAGCGGGCAACAACGTCAGTTTTTCGTGTGGCAGATTTCAATGTTTTTGATAGTAAAACAATAACCTCATCGCCCACATCGTGACCGTGCTTATCATTAATGTTTTTAAAGAAATCTATATCAATGAGTAAGAAGGACACAGGAACGAATTTTCGATTTACCTGATCGAGTAGCTTACGAATATCTGCCGAGGCAGCACGACGATTGAGTAAGTTGGTAAGCGGGTCGAGACGGGAAAGTAGTGTTAGCTCGTCGGTTTTTAATTCCAAACTGTCTCTTACTTCTATTAGCTCTTGATAAAGCTTGTCACGGCTTTTAGCTGAATGCATAGACCAGTAGAGTTGTTCGCCATGCAGTGTAACATTTGCCAGCACAGGTAACCGTTCTTGCTGCGCAGTAACCAACGTCATTTGAAGTTCCGAAAATCTACCCGTATCGAGTAATGACGGTCTCACATAGCTTTCAAAAAAAATTAAACTCGCCCGCGAAATAATACTGGAAACGTTACTTCCCGCCATATCTTCTCGTGAAGATCCGAGAAATTCCAGTGCATCTTTATTGCAGTAATCGATACTTCCGGATCGTAAATCCGACACTAAAAGTAAACTTGGAAAAAGGTCGAGCAGTTCCTCATTCAAGAGACAAACTGCTCTATTTTTTCTGCAATAGTGACTGGGTTCGTCATATGCAAACAATGGCCGTGAGCATCAATCACTTCAAGCGATGACAAAGGTGTTTTTTCATGCATATATTTCCCCACTTCGACTGCTGCTAATGAGTCGCTGCGACTTTGCAGAATAAGAGAGGGAAAAGAAATTGTCGGAAGGACATTTCTATAATCGGAAAAGAAGGTGGCCTTTGCAAAAGGTTTCGCATATTTAGGGTCGGTAGAACAAAAGCTGCTTTCCAATTCTTTTACTAAAGTGGGGTCGTTCTCTCCCCCCATCACTAATGGCGCAAGGTAACTCGCCCATCCAATGTAGTTTTTGTCCATTAGGTTAATAAGCTCTTCCAAGTCTTCTTTTTCGAAACCACCAAAGTAGTCTGGCGGTAAATTCAGAAAACAAGGAGAAGGGCATATTAATACAAAATTTGAGAAATGTTGCGGGGCGATAACTGAAGCGAGGTAGCCAATAATGCCGCTCACTGAATGCCCAATAAACGTGACCTCGGTTAACTCAAGCGCTTCACAAATATCGATAACATCTTGTGCATATCCTTCTAATTCTTCATACCGAGATTTATCAAAAGCACTAACATTAGATTTTCCACAACCCAAATAGTCAAACAGCACGATTTTGTATTTTTGCTCAAGATAGGGGGTAAGGTACTTCCACATGTTTTGGTCACAACCAAATCCATGTGCAAGCATAAGTGTTTTTGTGCCTGATCCAATAACGTTTACGTTATTGTTGTCGATAATATGATTAGCACTGGATTGAAAAATCATAGTAGTAGCCTGTTCTAACTTGAGCAAAAAAATAGCCTGAAAATAGCAACACAATGCTGCCCACTTATATAATGTTTATAGCATCGAAGAGAAACAGAATATATGCTACTTAAGGTGAATAACGTCAGCGCAAAAAAAAGGAGCTGATAGGCTAATGCCAGTCAGTTAAGCTGACTGGCATTAGCTGATAGGCTCCTTTCAAAATACATTCAAATTTGAGGCTAAGATTAATTAGCCTTCAGATACGCTCGCTGTAGATGAAGGCGCAGAGTTTGTAGAACTCGTTGTGCTTCGTGAAACTACTTTGGTGGCTATCTCTCTTAACTCATTTTCAAGGCTGGTAATGCGCCCAGAAAGGGAACTGTTACGCTGCTCTAACACCGATAATTTGTCAGACAAGTTGCGTACTTGTTGTTCGCTGCTGCGTTTATCGCCAGAGACTTGTTCTAGTTGAACATTCAAGGCTAGAATTTCATCAGCCAAAGAAGCCAACTGATTTTTCACTGAGCCAACTTGGCTCTGCTGGCTAGTCACATCATCGGCAACCTTCTTAATGTTGCCCTGAAGCGCAGTTTGAACATTACCCACTCTATCACCCAAGTCAGCAATTTCTTTTTGATTGCGGCGCCACGCTGAAGCCCAAAGTTTGTCCATCTGTTCCCACAAATCATTGGTCTTACTGGCCAGTTCATTTACTTTAACCTGCAATGCAACAGTCGACTCACCCATTTCTTCACCAGTAGCAGAAAGCTTTTTCTCTAATTCAAGAATGCGTTTTTCAGCTTGAGAAGCGACTACTTTTTGTTGTTCTACCAATGTGTACAAGTAATAACATCCGCCACAGGCACCAAGCGCAATAAGTGCGATAAGGAATACCCAGAGACCATTACCGCCACCACTGCTTTTTTCTGGGGTTTTAGGAGAGGGGCTGGTAGGCGATGAGGAATTCGAAGGCGCTTTAGTTGGCGTAGGCTGACGCTTTTTTTGATAATCGCGACGATCTTCATCATCTAAACGAATAGTTGGAAAATCATCATTATTCGAATTATTTGCCATAAGTTCTCTATTTTCTCTTGTTAAAGCATTGGGTTAGCTGCTGCCTACCTAGATGTAGGCGCAGTAACCGAAATATCATTGTTAGCGCATAATAACATCGATATTATATTGAATTAATTATAAATACCAATGGCGATTACGTATCGCTGTCAAACCATTCTACACGATACAAATCGCGACGACGATCTAGATAATTCCTAACAGAACCTTCATTTTGAAGTTTAGTCAGTTTATCTAAATCTAGGTCTACGATCAGCGTCATTTCCGTATTTGGTGTGGTTTCTGACACAATAGCATCGTGGGGGAATGCAAAGTCGCTAGGTGAAAACACCGCAGTTTGACCGTATTGAATATCAACATTGTCTACTTTGGGTAAATTACCCACACTGCCTGCTATAGCCACATAACATTCATTTTCAATGGCGCGGGCTTGGGCACAACGTCTAACCCGTAGATAGCCGTTCTTGGTATCTGTCCAAAAAGGAACAAATAGAATCTGCATTTCTTGCTCAGACAGCAACCGTGCAAGTTCAGGAAATTCTACGTCGTAACATATCAGTACCCCGATTTTCCCGAAATCTGTATCGAACACTTTAAGGCTATTACCGCCTTTCATTATCCAATCTTTCTTTTCGTGTGGGGTAAGGTGTAGTTTGTACTGACTTTCTATGGTGCCATCGCGCTTACAAATATAGCTAACGTTGTATAGCTCATCTTCTTCTACCACAGGCATAGAGCCCGCAATAATAGTGATATTGTACGACACAGCAAGGTGCGAAATGGAAGTCAGAATTTCATCGGTATAGGTGGCTAAGTGCCATATAGCATCAATTGAAGTATCAGACGGGCTCAGCCCCATTAAAGGTGCGTTAAAAAATTCAGGAAACAATGCCACATCGCAGGAATAATCCGATAACGCGTCTACGAAATATTCAACTTGCTGAAGGAGTTCTTCCACATTGTTGAAGTAACGCATTTGCCATTGAATACATCCGATACGGGCGCTCGACTTGCGACCAGTTATAAGCGATGGATTATTAGGCTCATAATAGATGTTGTGCCATTGCAGTAGCGTGGCATAGCCTTTCGAGGCTTCATCCTCAGGCAAATAGGCACTGAGGACCTGTTTTACTTCAAAACCATTTGATAGCTGAAAAGTGAGAATAGGATCGTAAATGTCTTTAGATTTTACTTGTTCAATGTATTCATAGGGAGACAGTTCTTTCGCATAATTTTTATAAGTAGGAATGCGCCCGCCAGCCATTATTGACTTCAAGTTCAGGTTTCTACATAACTCTTTGCGCGCCTCGTACAAACGACGGCCTAGTCTTAGCCCTCGATAGTCGGGGCAAACGATGACTTCAACACCATACAATACGTCTCCATTTGGATCGTGAGTAGTAAGATAAGCATCGCCAGTAATTTCATCGTAGCTGTGTTTATCGCCGAATTGGTCGTAATCCACAATGACTGAGATAGCGAACGCCACCACCTTTCCTTTGTCTTCAATACATATTTGACCTTCGGGGAACGTGGTGACTTGTGCCTTAAAGTTATTGTAAGGCCAAGCTCCTCCAACGTTTGCATACACGTTATCCATTAACGCTTTAACGTCGTTATAGTCATCTAGGCGCAAATTACGCAGCGCTAAATGATGTTCGGTTTCTTCAATGACTGTTTGATCCTGACTCATGCCTTTACCACCAGTGGTTGTTTTCCATATTTGAGCATAATTATTTCCGTGGGGCTAACGGTATTAATGCTTGTGTCATCTAGGTTTTAAAGCAAGTTTTATTCCTATTAAAACCAATGCGTTATAATCAAGAGGTTAGGCTTTCATTTATTGTTCGTTAATTGTGCATTTAAAGCTTGCTGTGTGAGTAACTTAAGCGTATAAATCCGCATCCAATTACTCGTGCTAACGCCGTATAAAGTCAAAATTAATCATGGAACGTTTCTCGTTAGATTTACCTTCACCCCTTTATGTTTTTGATGAAAATTATTTCAGTAATATTGTCAGCGATTTACAAGAAAAGGGCTTTAGTATTAGGCCGTTAGGCGTGCCAGAGTTTGTTATAGATGCATTGGTCGCCTGCCAAGATACATTGTCCAAGCAAGCATATCGGCGCGCGGGGATTGGTCGGGCTCAACAATTTCAACACCACGAAAAAGTAAGAAGCGATGAGATATGTTGGATAGACGGCACCTCTTCAGAAGGGCAGTTGTGGCTAGAATGGTGTGAAGCGTTAAGGCTCTATATTAATCGCCATTTATTCATGGGGTTATTTTCGTTCGAGAGCCACTTTGCCTGTTACGCCCCCGGTAATTTTTACAAACGTCATCTCGATGCTTTCAAAGGTGAAAGCAATAGAATGCTATCGGTGGTGACCTATTTAAATGATGATTGGCAAGCTACAGAGGGTGGCGAGTTAGTATTATATGCTAGTGAACAAGATGACATTGGCGTGAGAGTGTTACCTGAAAAAGGCACTATCGCCATTTTTCTTAGTGAGGTATTTCCGCACGAGGTACTCACCGCAAAACGTGAGCGGCATTCAGTTGCGGGGTGGTTTAGGTTAAATACCAGTATTAATGAAAATATTGATCCACCAAAGTAATTCACCTATGGCTAAACCCTTGCTTCTAATGCTAGTATCGAAACTATAAGTCAAAAGTATAATTCCCAAGTAATGCAGTTACTGTTAAACCCCAACAGTAGGTTATTGGCTTATAATATCGTAGATAGTTAAACCCTCCATTTAACAGATGTGGTAACTACGATAAGTCTTAGGGACAAGAAAAAAAAGTGATTGGTTGAATGTTGGAAAAAATTCCTGCTCCCACCTCAAAAGAGGATTTGCGCGTTCTGGTTATCGACAACCAGGGTTTAGTGCACGATGTAGTAGCCTCTGCGTTGCATGCTATTGGTATCAAACATGTTGTGAGTGCATTTAATGCCTTTCACGCTATTCGTTTGTGTGAAGAAAAGCGTTTTGATTTCGTGCTGCTTGCATTCAATGTGAGTCACGACAAAGACGGCTTTCATTTATTCGAAGAGCTAAAGCACTTAAATCATATCAATGACACCACTACGGTTATCTTTCTAAGTGCCGAAACATCACCAGAATTGGTTAATTGTATTGTTGAGTTGCAGCCTGACGATTTCTGGGTGAAACCGTTGAAGCCAAGCAGTATCGAGTCTCGTTTAAATTACTTACTCCAGATACGCTATAAGCTTCATAAAATGCTGCATTGTATGAAGGTTGGCGACTATTCTACTGCGATGTACTATGCAGAGCGCCAATTAAAAGACATGTCATTATCCGACTATCACCCCAGAATTAGGCGCCTAATTGGCGAATGTTTGCTGCAACTGCGTGACTATGAAACGTCTGAAAATTACTACCGAGAACTACTGCAAACCATGGATCATGCGTGGGTGCATATTGGCTTAGCCCGTTCGTTATTGCGTCAGGATGAGCTAGAAGAAGCTCAACTCTTGGTTGAAGACTTATTACTACGCCCAGACACTCGATTTTTAACCTACGACTTGCTAGCACAGTACTTTATTGAAAAAGAGCAGTTCGAGTTGGCTTACGAACAAATGAAACAAGCGAGTAAGTTAGCACCTCGTAATATTGAACGTAATAAGCGATTGTGGGATTTGGCCAGGCTCAACCACGACAAAGTAGGTCAGTTGTCTGCGGTTCAAAATATGGCGAAGTTTGCCAAAAATTCTATTCATGATTCACCTGAGCTTTCTTTAAATGTAATTCGTTCTACCATCGATTTAGCCACTAGCCTTGGCGCTGGGGAAGGTGATAGATACATACAACGTGCGCAAAATGACTTGGAAGAGATCAGTCAGCAAAAAGGGGTTCAAATCCAACTTGGCGACCAAATTGATGTTATTAAAGCGCGTATGTTGTGCCTTCGAAATCAAAAGAAGTCGGCTGAGGAAATCATGAACGCCAGTTCAGTGCATACCACTGGGCAATCGATGGAAGATAACCTAGACAAAATGAAAGCTTTTCATGAGCTAGGCATGCGTGAGCAGTGCATCAGTATTTTAGAAAAGCTTAAAACGCAAATTGAGGGTGATACCTTTTCTTCGCAAGTCGTCGATGAATATCTCAAGCAAGAGTCTATTGAACGCACAGAGATACAGTTCACGACTAAAGAATTGAAGAACATGGCTACGGTGCACTATAAAGAGAACCGGTTGCAGCCTGCTTACAATAACTTGCGACAAGCACTTACTATTTCGCCTAAAGACAAACAAATTGCATTGAGTTTAATGAAGGTGTTGCTTCAACTGCACAGCACCCAACCATTGAATGATGAGCAACTGGAAGTGGTTACACTGGCAGCACGCATGTTAACTAACGAAAAGTTATCAGCTTCACAAGCAGACAAGCGCGATCAGTATATTGATAAGTTAGGGCTTGAGGTAGAAGCGCCTAACGATAAGGAAGCCTTGGGCGTTCTTGGTCACCCTACAGCATAAATGAATACATTAGACAGTGAGGCTTGCTCTGTATAGTTTGCCTGCACAAACTAAATAATACTCGGATATAAAGCAGATATAAAAAAGGGATGGTTTTTAAACCATCCCTTTTTTAGTTTTAAACCGCCAGCATTTATTTACGGGGGTTATTTTTGATGAATTTACTTAGCTGAACGGCGGCGAAAGGTTAGCACACCCGCCATTAGTGCTAAAATGAAGCCCATAGAACCACCAGAATCGTTATCAACTTCAACTACATCGTCACCATCATCTGGAAATTCTGCTTCTAAGTTGAAGGTTGCAATGAACGGGTCGTGATCTGAGCTGCGGAATGGACCTACATCAGTAAATGCATAGCCGTCTTCATCAGCGTAATAGGTCAGCGCTTGATCATACTGGAATTGGTAAACTTCAGGAGAGTTAATACTCCAATGTGCTCCATCTACCGCATCAGCAAGCATGGTTTCACTTGCTAGCACATGGTCTAAGCTGCCCACTTGCTCTGTACCGTAGAACCAGTAAGAGTAACCTTCAGCATCAAACTCTTCTGCAAGATTTACGTAACCATAATTAGCCGTTACTTCTACAGAGGCACCATCGTCCATACCTGTATTTGCTGCGGTCATTACCGTGTAACCTTGGGTTTCAGCGGTGTAGTCGGTAAGTACTGCAACCGGATCTTCAGCACTGTACGAGTTCAAGTCACCTAATACTAAAATACGCTCAGGTAAGCTTTCATCGCTTAATGCTTCACCTAGTGTAATAGCAGCAGATACACGAAGTGCATTACAGCTACCTTGGATGGTATCCGTTTCACTGACTGCTTCAGCAAGATCTTCACCACACTCTGAACCTTTCGATTTAAAGTGGTTAACGGCAACAGCAAAGGTTTTACCGCTTTCAATGTGGGCAAACGATTGAATTAAAGAAGGGCGCATTTGTGCAACGCTGTCTTCATCAATTTGCTGCATTGGCATGTCTACTACTTGTGCATCACCTTCAGGCGTTACAATAGTTGCGCGGTATAACAAACCAACAGTAATTGCATCAGTACCAATTGCTGTGCTATCAGCAGTGCTGATGAATGAGTACTGTTCGGTATCGGCAAGTTCTGCATTAACAGCAGCGACTAGGCTAACGATAGCGCTGTCATCGCCAAAACCGTCGTTTTCAATTTCCATTAAGCCAACCACGTCAGCGTTTAAGCCTACAATGGCTTCAACGATACGTGCTTCTTGTAAAGCGAATTCAGTTTCGTCTTCAGCGCCACGGTTTGCATCGAAATCGAAGGTTACATCGCCGTTTGCATCTACTTCGCCATTGAAGTAGTTCAGAACGTTGAAGGTAGCAATTGATAAGTTACCTTCAGTTACCACTGGGTTCGCTTCGCGAGTAGAAGTTACTGTAATCACTTCGGTAGGGTTAATTCTAAACGCACCGAAGCTATAGTTTAGCGGGCCGCTTGCAGACACAGTATCACCAATACGAATAGCATTTGCGTAGCTAAAGGTAGGGAAGTAGTTAATGCTGTCTGGGTAACTAGCACTGCTGTTATCTTCGATTTTAAGTAAGCTGGCTTCTGAGGCTGCAACTGCTTCAACGTATGCGTCTGAAAGTGGTGCTGCTACGTCGCTAGGCTGGCGTTTAACGCTGTCACTTACTTGAATTTCGCCGTAACGCCACAAATCGTTTGTGCTAGTTACCGTTGCATCAACAACAGAAGCTAGCATGCCTTCAAATGGCTCAAGAGAATAATCGTAAGGCATATCGATAGTCGTCATCAATACGTCATCGCTTGCGCCACAATCAAGTGCAGTCACATCGCTGTCTAAGTTAAGCGTAGTCATGCCGTAGTTTTCAACTACTTCACCGTATAGGCGAGCAACGTTACCTACCGCAATAGTAGTGCTACCGTTAACGAAAATACCTTCAGAAGTGGCATCATCACCATCGCTATCCACTGTTTCTTCTTGTAAGAAGAAACCGCCCGCACCCATGCCAGTAACGATGGCTTCAACAATATGGCTGTTACCAACTTCTTCTGAAGCATCGCCGCTCCCTTGAATGGTACTAATAAGGGTTGCTGCATCAGCACAAACGCCTAGCTCAATAACGGGCTCTTCTGGTGGAACTTCATCATCACCGCCGCCTTCAGTACTAAAAGTACCTTCAGGGAAGGGAGTTGTTGCAGCCGCATTGGTCGCGGTATCATCTAATGCGTCAACGCCACTGTAAGTCCAGTTGTCAGACGAGAAAGTCCCGCCATTAGCGACTGAACCATCTTTTCGGTAAGCCCAACCGTCTAGGTATTCCCATGCTGTGCCGTTACCATCAACATTAATGTCACCGAAAGTATCAACAACGGCTTCGTTTTCGAAAAGCTCTACCGCATCATCGCCATTAATACCCATGGCCGAAGTATCGTAGTCTGGTGCATAACCGAAAAACTCAGTAAAACCATCAATTTCAGATGCTACGTAAATATAACTACCCGCTGAGGCGCTATCTGCTGGGAAAGTAAATTCTACGCCATCAGTGCCGCCGCCATTGTTGGCTGAGCCAAGCCCGTAGACCGATAAATCTGGAATATCGTTTACAACGTAAAGTTCAACAGCTTTAGGAAGGCCGCCGGTAAGTGACGCATCAACAACACCGCTGATAACTAAGTCGCTGGCATTGGCCGAAAATGCAGTAAGAATACCTGCTGTTATAAGTGACAATGGAGTTTTCACTGGTTGTTTCCCTCTTAGGTCTTTTATTATTAGGTCTGTCAAAGCAGACCCTCTTTGTTATTGCTAGACCTAGCCTATAACTATAATGTCAACGCAGGAATGACTTAACGTTATTCAAGTTTATTTTTAATATGTATATATAAATCAGCGTCTTAGTCTATTCAAATAAAGTTATTTATGACATTGGCTCGTCATAAAAGGCTTTTTGCATCTATAAATAACACTACAAAGACAAAAAATTCTTCAGTGCACGCTTCTTATCGCTAGACGATAAACCCCCACATTAAGTATTTTTTAGCGTATCGCAAAACCAAGTGTGATCATCAATAACTTGCTTTGCATAATGATTAGCACTACTGATTAGCGCACTATTTGTATGGTGGTTTAACGCTTTTACGGCGCTTTTCGCAAACCGTGTACTTCGCCTGTCACCACGACAATGGGCTAACGCAAGGGTGTAGCCGCACAGTTTAGCGAAATAACCAAAGTCTCCATTTCGCGCTTTATTTCCCATACCAATATCATGGGGATCTAATCCTACTTTGGCGTGGTGGCGTGAGCGAATTAACCAGTGTGCATTATCCCAAATAACTTCATCTAGCAATAAATCTGGACGGCGCTGCATTCGTCGTTGGCTCCGTGCGGTTAAATGAGCAGGGTTCAATCGATTCACCGGACACACATTATCGAAGTAGAATAAGGGCGCGGCTTTGCGCTGTTGTTTTACCTCAACAATATGGCAATAACGAAAACTTTCAGCGTTATGCGGTTTTTTGGGGCCAACTAAGAAATAGAAACGGCGCATATTTACCGAACCGGTTCCGGCATTTTCCCTGCTGGTGATATCAACAATGTCATCATCCATATAGGGTGCGAATGCCGTTAACACCTGCTGATGTTCTGCTGGGCTCAGCGGCGTGTATTTATCGGTGATGTGTTTAAATTTTAGGCCATCCTGCGTTAAATGAACCGCTTTAGCTAGCGCACTTTTAGATTCGAACTTTTCACCGCAAGACGAACGTTCCAATGCTTTGCGATAGAATTTTTTCAATTTTCCATCAGGCTCTTGTTCCATTGCTTCATTGATAACCGTCGCATCTTCAGTTACGCGTTGGCATGTTGCAACGTACTCTTGAATGAAAAGAGATTGAGCATGTTTAACCTGGTGGGGGTCTACTGCAGGTTTTAACGGGTCTGGCATGTCTATCAAAAAGCGGCCTTCAGAAATACCTTTGCAATGAGCTTCTACCAGAGACAGTGAAGTAAGATAGCGAAGAATATCCCAATGTGCATAGCCAACACAGGCATCGTCAAAATCGTTCGGCGTAAAAATAACGGTGTCGCCGTGTGAGCCTTCCTCAGTGAGAAAACCAAAATTAGACGTATGGCAATCACCCATTACACTGGTCAGTGACATCGAAAAGCATGCCTCTGGCACTGGTAAGTGGCGATTTGCTAGGTCTGCATAAAATAGTTGTGCGCTACCGCGGTAAAATACAAACGGGCTTAAGGCCATTTTTAAATGTTTAGCTAAGTGGGGAGAAGGTCGGGTGCCATCAATTTTAGCAATTTCTTGATTAAGAAATTTCGCGCGATCCATAACTGCAATGCCGTTGTAACAATGATGGCGTTAACATTACCTTTATTGGTTTTTGAATGCGAGGCTTGCGTGGGGAGGTGGAATGTGAGAAATTTCGCTTGTTCGGGATTTTTGCGATTAATTTATATTATTGATTGGTAAATTTGATTGAAACATTCAAAAATACCAATTAGTTTTTTTAAAAAAACCGCGCTATTCTTATCACCAGTTTCAACGAAGTCGAGTTTAACCAAAACCGATTCTGGTTGGTTGCACTGGGCTTTGTAATATTTCGTACTATTTGTATTGGTTAGGACTTTACTAACAATACAAAATTTATTCACTTAATGGAGAAAGTAAACATGGCATTAATTAACACTGCTATCAAACCGTTCAAAGCACAAGCATTTAAAGACGGCGAGTTCATCGAAGTAAGCAGCGAAGATATCAGCGGTAAGTGGGCAGTATTTGTTTTCTATCCAGCAGATTTCACTTTTGTATGCCCAACTGAGCTTGGCGACATTGCTGATAAGTACGAAGAGCTTCAGTCTCGTGGCGTAGAAGTATTCTCAGTATCTACTGATACTCACTTCACTCACAAAGCGTGGCACGATTCGTCTGACACTATCAACAAAATCAAGTTTGCAATGATTGGCGACCCTACTGGTGAAATCACTCGCAACTTCGATTGTATGCGTGAAACTATGGGTCTTGCTGACCGTGCAACATTTGTTGTTGACCCAGAAGGTATCGTTCAAGCGATGGAAATCACTTCTGAAGGTATCGGCCGTGATGCAGACGACCTAGTTCGCAAAATCAAAGCTGCTCAGTACGTTGCTTCTCACCCAGGTGAAGTTTGCCCAGCTAAATGGAAAGAAGGCGAAGCTACACTAGCTCCTTCTCTTGACCTAGTAGGCAAAATCTAAGCAACCGCTTAGCGCTTATAAGTAATTTATAAGTAAGTATGGGAGTGGGTCTCCACTCCCTATCTAATTAATTTCCAATTCCTGCTTATATTGTTAGCCTGAAAAATGGTTGGCGGGGATCGGCGTGTCGAAAATAAGGCAGACTACCGTGTTAACTAAAGAAATTTTACAAGCGTTGAAAGGCTATGCTGAGTCAATGCAGAAAAACGTAACCTTCGTCGTACAGACCGGTGAACACAGCAAGCGTGAAGAGCTTGTGTCGTTTCTGTCCGACATTGCTGGTGTAAGTGACAAACTAAGCCTTGAAGAGCGCGACACTAACGGTGTTTTACGCAGCTCAATCAGCTTTTTACTAGAGGCTGATGGTGAAGATACAGGCATTCGCTTTTCTGGTATTCCTGGCGGTCACGAATTTAACTCGCTTATCTTAGGTATGCTTCACGCATCAGGTACCGAGCTTAAAATTGATGACAGCGTAAAAGCGATTGTTAAAGGCGTTAAAGAAGAACTTAACTTTGAAGTATTTATCAGCTTAAGCTGCCATAACTGCCCAGAAGTCGTTCAAGCGCTTAACCAATTTGCACTACTTAATCCAAACATTACGTCTGAAATGATTGACGGTGGATTGTATCAAAACGTAGTAGCAGAACGTGATATTCAGGGCGTTCCAAGCGTTTACCTAAATGGTGAGCTATTCGCTAATGGTAAGGTCGATGCATCGGTTCTTATCGATAAACTTATCGAACGTGACCCTTCGCTAAAAGAGGCGAACAAGGGTGAGTCGTTACCGCTACAAGACGTTACCGTAATTGGTGGTGGTCCAGCGGGCGTGGCATCAGCGATATACAGCGCACGTAAAGGTTTAAAAGTGACTGTGGTTGCCGATCGTTTCGGTGGTCAAGTGAAAGATACAATGGGTATTGAGAACCTTATCTCGGTATCTAAAACTACCGGCCCTGAGCTAGTAGGTAACTTAATGGAACACATGAACGATTATGATATTACGCTTAAAGAGCACGTTCGTGTTGATTCTGTAGAACAAGGTAATGTTAAAACTATTACGTTATCGTCTGGCGAGCAAATTCGTACTCGTTCAATTATTGTTGCAACAGGCGCACGTTGGAGAGAACTTGGTGTGCCAGGTGAGAAAGAAAACGTAGGTAATGGCGTGGCGTACTGCCCACACTGCGATGGTCCTTTCTTTAAAGGTAAAGACGTTGCAGTTATTGGAGGTGGCAACTCGGGTATTGAAGCGGCACTTGATTTAGCGGGTATTGTTAAATCGGTAACGGTATTTGAATTCATGCCAGAACTTAAAGCTGACCAAGTACTGATTGACCAAGCTGAAAAACGTGAAAATATCACGATTATCAGAAACGCAGCGACGCATCAAATCACTGCTGAGAATGGAAAAGTTAATGCTATCGAGTATCAAGATCGCAATACTACAGAACTCCATACTCTCCCGCTTTCGGGTGTGTTCGTACAGATTGGCCTAGTACCAAACAGTCAATTCATGGAAGGCGTGGTTGACATGAGTAAGTACGGTGAAATCGTTATCGATACTAAGTGCAACACGTCTGCACCAGGTATATTTGCAGCCGGTGATGTTACAACAGTACCTTACAAGCAAATCGTTATTTCAATGGGCGAGGGTGCAAAAGCGTCATTAGCAGCATTTGAATACTTGCTAAGCCACGAAGTCATAGAGATGGACGAAGAAACACAAGCTGCCTAATTATTATTTCTAATAATTAGCGCAATACATAAGGCCGACTTACTCACGTAAGTCGGCCTTTTTTATGAAGAGAATTTCGCGCTATTTATCCTCAATAAAATATCAAATAGGAATAATTATTGTTTTCATTAGCCGCTGTTTTTTGGTAATTTATACATAACATCAGTTGATCAGAAAACGCGTAATAAAACCTTACAAGGCTAAGCATTAAACCTGCCGGGTGACGGCTATTTTTCGCTTGCCGAGCGTTTAAACATTTCAGCACCAATAAAAATATATAAAGGTAAGTTATGTTCATGTTATTTGCCGCAAGCGGCCTTTCTCTAGCCTCTATAGCGGCAGTCTATCAAAGTTGGCGGCGTCAAACTGGCCCTATGCTGTATGTGGGGATAGGCGTTTGGCTTCTATCTTCTATAGCCTGGTCACTCTCTGTGGGTTGGGAGTTTGGAGTACTATACGCGTTATGTTTGCCCGGCCTTTTGGTGTGGCCGTTTATTGCAATGAATCAGTCTCACATGGCTGTACCGCTTCAAATCCCCCAGCCCAGAAAACTAGACTTTTCTCCTCGCACATCAATTCA
This sequence comes from uncultured Alteromonas sp., assembly GCF_963976965.1. Taxonomy (NCBI): domain Bacteria; kingdom Pseudomonadati; phylum Pseudomonadota; class Gammaproteobacteria; order Alteromonadales; family Alteromonadaceae; genus Alteromonas; species uncultured Alteromonas sp. The sequence goes on from NZ_CAXBMP010000001.1 coordinate 84,452, forward strand.
GCATGCTTTGCACTACATCGTAGTTTTGCTGCTGTTACTGGTATTTAGCGTTGTTGCATCACTAGCGATTTGTGCATTATTACCGATGGATATAACAGGGCAGTTAGCTACCTGTATGGTGATATCACCCATCATTTGGGGGCTTGCAGTTTACCACTACCTAGCTACATCGAAAAAAATTAAAACGGTTGGCGGCTATCTTGTAGCAACAGCAGTAAGTGTAGCAATACTGATGGCAATGCCAATTTAGGAATTAAAATGAACAAAGCGACAAAACAATCAGCCCTAAATGCACATAGCTGGGTTGGCGTATTTTTAAGCGTACTCCTTTTTTTGGTCTGCCTGTCAGGCACTATCGCCGTATTCCATTTAGAATTTGAACGGTGGGAACAACCGCATATTCCCGAGTTTGAATCCGTCGAGGATGGGGCAGTAGAAAAGGCGATGGACAGCTTTTTAACTAAGCATCCCGAAGAAACAGATCATCTATTTGTGGTGCTCCCTACATCAGGTATTCCAAGGTTGGTAGTAGAGAACGACCACGCCGCATACTTTGCAGATGAACAAGGTAATTTGCTTGAAAAAGAAAATGTAGCCTTCACCCAAATGTTGGTGGATTTACATTTGTACCTCAACTTACCGCATAGCTGGGGGATGATACTGGTGAGTGCCTTAGGCGCCATAATATGTACCCTTATCTTCACAGGAGTTATCGCCCATAAGCGTATAGCGAAAGATGCGTTTAAACTTAGAAGAGGCGGCAATGGTCAACAAAGCCAAATTGATTTGCACAATCGCTTTGGCCTTTGGGCATCACCATTTCATTTAGTCATTGCAATAACAGGAACCTATTTTGGTTTAGCCGGTATCGTACTGGTGCTAGTGGCACAATTAAATTATGGCGGTGACAGGGATGCGGTAATAAACCAAGTATTTACCCCCGACCCAGTCATTGAAGCGCAAGAAGGTAAACCAGCGATAGGTAAAGCCATCGCGCAAATGGAAACCATAGCCCCAGAAAACCCGCTTATATTTGTGACTGTTCACGAGGTGAACAAACCTGAACAGTTCATTGAAATTTATGCACAAGTACCTGGGCGAATGATATACGGTGAAGCATATCGATTTGATACCGCAGGTAATTATTTAGGCACTGCCGGTTACGACGATGGCGCATGGGGTAAGCAATTGTTGTGGGCTGTTTATCGCCTTCACTTTGGCGACTTTGCAGGAATACCGAGTAAAGTACTGTATTTTGTTTTGGGTATCATGCTATCCATGCTGTGCGTATCGGGAATGGAAGTGTGGTTATCTAAAAAAGCGCATCCTGTGTTGGCCACGCGTTTGTGGTATTGCACGGTGTGGGGCAGTGTGAGTGCATTGGCGTTCACGGCAATAGCAGATATGTTCTTTTCAGGTTCGTTAATTGCAGTATTTTGGGGACTAATGGTGTTAAATGTAGCACTTACGGTGGCCATAAAGCGGCTTACCAAACCAGTGTGGCTGATAATTTCAGGTATCAGTGTGTTATTGCTTCTATTTATTTATAGCGCTGTGAACGGAGAACATGCACTTTCGGTGGCATCGTTGCAATTAAACATACCCATGCTGATTAATGTTGTATGGAGTATTTTACGAGGTAACACTTTACTTAAGCGTGAAACTCTACTGTCGAATTTTCAAAAAGAAAATCAAACAACAACGCACAATATAGATGGTAATGGCGACAAGAGCGCATCAGTATCGACTGAAACGCAATCGCCAATGGCTTAATATACTGTACAAACACGACTGCATTGGTAGCGTTAACTAATACAGCGTGGCTTTTACTTAGGTTAAATAACCAAAATGTGAAAGCCGCGCTTTTTTGTGTCTACATTTCGTTTCTTTTACCTTTATCTCCACTTCCGACTCCATCTCCACAGTCATCTTTGACTTCGCCTTAACGCGATCACTTGTTCTTTTTATTAAACATCCATTTACCTACTTAGTGGGCATTGATTGGTCGTGTTTTAACTGCCTATAGCTTTCAACCATATTGAATAATCACCAATCTGAATTTAACCCCAGGTTGGGAACATGCTATTGCTACAGTTATACATTTTTAGATGGAATTAATAAGGGTAGCGCATGCGAATTTTAGTCATAAGTGCTTTGATAGCCGTGATGGGGTATTTACTACTTTGGCCTGTACCGGTTGAACCGGACGCATGGAATACACCAAAAGATAAAGGCTATAGCGGCGTTCATCACGTCAATGATAAGCTATCCTTCGCCCATGCTATAGCCTTAGGCGAATTAACAGCCTTGAGCCATAAAGAAGCCACCACAATAAAAAGAGAATACGGCCCAGAAGATTTTGCTCTGCGAAGTGATGGCACTATCGCCACGGCCACGCATTCTGGCACTATCATGCTATTAGCACCCAACGATACCCATTTTACACCTTGGGTTAACACGGGCGGGAGGCCGCTTGGGTTGGAGTTCGATGCCAGCGATAATCTTATTGTGGCAGATGCTTACCTGGGGTTACTTTCTGTTTCGCCATCAGGTGTCATTACCTTGCTAACTGATGCTGTTGATGGCACGCCCATTGTGTACGCTGACGATGTAGATGTGGCAGAAAATGGCATGATATATTTTTCTGACGCCACCACTAAATTTAGTGCAAAAGCCTATGGCGGAACACTTAGCGGCAGCTTGTTAGAAATTTTAGAGCACAAAGGTAATGGCCGATTACTCGCGTACAATCCAAATACCAACGTCACTACTGTTTTAATGGATGGGTTAGTCTTTGCCAATGGGGTTGCTATCAGCCATAACCAGCAATATGTTTTGGTGAACGAAACTGGTAGCTACCGAGTGTTACGTTACTTCATTGCTGGGCCCAAAACAGGTTTGGTAGATGTGTTCATCGATAACTTACCCGGCTTTCCCGATAATATTGCCACAGCACCCGACGGTGGCTACTGGGTAGGGTTTGCTTCACCGCGTTCCGCCTCGTTAGACGATTTATCAAACTCTCCATTTTTGCGTAAAGTAGTACAGCGCTTGCCTGCATCATTGCGCCCCAAAGCAAAAGCCTACGGCCATGTAATAAAATTAAATAAACAAGGCAAGGTGACAAATGACTTACAAGATCCAAGTGGAAATTATCCACTGACAACAGGGGTGTTAGAAACGGCAGATATGCTATACATTAGCAGCCTAACTGCGTCGTCTGTGGCGGTGGTTGAAAAAGCAAATTTACCAAAGGGAGAGGATGAATGAAGCGTAATTTACCTATAATGTTAACCGTTATTTTAGGTGTTTTTGGCAGTTTTTCTATTGCTTATGCCCCAGATACTTTTGCGGTTAATAAGAATGACACTGGCAAAGTGATTTCTGGCGACAGTTTCAAAACACAGGTAATCCCACAGGCCAAAGCAGCCATTGATGAAGGCGAGGGTTGGATATTCTATAGCTATCACAATGATGAAACCTTTGGTACTAGCCAATCATTAGCGGGTATGGCAGTTATTAAGCCCGGTGTAGAAATACACCCACCTCACGAACATAGTGACGAAGAGTTTCTATTGGTGACTCAGGGAAGTGGGGAGTGGAGCGTTGAAGGTGAAGTGTTTAAGGCTAATACCGGCGACATGCTATACGCAGCCCCTTGGGATGAACACGGGGTGAAAAATACCGGTGATATCGATTTAGTGTTTGTGGTATTTAAGTGGCACAGCAAAGGTATTGCTGTGCCTACAAAAAGTGCTTACAAAAAATAACTAACAAATCGTTAGTATAAAGCGATAGGGGAAACTAGCGTTTTGCTGTTGGTTTCCCTCTTCGCTGTGAGCTTGGCGTGTTCTGTCCACGATTTTGCCCGCCGCTTTTACCGCCGTTTCTGTTCTCAGTTTTATTCCCACCTCTATTTTCGCTAGAAGCGCCAGCAGTGTTGTTTTTACCACGGCCTTTCCGTTGGAAATTTGGCGGTAAACCCGTGTGCTTAGTTAATCCACGTTCGCCATTTCTGCCTTTTACTGCTTTTTGACGTTTTTCATCTGCGGTTTCAGGCGGTACTAAGTGCTGTGCGCCACGGCCTATTAAATCTTCGCGGCCCATACGCTTAAGGGCTTCACGAATTTGCGCGAAGTTCTTAGGATCGTGATATCGAAGCATAGCTTTGTGTAAGCGTCGGTGTATTTCACCTTTAGCCGAAGGCACATCTTCACTGTCTTTTGTTACCTTGCGAAGTGAATTCACTTCGGTGTGGTACATAGTCGTTGCCGTCGCCATTGGTGAAGGATAGAAGTTCTGCACTTGATCAAGCTTAAACTTATTCTCTTTCAGCCAAATCGCCAAATTCAACATATCGTCGTCTGTGGTGCCTGGGTGCGAGGCAATAAAGTACGGAATAAGATATTGTTTCTTACCCGCTTCTTGCGAATATTTATCGAACAACTCTTTAAAGTGGTAATAGCTGCCCATACCCGGCTTCATCATTTTAGATAATGGGCCGTCTTCGGTGTGCTCTGGGGCTATCTTCAAATAGCCGCCAACGTGATGTAGCGCTAACTCTTTTACGTACTCAGGATCTTCTACCGCCAAGTCGTAACGAACACCAGAAGCGATAAGCACTTTCTTCACGCCGGGCAATTCACGAGCACGACGATATAAATCGATGGTCGGCTTATGATCGGTATCCATATGCGCACAAATACTCGGATATACACAAGATGGACGACGACACGTGGCTTCGGCTTTAGGGCTCTTACAGCGCAAACGATACATATTTGCCGTAGGGCCACCTAAGTCTGAAATAACACCGGTAAACCCAGGTACGGTATCGCGAATTTCTTCAATTTCACGAATAATCGAGTCTTCAGAGCGGCTTTGAATAATTCGCCCTTCATGCTCTGTAATAGAACAGAAAGTACAACCGCCGTAACACCCGCGCATAATATTGATACTGAACTTAATCATATCGTAAGCGGGTATAGTGGCATCGCCATACACAGGGTGAGGCACACGCTGATAAGGAAGGTCGAATACCGCGTCCATTTCCTCAGTTTCCAAAGGCATGGCGGGTGGGTTTATCCAAATATGTCTGTCGCCATGGCGCTGCATTAATGCACGAGCACAACCAGGGTTGGTTTCTTGGTGTAAAATACGTGACGTGTGGGCATACAAGACTTTGTTATCTTTTACTGTTTCGTACGCCGGTAGCTTAACGTATACATTTTCCCAAGGCTTGCGGCGTTCCGGAGGCTGTATCACGACGGGCGCGGCTTCAGGCGCTTCGCTGTTTGCATTATCTTTATCTTGCGAGTCGCACTCAGGCTCCATTTGATAAGGGCTTGAGATAGGCTCGATTTTACCGGGGCGATCTAACGAGGTTGAATCAACCCCTTGCCACTCAGGTAGTGCTTCTTTCACGATAATAGCGGTGCCGCGTATATCGCGCATTTCATCAATAGTTTCACCCGCCGCTAAGCGGTGGGTAACTTCAACCAATGGGCGCTCGGCATTACCGAAAAAGAGCATGTCAGCTTTGGAGTCGAACAATACAGAACGACGTACTTTTTCGCTCCAATAATCGTAATGGGCGATACGGCGCAAGCTAGCTTCAATACCGCCGGCAATAACAGGCGTGCCTTTAAACGCTTCACGGCATCGTTGTGCGTATACGGTAACCGCGCGATCTGGGCGTTTGCCGCCAACATTACCTGCTGTATAAGCGTCGTCGTGACGAAGTTTTTTATCTGCCGTATAGCGGTTGATCATGGAATCCATGTTACCCGCTGTAACACCGAAGTATAAATTTGGCTTACCAAGGGTCATGAAGGCGTCTTTGCTCGTCCAATCGGGCTGAGAAATGATACCTACACGAAAACCGTGGGCTTCAAGTACACGGCCAATAACTGCCATACCAAAGCTTGGGTGATCTACGTACGCATCACCAGTCACTAAGATAACGTCACAGCTGTCCCATCCTAGGGTATCCATTTCCTCTTTAGACATGGGAAGAAACGGCGCAGTACCAAGGCAGTGCGGCCAATATTTAGGATAAGAAAATAGACCGCGATCGGCCTTAATGGTGGCTTGCATAAGATTCACATATAGCAGAGAAAAAAAGAATTAAGTAGGTCAGTACATCATCGTTCATATTGCTAATCGCAAATACAAAACTGCCAAGAGCCATAAATAGCCAAGAGCCAGAATAAATAGCCATAGGCGAGTATGAAATTGCTTAAAGCGAATATAAACATTGTAGACCGAACACCTATTATACCAGTACTCAGCAACCAAGGTATAGCGCTGTCGTTAAATTCACCGCCTTTGTTATACTGCATTGCTATATCAATTACGATAATAACGAGAAAATGTATGGCTTACTGGTTATTTAAGACAGAACCCGATGCATTCAGCATTGATGATTTAAATTCACGGCCTGACCAAACAGAACCTTGGGACGGGGTGCGTAACTACCAAGCAAGAAACTTTTTGCGCGATAAGGTCGCCGTTGGCGATCAGGTTTTCATCTATCATTCGAGTTGCAAAATAGTCGGTATCGCCGGGGTAGCAGAAGTAGTAAAGGCAGGTTACCCAGATGAAACCCAGTTCAACCCTGAATCCAATTACTACGACCCCAAATCTACGCGTGAAAATCCGCGGTGGTTTCGGGTCGATGTAAAGTTTGTTGAAAAGTTTGAAAGTGTATTGCCGCTATCTGTTATTAAGGCAATGCCTAACATTACAGAAATAGGTTTGGTTAAAAAGGGCGGTAGGTTATCGATAATGCCGGTGGAAGAAACAGAATGGCAGCAGCTTTATACTACTGCCAAAATGAACTAAACCTGCTATATATAAGTAAATATTTATCTAAGATTTTATCTAAGATACCGGCGGCGTTTAAGCTGCTGGATATACTCTATTTGCCTAACGCAAAACGAGTATCTGCATCTCTTAATAAATAAAGGGCAAAACACGCCGCCCACATTGGCCATGCAGCGAAAAACAACATGTTGTTGAAGGCATCAAAGTATTGCGGAAATGACGACAAGGTTGACCCGCCGTGAAGTAAGAAAATTAAACCGTAGGTGTAACGCTTTGCGATACCGGCAACGAAAGCAAGAACCAGTGCCAACTGAAATGCACCTAAAATGTATACGGCTGTTTCTGGTACGCCACCAATTGAATAAAAATGTTCAAATATCTTTGCGCTATGTGCAGGGTTAACGAATTTGTCTAATGTCCACACGAACATAACAATGAAAACAGAAACACGAAGGGCGAGTAGAGACCAACTGAGGCGATGGGAAATATCAGTGGTTTGTTGAGATTGCATTTTAACTCCTATTTATTTGTGTAGCGATAAAGAACGGGGGTTTTCATATTAAATTTCAAAAACTTTCATAGAAAAAAATAAAAATGCTTATGAAATATTTTTAGCCGGGTGTCGGTCTTGTCGAGTAAGCAATCTTGTAAGGTAAAAATACGAATGAGAAATAATATTGGGCTTGCCATCAGTGCACTGGCTCTATCTGTAAGCCAAGGGCTGCAAGCTCAGCAAGCTGACACGCTTGATACCATCGACAAAAATGACATAAAAAAAGATATAGAAGTCGTTGAGGTGACTGGAAATCAGCAAGTGCTAAACCCGTTAAACCCTGGCGACAATACGTTAAGTGGATTATTTGGCGCTGGCATGTCGGCAGCTGATACGCCCCGAGCGGTAACGTCTTTGTCGGCTGAAGCTATGGATGCATTAAACATCAATACCTTACACGATATTGTAAAAGCTGCGCCTAACGCTTATGCATCTAGCGGTTTTGGTACCCCTAGTTTGCCAAGTATACGTGGGCAATTGGGCGAGCTATTTCAAGATGGTATACGCCGCCAATCAGGTAACAATGGTTTTGGTTTACCGGTTTCATTCAATAGTGTTGAACAACTAGATGTAGTGAAAGGGCCATCGCCCGTGCTGTTTGGCAGCACGCAGCGAAATGGTGGCTTTGTGAATCTGCAAACCAAAACTGCGCCTACTGCAGATAGCGAAGGGAATATCACGTTGCGCGCTGGTCGTTGGGATCAATACTCGGCGCAGCTTGATTATGGTACCGCCATTGAAGAAGGCAAAAGTGGGGTGAGAGTCAGCGTTGAGTGGCTAGATCATGGCAGCTTTTTCGACTATGCCGAGCGTGAAAACAAAAACCTGTTTATTGCGTACCGATATACACCGAGCGATGCCACAACATGGGACGTAAGTGCAGAGTATTACGATGCCGAATATCCTGACATTGCAGGTATTAATCGCCCCACGCAAAACCTGATTGATAACAACCTTTATATAACGGGCCAAGGCGTACAAGCGAATGGCAGTACCGTACCTAGAGCGGGCGCTATTATCTCACCAACCGGTGAAGTGGTTATTCCCCGAAGTCAGGTGTATACCCACCCTGATGATATTAATGGTGCTGAAACTACTGTACTGCGCAGCAATTTAACCCATCAATTTTCAGATAGCCTTGTGCTACGTAACATGACCTATTATCAACACCTAACCCGTGAAGAAATTGCTCAAAATAGCTTTGTAGAAATTATTGATGGTGCCGATGCGTTCGAGAATCGCACTGAATTAGACGTGGTTTGGAACGATAAGCAAACCACCACATTTGGTTTGGCGTTACGTTACAACGATGTATTAGGTTACAGCCAGTTTACGACTGAAGCTGACAGCCCTGTAGATTTAACCGGCCCGTTAAGTAACCGAGAAATACCCTTAACCGATGCACAAAAAGCACGATTGGTTGAGCTTCGTCCCGGCGTATTTGTATCACCTGGTGCCCAGTACGATATAGATGGCGATGGTGTAGGGGATTACAATTTATCCGACACCACGGATTCAACCACCTTACAAACGGGCCTTGCATTGCAGCAGCGTTCACAGTGGACAGAATCGTTTTCAACCATTGCCGGTGTTAGATTCGACTATTACGATGTAGAAGCGCGCGATCCCCTTGCTCCTGAAGGTGTTACCGCCGCTTCTGACACTTATAACGATATACTTGAAAGCGTACAACTCAGTGCGGTGTACAAGCTAACAGAATCACTTAATGCTTATGTGGCGTGGTCAGAGAATGATGCCACATCCAATAGCATGGCAGGGGGTACTACACTTACCAGTGCCAACGAAATTAACCCGCTAAATTTTGCCACTGAAAATACCCTTTACGAAGTAGGGCTTAAGTATTCTCCTGATAGTCATTGGTATGGTGAAGTGTCGGTATTTGACCAAACTCGTAGTTTACGTAACCGCGATGGCAGCAACAGTGGTGTGAAAACCAAAGGCGCAGAGCTGCAAGTTTTCTACCAAGGGCAAGATGTGTGGGTAAATGCGGCGTACAGTTATTTGGATGCGCGCTTCGATGATTCAGCGGCGTTTCAAGATACTGCACAAGTGGCCGATGCTTTTGACGATAGTCGACCAGACATTATTGAAGGCAATGGCGTTGGTTCGCCGTCTTTTGCTGCGTTTGCTCCGTCTGACTCATTAGTGCAGGGCATTCCATCGCAAATCGTGTCATTAAATGCTGGCTGGCAACTTACCGATGACTTACAAGTTGGTGCATCAGCCTTGTACACCAAGTCGTTCCCACTAGATTTCCTACAAACTGTATTTATTCGGGATCAAATCAATATTGATGTAAATGCCGATTATGAGGTTACTGATGATATGCGGCTTCGTGTTGATGTTATTAATATTACTGACGAAGAAAACTGGCAGCCTGTGTTTGAAGGTGGTTACTTTGGCGCTACCCTGGCCATGCCCAATACACCTCGTCACGTTCAGTTCACTATGCAATACGCGTTTTAAGCGCAATTAAGGAATAGTTTATGTTTAAGAAAATTGCACTTATCGCCGTATTGGTGGCTGCCGTTTTTGGCTTTTTTTACTTCGATTTGAATACCTATCTTACCCTTGACGGTTTGAAAGGCTCATTAGATACCTTTACACAACAAATTGAAGAAAATCCATTGGTAAGCATTGGGGTCTTCTTCGCTATTTATGTAGCAGTAACGGCCTTGTCGTTGCCCGGTGCCGCCATTCTTACCTTAGCCGCGGGTGCCTTATTTGGACTAGTACAGGGTTTTATCATTGTATCGTTTGCATCAAGTGTAGGCGCTACCTTAGCCTTCTTAGTGGCACGCTTTATTTTACGCGATACCGTAAGAAAGCGTTTTGGTGAAAAGCTTAAAAAGATTGACGAAGGCGTTGAAAAACAAGGCGCTTTTTACCTGTTTACATTGCGCTTAGTGCCAGTGTTTCCGTTCTTCCTGATTAATTTGTTGATGGGCTTAACATCAATTAAAACGTGGACATTCTACTGGGTAAGTCAGTTAGGCATGTTGGCGGGAACCATCGTATATGTAAATGCTGGTACCCAGCTTGCGCAGATAGACAGCTTATCGGGCATTGTATCGCCAGGCCTTATTCTATCGTTTGTATTACTCGGTATATTCCCGTGGATTGCTAAAGCCATTGTGGCGTTTGTTGAGCGTCGCCGTGTTTACAAAGGCTATAAAAAGCCCGCTAAATTCGATAGAAACCTTATCGTTATTGGCGCAGGTGCGGGTGGCTTAGTGACCAGTTATATTGCCGCAGCGGTAAAAGCAAAAGTTACGCTAGTGGAAGCCGGTGAAATGGGCGGTGACTGTTTGAACTATGGTTGCGTGCCAAGTAAAGCTCTCATCAAAACTGCAAAAGTAGCCAACCAGATGCGTCAAGCTGAAAACTATGGTTTGCACAGTGTTGAACCTACTATGTCTTTTAAAACAGTGATGCAGCGTGTACATAACGTTATTGCTACTATCGCGCCGGTAGACAGTGTAGAGCGCTACACCAGTTTGGGTGTGGATGTAGTAAAAGGCTACGCAAAAATCATCGACCCTTGGACGGTGGAAATTAAGCAAAACGATGGCGGCATGCAAACCTTAACGACCAAAAGCATTGTAGTGGCTACAGGCGCAAGCCCGTTTGTACCACCATTGCCAGGTATTGAAGAGAGTGGCTACGTAACTTCTGATACGCTATGGAGCCGTTTTGCTGAGCTAGAAGAAACGCCAAAACGAATGATTGTATTAGGTGGCGGTCCGATTGGCTGCGAACTAGCACAAGCCTTTGCGCGCTTGGGCAGTGATGTCACCCAAGTTGAGCGAGCACCACAGCTTATGGGCCGTGAAGACAAAGAAGTCGCTGAATTTTCAGAAACCGTGCTTCGCGATAGTGGCGTAAACGTGTTAACCAGCCACGACGCCCTTCGTTTTGAAAATAAAGACGGTGTCAAAACCCTAGTAGTCGCGAAAGACGGCAAAGAAAGCGCTATCGAATACGATGAAGTGATTGTAGCGGTAGGGCGTAAAGCACGCCTTAACGGTTTTGGGTTAGAAGAGTTAGGCATTCAATTTGACCGCACTATTGAAACCGATGAATACCTACAAACCTTAATGCCTAACATTTATGCGGCAGGTGATGTAGTTGGGCCGTATCAGTTTACCCATGTTGCATCGCATCACGCTTGGTATGCTGCGGTAAATGCTTTATTTGGTATCTTTAAAAAATTCAAAGTTGATTACCGTGTTATTCCTTGGACTACCTTCATCGACCCTGAAGTAGCGCGGGTAGGGTTAAGCGAAACCGATGCCGCTGACCAAGGTATAGAGGTGGAGGTAACTCGCTACGAGTTTGAAGAACTTGATAGAGCCATTGCTGAAAGTGCTAGAAAAGGTTTTATAAAAGTACTTACTCCGCCGGGTAAAGATAAAATTTTAGGGGTAACCATTGTGTCTGAACACGCTGGTGATTTGCTCGCGGAATTTGTATTAGCCATGAAGCACGATTTGGGGCTTAACAAATTACTTGGCACTATTCACGCTTACCCAACGTGGGCCGAGGGTGCCAAAAACACTGCTGGTACATGGAAGCGCGCTAACACACCAGAAAAGTTACTAAGCTATGTGGAAAAATTCCACACGTGGCGTCGTGGTTAATAAGCGAGTAAATATTATGTTTTCTATGCATGTTATAAAGCTTAAAAAGTCAGGCTTAGCGGCAGCGTTAGGGGCAACTCTAGCGCCAACTCTAGCGCCAAGATTAGCATCAATGGTAATGGGCGCGTTACTACTGGCGACGCCGGTGGTAGCTCATGCTGAAGCTTCTCTACATGAAGCATTTTCAGCAATGCTAACGAAATATGTTGCGCCTATTAACCCTGTTACTACGCGTGATGGAGTAGAAATTAAAGGCACGAGCACAGAAGTTGATTATGCGGGTTTTAAATCGGCGCAAACAGAACTTACTGCTTATCTGAAAAGTTTATCTGCAGTGTCGAAAGATACGTTTAATCAGTGGGATAAAAACACGCAGTTGGCGTTTTTAATTAATGCGTACAATGCGTATACCATCGATTTAATATTAACCCGATACCCTGATTTAACCTCTATTCGTGACATTGGTGGTTTCTTTTCATCACCTTGGAAGCAAGCTTTTGCACCACTGTTAGGTGAAAAGCGTACGCTTGACGATATAGAACACAATCTCATTCGTGAAAAGGGAGTGTACAACGAACCTCGCATTCACTTCGCCGTAAACTGCGCAAGTATTGGTTGTCCTGCATTACGTGAAGAAGCCTATGTGGGCGATAAGTTAGATGAGCAATTAGAGCAGCAGACCGTTCGTTTTTTATCTGACAATAGCCGCAATTATTACGATGGCAATACCCTTCATATTTCGAAAATTTTCAGTTGGTATAAAGAAGACTTTGAAGTGCAATGGGGTGACTCAACAAGCTTAAGAGGGTTCTTAACTCACTACAGCGGGGCATTGTCAGAAAAAGATGGCACTCCACTAAGCGAAACTGATACTAAGAAAATCGCTTCAGAAAGTACAGAAATTGAATTTTTGGATTACAACTGGGCGTTGAATGACCAAGAGTAATTCATTTTTTTTGGTGTTTAGCTATTTTTTAAGCGTCGCGCTGGTGCGTACACGACTATTTTTTATGCTTGGCGTAAGTATTTTTTTTATGCCGGCGCAGGCCCAGCAGAACGAAGTATCAGATCAAAACTCTGTGCGATCGCCTGTGGTGCAGTTTCATGCATGGGGCGGAAGTGCGCAAGTTAACGGGTATATTCAGTGGGTAAGCGAGCAGGTTCACACGCAGTATAATATTACGCTGAATCATGTGAAGTTAGCCGATACTAGCGATGCGGTATCACGCGTATTAGCCGAAAAAGCAGCAGGAAACGATAGCCAAGGTAGCGTTAATTTAATTTGGATTAATGGTGAAAATTTTGCAGCCATGCAGCGCAATGGTTTGTTACTTGAAGACTGGGTAAACAGCCTTCCCAACTTTGCATTAACGAACCCATCACGAAACCCAGCCATGATCACCGACTTTGGCATTCCTACCCACGGGCAAGAAGCACCGTGGGGTAAAGCGTCTATGGTGTTTTATTACAATAGCCGATTTGTACAACAGCCACCGCTTAATCTTCCCGAACTTTTACGCTTTGCAAAGGACCATGTGGGACGCTTTACCTATCCCTTACCCAACGACTACTTGGGGATCAGCTTTTTAAAATACGCCGCTATTGCACTGAATGAAAAAGACCGTGACCTCCTGTATCAACCCGTTACTAAAACTGCATTAGCCCACATAACCCAAGCTTTGTGGCGCTACCTAGATGAACTACACCCGCTGATGTACAAGCAGGGGGAATACATGGTGCGTCAAGCCTCACAGCTTCAGCGACTGATGGGAACCGGTGAATTACTATTGGCATTTTCGTTTACTGCGGCAGAGATCCCCAGCGCGGTAAACCGCTTTGATTTGCCCGAAAGTATACGCACATACGCCATGGAGGATGGCAGTTTGGCGAATGTGCACTTCATTGGCATTACCTATAACACTGAAAGCGTCACCGCCGCAAAACAGGTGGTGAATTTCTTATTGTCGCCGCAAGCACAAGCGAAAAAGCAGCAATTGGCGGTGTGGGGCGACGATTCAGTGCTCGATTTTTCGATGCTATCTGCTTCTGAAAAGGCGCTATTTAAACCTGCGGCGAAACATACGGCAGCATTGGATACACAAAAAGCAGTGCCGCTATTTGCTGAACCTCATAGCAGCTGGACTGACGCTCTGAGGCAGGCTTGGTTTCTGCGATACGGTGAGCGCTTCTAATGGCGGTATTTCAACACATAACGCAGAGCGTGCGTGTATTGCTCATTGCATTGCTAAGCGTACCTGTATTTGCTGGGCTTGTTGGCGTGGTATTGCCCGCTTTTGGATATTTTCCAGCACTTAATGCGTTCGACTTTAATCTTGGGGTTTTTAAACATCTATTTGCCCTAGAAAGCATTGTTAATATGACATTGCTTTCTTTGTTAACGGGCTTAATCGCTACCGCGTTATCGGTAGCCAGCGCGTTTTTGTTATTGTCGGTGTTCTACCGCTCTTCCTATCTAAATAGGCTTCAAAGTTGGTTAAGCCCATTGCTAGTGTTACCGCATGCTGCTGCGGCTATTGCGCTGCTATTTGTGCTTTCGCCCTCTGGCTTGTTAGCCTCTGTGGTTAGTAATGCAGTGTCTGTTTTCTCAAGTGGTGCTGAAAACTTGTCGAACACACAGAACGTGTTGCCGCCTTCGTGGGAATTTCCTTACGATAGATTCGGTATATCCATCATTGTTGCGTTAGCGTTGAAAGAATTGCCTTTCGTATTTTTAATAGCGGTAAGTGTGTTGTCGCAACCCCAGGTGAAGCGAAAGTTTGATGGCTATTTTAATAGTGCTACCGCGCTTGGTTATGCTCCGGTAACTGTGTTTTTTAAAGCGATTTTTCCGGTAGTGTACTCACAAGTTAGATTGCCCTTATTGGCCGTACTTGCCTATGCTACAGCGAATGTGGAAATACCTTTATTGTTAGGGCCTAATAACCCTCCTACATTAGCCGTTGCTGTGGTGCAGTGGTTCAATCATGTGGATTTATCTATGCGTTTTCAGGCATCGGCTGCTGCGTTGCTGCAAGTTGTCGTTACGCTGATTGCTATTGGTATATGGTTAATAGGTGAAAATATAATTGAGCGAGTTCAAGGCCGTTTTTATACCAATGGCTCTCGTTACACAGGGCAAATGTTCGCCTCTTTTGTAGCCTATTCAGTGGTGGCAAGTTATTCACTGCTAGCGCTGTCGATAATAATAAGTACCACTTTGTGGTCGGTTGCTACCTTTTGGACGTTTCCCACATTACTCCCTGAAGGCTTTACCTTATTGCATTGGAAAACCACGCTTAGTGCGCTAGCAGAACCGGTTAAAAACACAGTACTACTGGCGACTTTTGTAAGCGCATTTTCTGTGCTAATTGCGACCTTGGCTTTAGAAGCCGAGGCGTTAAATAGGCAAGATAACAAACGTTCTGAATATTTTAACCGTTGGGTAGGCGGGGTATTAGCGAGTACCTTATTTTTGCCTCTACTAGTACCTGGCGTGGCATTTTTATACGGTTTGGTATGGTTCCAACTCACCTATTTTAATGATGCGGTTTGGCTTCATCTATTTATTAGCCACCTTGTATATGTACTGCCTTATGTGTTTATTTCTCTGGCAGTGGCCTATCGTAAATTTGAGCCGCGATATATTCAGGTAGCCTACGGAATGGGAAAATCACCTTGGCAGGTTTTTGTTCATATAAAGCTGCCGTTACTGTTTGCGCCGTTGCTGGTAGCTTTTGCATTAGGGGTGGCGATTAGTTTTAGTCAATATTTACCCACAGTGTTAAGTACCGGTGGGCGCATTGCCACTGTTACTACAGAAGCAGTGGCAGCGGCGTCTGGCAGTAGCGTTCGATTAACGGCCGTGTACGTGCTGGTACAAATATTTATGCCGCTAGTTGGTTTCGTGTTGGCGTGGTGGCTACCCACAATTTGCTTTAACCCTATGGGGCGCTACACGCTTCTACGACCGAGGAAGTCGAAATTATGACCTTGAAATTAGATAAGGTGAGTTTGTTTCGACATACCGACATCTTGCTTAATGTAAACGCGGTGGTTAATGCAGGCGAAGTACTTTCTATTATGGGGCCAAGTGGTTCAGGGAAATCTACTTTATTGAACGTCGTTGCGGGTTCGTTAACTGCGCCTTTTTCTATGACCGGCAGTATTAATATCAACGATATTTGCATTAATGATACGCCGGCGCACAAACGTGGCGTAGGGGTGTTATATCAAGATCCTTTACTATTTGAACACATGACGGTGGGGCAAAATATTGCGTTTGCGCTCTCGCCCAAAAGCGCCTTGTTAGATAAGGGGGCTTCTGAACCTAAGCTTTCAAAAAAACAACGAGAAAAGCAAGTAAGCGACATGCTAGCGCAAGTAGGGCTTAGCGAGCTACAACATCGCCCTGTACAAACGTTATCTGGGGGGCAGCAGGCGCGTATAGCTTTGTTACGTACCTTGGCAGCAGCTCCTCGTGTTGTACTGCTCGATGAGCCTTTCAGCAAACTAGATGCTGCTACAAAAGGTCAAATGCGCAAGTGGGTATTTGAGCAGTTGAAAGCCCGTGGATTACCTACCTTGTTAGTTACCCACGACGTTGAAGATGCTAACGCCGCCCAGGGACAACTAATAGAGATTGAAACATGCTAGATGCGAAAGTTACGCCTTTTATTAAACCCCTTTTAAGGCCCATGATTGTGGCGCTGAGTAAAGCGTGCGTTACGCCAAATCAGGTCACCGTGGTTGGCTTTGTGATTGGTTTGCTCTCGGTGCCTGCCATCGTGAATGGCTGGTGGGTAATGGCGTTTATTTGTATTGTAGCCAACCGGGTGCTTGATGGTATTGACGGCGAACTTGCCCGCTTCCAGCAAAGTAGCAGTAGTGCAGGTGGCTTTTTAGATATCTGTTTAGACTTTTTGTTTTACGCTGCGGTTCCGTTAGCGTTTGGTATAGCAAACCCTAGTGAATGGGGCGTACCTGCGCTAGTGCTAATGGCTGCGTTTGTAGGAACGGGCAGTAGCTTTTTAGCATTTGCCGTAGCCGCAGAAAAATTTAATATAGAAAAGCCCCAATTTAAGAACAAGAGTTTTTATTACATGCAGGGGCTAACCGAAGGTACTGAAACGATACTTTTATTCTTGGCGTTTTGTATTTGGCCTAGTTATTTCCCGGTACTTGCTTACGTATTTGCTGCGGCGTGTGCAATAACCATAGTGACTCGGATTTACAGTGGTTTTATAACCCTTAAATCAGTAGAAGGTATCGATGATTATTGTAATAGAGAAGAGGAGTAATCGTGGATAACGCTGGGTTCATTCGAATAAGTATGTTCTTGGGCATATTCGCGTTAATGGCTTTATTAGAAGCATGGTTACCGGCTAGACAATCTTCGCTAGGCAGATTAAGTCGGTGGAAGGGCAACCTTAGTATGGTGGTGTTAGGCGCGCTTTGTTCTAGAGTGGTGCTACCTGCCAGTTTAGTCGGTGTGTCGATGTGGGCACAAAATGAAGGTATTGGTGTGTTTAACATAGTAATCATAAACAATTGGTTAGCGATTGGATTATGTGTGCTGCTGTTAGACATGGTAATTTATTGGCAGCATAGGTTATTTCACAAAATTCCACTGCTTTGGCGTATTCACAAAATGCACCACGCCGATAGTCACGTTGATACCACCACAGGGCTTCGCTTTCATCCAATAGAAATTGTGATGAGTCTTTTCATTAAAGCGTTAGTAGTAGTCGCTTTTGGTGTTCCTGCTATTGCGATAGTTATTTTTGAAGTTGGGTTAAACGGTTTTGCCTTGTTTAATCATGCTAATATTCGCCTCCCTCAAAAGTGGGATGACAGACTGGGTCTGTTTATCATTACTCAGCGCCTTCATCGTATTCACCATAGTCAATTAAAAGATGAGTCTAATACTAACTTTGGCTTTAGCGTATCGTGGTGGGATAAAATATTTGGTAGTTTTAAAAGCCGCGCCACAAGACGGGATGAAGACATCGCTATAGGGCAAAAAGATTATCCTGCATCGAATAAAAATGCAGGCATAGTCGCGCTATTAAAAATGCCGTTTAATAATAGCCACACGCTGTAGCGTAAGTATTTAAAATGACCATGTAGCATCGCCTGCTTAAATCAATTTTACTTAGATTAATCCGGATACTTTCAAAACTAAATAAAGGGTTCCTAGCTGAAGTATCATGCCCAAGCTGATAAATGCGCCATCCCTATTGGTCATTCCTATAGCGGTTAGTGTTAGTCCTAGGGCTGGGAGTGCGACAGCGAACGGTATTACCTCTAACGGAATCATGCACAACGAGGCCAAAGCGCAGTAACCTGCTACTATATTTTTACCCGGCGTGTTGGATAAAGCGGTTATGCGGGGCTTTAGTAACTTTTCGGTTTTCTTTACGTAAGGTTTGGCGCGCTCTACCGCGTTTTCTAGTTTTTTTTGGTCAATTTCCTGCTTTGTGATTTTATTAGGTAGCCAAGGCGCATTTCTGCCAATAGCGACTTGAATGCAAATTAAAAATAGCGTGATACCGCAAATAGAGGGAACCCCTGGGATTGCGCCGGTAGGAAGCAATGCAATAAGAGAGGGGATGAGTAATAGCGGCCCAAATCCTCTATTTTCGAAGCGAGCAATAATCTCGCCAGCACTTTGCTTTTCGTTATCACTCTCGTCAACGAGCTTATCCAAAAGCCCACTAATTGACGCATCCATAAATTACCTCGTGTCCTAAGGAAAGATACTGTGGTGAAAAACAGTTGTTGTTTTTTATTACGTGCGTTTTGAATTATGGTTTACACCGTATTCCAAAATTGAAAAAAGCTGAAATAGTTAATGTAATGCGATACGAGAGCGATAAAAGGCACTTTTTTATAATATGTACTACAGTAATAGTTGATAAATTTACTTCCCATAAGGATTTTATGTGAAGCCAATTGAAGGCATAGAGTTACTCCGTCAGTTGCCTACGTGTTTGCTATTTAAACCCATTGGGGCATCGAAATTTGACGTGAGTATTGCGTTGGCTCGTCAGTTCGGCCAGGCTCGTGTATCTGAAGATTTTGCAAACGGTTTACGCTTCTTCGATCCTATTACAAAAGACGAGCTTTTAGGCAGTTATCATCCTTTTGCAATTGCGGAGGAAACCATACATCTTTGCCAGTGTGTAAGGATCCAATCTCGGGAACGGGGAATTCAGTTTTTCCTTGAAAGCTCAATAATCACTTTTGATAACGTTAGCTTGGTAGTTATCAACGCAAGGGCGGTGCAGAATAGTTTATTTATCGCGCCGGAAGAGGCTTCTCCCGTAGGGAAACACATTACCTTTAATGGCTTACTCTCTACTTTCTCATCTCAACTCATCAACGCTACAAGCGATAAAACTGACAATCTCATTGAAGGGATCTTAGGTGCATTCGGTGAGTTTTGTGACTTAGATCGCTGCTATTTGTTCGAATTTTTTAACAATGAAAAATTTGCCTGTAACAGTCACGAATGGGTTGCAGCTGGGGTTACACCTTATAAAGACGACCTTCAAGCATTGCCAATGAATACCATGCCTTATTTTGAAAGGAAACTTAAACAAGATGGACTTTTTAAGGTAAACAACGTGGCTAATTTACCCCAAGAAGCAAAAGGGGAAAAAGAAGAATTTGAGCGGGAAAATATTTGCTCTATTTTGTGTGCTTCTATTGTATTGGATAATGGTATTTTTGGTTTTATCGGCTGCGATATTACGGGCAGCCCGTACACGTGGAAGAATCATGACGTTAAGTACTTACAGCGTATAGCACAAATGTTGGCTAACACGCTGCAAAATGCTCATAACGAACGGGCACTTTATAAAGCGCAGCAAGAACTCATTGAAGCGAATGCAAAATTAGCTAAGTTAGCCAATATTGATGGCCTGACCGGCATTGCGAATAGAAGGTTGTTTGACGATACATTACAACGGGATATTGAAAGAAGCGTTCTTAGTAAAACCCCACTTAGCTTACTGTTTATAGATGTAGATCATTTCAAAAATTATAATGATTGCTATGGGCACGTGGCGGGCGATGATGCACTCATTAGCGTGGCAGAAATAATTAAGAAAACCTGTATAGGGAATGATGACGCGGTGGCCCGTTATGGTGGAGAGGAGTTTGCTGTCATTATGCCTTCCACAAACTTAAGCGCTGCATTAAAAGTGGCGGAACGCATTCGTAGGAATATAGAGCAAGCGGCAATACCATTTAAATTATCAGCCTATAATAATCGTCTAACAGCAAGCTTGGGCGTTGCTACTATGGCATTTGACCATCCGGTTTGCCCTAATGAATTTATAAAGCAAGCCGATGCTGCACTTTACCTTGCTAAATCGTTAGGGCGTAACCGTGTTGATGTATGGGAAGCGCAGGAGGTTGTACTGCGTTAAAACGTCAGTACAAGCTTGCCAATATGCGCTTTCTGTTCGAAGTCTATCTGGGCCTGTTTAATTTCGTCGATAGGATACGTTTTTGACACAAGCGCCGAGATATCCCCTTTTTCTATACGCTTAACTAGGTTGGCAAATACACCTTCTGATAGCACAGTGCATCCCAGTAGTTGTAAATCTTTTAAGTATAGCGTTCGAACATCGAGTGGTACGGTGTGCCCAGCAATTGCACCCGAAACAGCATAACGGCCAAATGGTTTCATCATATCTAGTAGCTCTGGCCATCGCGGACCTGCAACTAAGTCTATGACTACATCGAATGGCTTATCTTTAGCGTACGCTAACCAGTTGCAATCTCGAGTTAGTGTGTCATCTGCGCCAAGCGTTCTTAACGCTTCTTGCTTAGACTCGCTGGTGATGGCAACGACCGTTGCACCTCGTGCTTTAGCCAATTGTACCGCAGCAGAGCCTACGCCGCCTGATGCGCCGGTGATGAGTACACGATCTCCTTCCACAACATTAGCGCGGTGAAGCATATTTTCAGCAGTAGAATAGGAGCAGGGAAAAGACGCAAGTTCGGTATCGGACATGCTAGTGTTCACTGCAAGAGCGTGTTTTTCGGCTACTTTTGTGTATTCGGCAAAACCTCCATCACATTCAGAGCCAAAATACCAAGGCGCACTTAATTCAACGCCATCGACTTCAGTTAAGCAGGGCTCAATAATAACTCGCTCACCTATGCGAGCGGTGTCTACATCACTGCCCACTGCAACAATATATCCGCATACGTCTGCACCTTGAATTCGAGGCAGTGCGAAAGGCGCGCCGTTCCAAGATTCAACATCATCATCAACGTCGCCCTTTGTATACCAGCCGTTTCGGGTATTAATATCGGTGTTATTTACCCCAGCCGCGGCTACCTTAATAACAACATCAGTTGCGCCAGGAACCGGTACAGGATATCGCTACGAATACTTAACGCATCAAGGTCGCCATGGTGGGTAAGTACTACCCCTTTCATTTGAGTGGGAAGTTGTGACATAAAAAATCTCCTTTACGTTAAATCGTGTTCGAGAAGTAGTTTGTTGAGCATTTCTTGGGTTGTAGCTAAAGCTTCTTCGCCCATGGTGGGCCAAGCTGCCGACATACCCTCATGTAATATGAAAAGTGAATGAGCCATTGAGCTGTTATTGGTTAGTGCTAAAAGCCACTGGCGAACATCGGCCTTGTGAGTATTTACAGCAGTTGTTACTCGATCATAATCTGGATAGCTAGAGAGGGCTTGCAACGACATGCATCCGTTAGGCGCGTATTGTTTAAGCCATAAGGCTAGGCGAGCAAACACATGTTTGACCGCATTCGTGAGATTGTCTGGGCAGTCTGTGGCTAGGAAGGATAAATAACGCTGATGCCTATGGGTGAGAGCGCCAATAATCATATCCTCTTTAGATGGAAAATATTTGTATAGGGTTTTTAGCGTCGTGCCGGTTTGCGTTTTTAACATGGCGATATTGGGCTGGGTAAAACCATTAGTACTAAACGCAGTTTCTAATCGGGCTGCAATGTCATTCTTTCGTTCGTCGGGTGTCATCATCGCTTCCAATAGCAAGTTTTTTCAGATATAGACTTTTTCGGTACAGGTTTCTCTCGGTATAGCTATTTTTGTCGGTATAGCCATTTTTGTGGGTATAGCCATTAAGGGTAGAATGACTGCTCTACCTTTGTATTGTCATGGTAGAGTAATCATTCTACTTTTGCAAACATGGGTTAGTGTGAGAACTAGCGAATAGGATGCTTTCTGTTCGGTTAGTATCTATGTGAATAGAGCAGAATTGTCTGGTCACAGTACGCTATTAGATGATTTTAAAGGAGTTTGAATGAGCTTCGTGAATAAAAAATGTCAACTTGTGACTGTTTATGGTAACTTTGCTTAAAGTGACTGTTTTTAATCACTTTTGTAAAAGGGTTTATTTACGGTAACATTCTTAGTAACCCAGCGAAGGAGATTATAATATTGCATCTGTATAAAAATACAGGCAGTCTATTTATTCATTAGGGTGAATCCCAACTTAAGAGCTACTCTCATTAAAAGAGGAAGCGATGGAAAACACAAAAAAATATGCAGCGGTTATCACCGGTGATATTGCGAATTCGCAGCATTTGAGCGACGCCGATTTAACTCATGTGCTAAAAGTCCTAACCCGTGAACTTAAAGCGCAAACGTCGTGTCATGGTGGGCAATACGACCTATTTCGTGGTGATGCCTTTCAGGCTGTCATTTGTACACCTAAACTGGCGATGCAAGCTGCCATATGCGTGAGGTTAGCGTTAAAGGCGTGTACCCCATCTACGGATGTACGTATTAGCGTAGCGCTTGGCGAAGTGAGCGTTACCGAAGGCCAAGTGAAAACGGGAACCGGAAGTGCATTTGTGCGTTCGGGCAGGGCGCTAGATAATCTCAAGTCTCAGTATTTAGTGTTTATCAGTGATGATGAAGACTTCAACAAACACGCATCCTTAATGACTGCATTTGTCGATAGTCATATTACTTCGCTAACTCAGACTCAGTCAGAAACCCTACTAGCTTATATTAGTGCAAAAGATAAAGGACATGAGCAAATAGCAAGCGCACTAGGGAAAACTCGCAGCAATATTACGCGTATTTTAAATGCCAGTCAGTACCACTTAGTGGGTGATTATTTACGTTATATGGCAACGGAAGTTAAAACGGAGCGGTAAGCATGGAGCAACTTAGCATAGTGATAGGGCTGTTAGTTGCCCATTTGCTTGGAGATTTTTATTTTCAGCCAAGCAGGTGGGTAGAGAGCCGAAATAGCAAACACCTGAAATCGCCAGCATTGTATCTCCACTCTTTATTACATGGTGTGTTGGCATTAACGGCATTGGTAACTCTATCCGTACTAACCGCAGTTGCATCAAAAGAAGCTGGCTTAGATAGCATTGACGTTGGGCCGCTACTTTTGGTTGCAGGTGGGGTGTTGATAAGCCATTTTATTATCGATGCAGTAAAGTCTTACGCGGGGCCTAGTACCTTGGCTTTCGCAATTGATCAGGCCGCGCATATTGGGGCTATTGTAATTTTGTGGGCACTGCTGACCAACCAGCTTGGGCAGCTATTTAAGCAAGTTCTAATGATTAACCATCATCATTTGGCAGTGCTATTGGCTTATATGATTATTTTGAAGCCCACCTCCATATTTATTAAGCAGCTTCTTTCGCCTTGGACTAAAGAGCTTGATGAAGATGCTAAACCACACAACTCGTCCACGTTAGTTCAGCTTCCTATCCAAAATACTCTGGCCATGGCTGGGCAACGAATTGGTTATTTAGAGCGCCTTCTTATTCTTACCTTTGTGTTAATAAATCAATTTGCCGCTATAGGTTTCTTACTTGCTGCTAAATCTATCTTTAGATTTGGCGATCTAACCAAAAGCGAAGACAAAAAACTAACGGAATATGTATTGTTGGGCACATTAACTAGCGTAGTAATTACTATTGCAGTGGGGCTTACTACACGTATGTATATGGGCAAGCTTTAATCTCCGCAAGCCTAAAGAATAAATTTCCTCTCAGCGTGTTAAGCAAGCGTTCGGATTTACTTTTTTGTTTAATCAACCTCTAGTAATCAACAGATTTTTAGTATTGCTTACTAGAGGCATTCATTAAATAACAGAAAGCTAATTTATAAATATCAATAGGTTATTGTAAATATATAATGCTAGCGCACTTGGTAATCGCTATCAGTACGAATATAAATAGTTGCTTCGCCTTTACCTTCATTAACAATTTGATGTTCAAATGCGCCTGTCGACTCTACATAGCTTCCTGCGCTTAAGGTGATAGGTGAACTAACATCTTCAGATTGATATTTAACTTCGCCTGCTATTACCACAGCACGGAACTCACTAGCATCAGTACTTATAGAGCCGTTAAAACCGACGGGTAGCTTCACCATTGAGCCGTTCATATCGGCGGCGCTGCCCCACACGTAGGTAGATGACACACCTGGTGCACTTACATCGTGCAATTCGCTATCGTTAAGCCACACAATATTGTCTTTATGCAGGTTTAGCGGGCGTTCACCATTATCAAAATGCTCACTAGATGGTTGTACTAAATAAGGCCCAGAATCAATTTCTAAATAGATTAAATTGGCGCTACCGTTTGCTGCTGTGGTGTGATCTTCGCCAGCAGGTTGGGTCCAAAAAGAACCAGCAGGCATCCACATTTTACCTGCAGTAGGATCGTCATTGTGCATAGCACCTTCAATCACGATGCCGCGATACGTAATATTATGAATATGCGGTGGAGATTCAAAACCTTTGTTAAAGCGTACCAGCATACCAGTTGCGGTATTTTTAGTGCGGTCTCCCCAAAGGTCTGCTGCGCCTGGGCTCTTATCACCACGAAGAGGGTTAAGGTAACCCCATTCAATATCATCTGCTGCTACGACCCTAGATGCTGTTTCTGCGGCAAACGCTGTTGTACTTGTAAATGATGTTGAAAGTGCCACTGCGCTAGATAATGCAAATGCGAGTGTTGTTGCTTTAATTGTGAATTTCATTTTTAAACCCTTTAACTTGATTGCTTGGGTGTATTTTATGTGCAGAAAGGCGGTGGATAAATGGGCAAATCGCCAATACACTTTCGCTAAAACGTGGATAATAGTTGCCGTGCTTGAAGATATTGATTCGATTTTAGCTATAATAAAATGAACCTGGCTAAAGTTTATGCCATTGTAGTTACACCACCATAGCGTTAATAAAACTAAATTCTACTAACAAAAAAAGAAGATGTTATGAAGATAGAAGACTTGCAAGTATTGCTCAAGGTGGCAGAACTGCATTCAATAACTGCTGCAGCGAACCAGCTAGACATAAGTTCCTCTGCCGCAAGCGTAGCTTTAAAGCGGTTAGAGCAAGACGTTGGCACTCAACTGTTTGTGCGAACTACCCGCAAAATACGGTTATCGCCCGAAGGTGAGCGTTTTCTACCCTTATGTCAGCAAGCACTAGACTTGCTTCAACAAGGTGTTATGCGTATCAGTGAAGAGCAGCAAGACATTAACGGCGAAGTGAAAATGGCCATGTCTTCGGAGATGGGACGTAACCTAATGCGGGTTTTGCTAAACGATATTATGGCGGAACACGAAGACGTATCTGTTAGGTTGCAGGTAAGTGACAGTCGTGTGGATTTCTACCGCGACGGGGTAGACATTGCGCTAAGAGCCATGACCAAAAGCGCGGTTCAAGAGCTCAATATGTATGGGTTCAAAATTTGTAATATTCCACACTTTATTTGTGCTTCGCCACGCTATATTGAAAAGTATGGAGAACCTACTAGCCCCGAAGAATTAGCAAATCACAATGCATTGCTTTACAAATTGTACGAGCTAACCCACGACGGTTGGGATCTATACAAAGGTGGAGAGGAAGGTAAAGAGAAAGGTAAAGAGAAATTCAAAGTTAAAGTAAAAAGTAACCGCGCAGTGAACGATGGCGACATTGTGCGCCGGTGGTGTGTTGATGGGGTGGGTATCGCAAAGAAGTCAGTTATTGATATTGCAGAGGATTTACTGGCGGGGCGCCTTCAGCGGGTTATGCCTGCTTATCACGTACCGCTTACTGAAATGTGGCTAGTGCTACCTAGCCGTCAACTTATCACGCCTGCAATTCGTTTAATCCGTGATGAACTCAAGATGAAAATAAATACGCTTAGAAAGGCGTTGATTTCCAAAGGTATACTTGATGAATCTGAATGGCCAAATGCCGACTAGCCTCGCTTGTATTCGCCAAATACTGATTAGTTACAAGTAGAGGGAGTAGTAAAATAAGGATTTTGTGTAAATTTAGTTGAACTTAATAGTGTGTTTAAATACCATGCGCACCTGATAATGAAAGTGATTATCATTTGCAATTAATAAAGCGGACACACAATGCACATAGACTTCACACACACAACCAAAGTTAGCGCAGCTACTGCGATTTTCTCCCTTTTTTATACCACTGCAATCTCGGCCCAAGCTGTTCAATCTCAGGATTTTACGTCCTTAGAGCAAAGTGGTGAAGAAGCACAACAAGAACAAGCTGTAACGGACGAAAACCTAGATATCATTACCGTTTACGGTCGTCACAACAGATTGATATTAGAATCTGGTACGGCTACTAAGTCGAACATGAGTTTGATGGAAACGCCTGCCGCTGTAGTATTGGTTGATGGAACATTATTAAAAGAACAAGGCGTCGACACGCTACAAGAAAGTATTCGTAACATTAGTGGTTTAACCCAAGATGGCAATAACTACGGGGTAGGCGATAACCTTGCTATTCGTGGCTTAGGTGTAAATTACACCTACGATGGTATTTATGCTGGTGCAGATTTAGGTAATAGCTACAACCCAACACGTTCAATGACTAATGTAGAAAGCATTGAAGTGTTAAAAGGCCCTGCAACGGGTCTTTACGGTATGGGTGAAGCAGGCGGGATTATCAACCTTATTGAGAAAAAGCCACAGTTTGAAGAGCGATACGAGATAGAAGCATCGTTAGGTAGTTGGGACAGTTACTCACTAATGTTTGATGCAACAAACGCCATTAATGACTCATTGGCTTATCGCGTAGTGGCTAATCATGAACAATCAGACGGCTATCGTGGACTTAGTGATGAACGAAGCGAGCTTTATACTTCATTGCGATATGACTATTCTCCCGACAACAAATTTTTAATTTCCGCTGCATATATCGACGATGCAGTGCAGATTGACTCTATCGGTCATCCGGTACGCTTAATCGATTTAACTTTATTAGATGCTGAGGCTGGTAGTGTTACCGCGTCAGATTTAGTTAATGGCGACGTAGATAGCGGTGGATTGCAACTAACCGATGAGCAAATAGCAGAGCTTGCAGCTTCGCTAACCTCTACAGATGGTGTTCAACCCTATGATTTAGGTGATACTAGCCTTATTTCACCATTGTCAGAGCCAAACGAAGGCAAAGAGTTTCGTATCAAAATACGCCAAGATGTGAACTTAGCGGATAACTGGTCACTGACTCAGCAATTACAATACCGTACATACGAGACTGACTATATTCGCCAAACCAGTGCATACAACTATGTGTATACAGAACGTACAGATGTAATCAACTTGGAGCCACGTGCGCCGTTAGTTATTGACGATGTGTTGTACCCGTTTGCCGCTCGTAGACAGGAATACCGAAACATTGTGGCTGACGAAAAAGTATGGCAATACTTTATTGATGTTACGAATACGTGGTCGGCTGGCAGCGTTGAAGGTGAGCATCTGTTTAGCGCGAACTACGAAGATCACGAAATGTCCTACGCGCAGTGGTCTATTTGGGATGCTGACGATACTCGAAGTGATGCAGTGCCTTACATTTTAGATATTCGTAATCCAAACTGGCCAACGGGTACGTTCGATGATTACAACCCATCGCTTCGCAGCAAGTATGAAAAAGACGTATCTAGCTGGGGCGTAAGTTTTCAAGAAGTGTTGTACTTTAATGAATACCTAACAGGTCGTTTCGGCGGTGCTTATGGTGCGGTTAAACAAACCTATTTGAACCAATATAGCGATGGTAACCTAGAGTACGATGCCGACGATGATGGTTTCACTTACAACTTAGGCTTAACCTACAAAGTAACACCGAATATCTCTACCTTTATAAACCATTCAAAAGGTAGAACCGCTTACAGTGTTTTAGGTTCACTGAGCGAAGAAGATAACCGCCCTGACTCAGAGTCAATCTCGTGGGATTTAGGGTTACGCTTTACCGCGTTATCTGAACAGTTACTTGGTTCAATCGTAGTGTTCGATACCGCAAGAACGAACCTGCAATACACTAACCCATTGTATGAAGACAATATTGACGACCCTGCTTACAACATTGATGTACCAGAGTTCTACTACGATGAGCAAGAGCGTACTACCGGTGTTGAAATTGATATTAACTTCGACATTAATGAGCAATGGGCGCTTAACACTAATGCTACGTACCAAGAGCCAGTAACGGAACCGGGTAATTTTGCTAGTAGTACTGATGAAGAACAAACCAAAGGTATTGCCGAAAAAACGGCAAGTACGTGGTTGACCTACAGCCATTCATTCAGCGCATTACCTGCACCCGTTAAATTCAGTGTGGGTGTGTCTTATGAAGATGAGCGTACTATTTCAGCATCTGCGTTTGGTATTTACTATGCCTTCGTAGATTCATACACAGTATGGGATGCTGCAATTAGCTATGTGTCTGACGACTGGGATGTTCAGCTAAATATCAAAAACCTTGATAATACCGATTACTATAGTAGCGCTATGTACCTTGGTGGTCTTCCTGGTGAAGAACGAAATGCCAAGTTAACGGTTGCGTACCGCTTTTAATCCTAGGCATTTATAGTAAGACAGGTATTAAACCGCTTGAATAAAAACGTAGCTATTATACTGCGTAGCATAGTCGCCATCATTGGCGGCTATGCGTTATCCGCACTGTTATCCATTTACTTAACCTATTCTTTCGTGCATTTATTGCATATCAACAAAGGCGTAGCTGTGCTCACTGCTAGCATGATGAGTTATGTCGCTTTTTTTATTCTATTTATTTCTAGTTTCGCGGTATCGAACATTGTGAGATGGCTGATTAGCTGTACTCTGATTATCGCGTTAGCCGTGCTATTTTTGCCCTTGGTAGAGGTATTGTGAAAACAACATTCAGAAAAACAATGATTTGGCTTCATACCTACTTAGGCATTATTTCTGGCTGGTTGTTGTTCGTTATTTTCGTAACGGGTACGCTAAGTTACTTTACCCCAGAAATTACGTATTGGATGATGCCAGAGCGGCAGGTTATTGTAGGCGATGGGTTTGACCGAAATATTGTGGTAGACGAGGCGAGCTATACGCAAACCAATACGCAGACCAAGACAAAGGTGGCGCAAGAGAGTCAGCGATTCCAGATAGAACAATCGTTAAACTACTTACAACATCATGCCAAAAACGCTAGTTCATGGCGAATTTACCTACCTACCGCCCGAGAGCAACATTGGTATGTTCAGTGGCGTGAGGGAAAAACACGTCATACGGTGAGTTTTAACAAAGACGCTACGCTTCTTGGGTCAACAACCGACACCAAAGGGGGATTGTTCTTCAGGAATTTCCACTATACCTTGCAGCTTAGAGGTTACGGCGGCCGCTATATCGCCGGAATAGCCGCTATGGCTATGCTGCTTACTCTTTTCAGTGGAATTTATACTCATAGGCGTTTCTTCAAAGACTTTTTTACCTTACGCAAAGGCAAGATATCAAAATGGACTTCCGATCTTCATGCATTAGTCGGCATTGTAACGCTACCTTTTTGCTTAATGATTTGTATAAGTGCCATTATGATTTACGCCATTATGTACACGCCTTTTTCGGCAAATATGCATTTTGAACAAGGCGAGCGGGGCGTAAATAAAGCAATCATCCCATCGCTTCCACCACTTACTAATAGTACAAGTACGGCAGCAAACTCGGTAAAAAGCTCGGCAGCAGGCGCCTCTGAATATATGCTAAGCAAATCGATAGCGTACTCAGCCATACTGACTAGCTTAAAAGCACAATGGCAAGAGCCACACGCGATTAAGCGAATCACGGTAGAAGCGCCGGGTAACGAAAATAGCCGCTTTATTATTGAACGCACTAAAAGCCTAACGGTTTCGAACCGCGCCGACCGACTTGTTTATTCAAGTTATACTGCAACGCCTCTTGAAGGCTATGAAGATGAAAGTGCACCCGCCACTTTCAGGCGAATAATGTATGGGTTACACCAAGCGAACTTTGCTACCACTGGCTTAAGATGGTTACTCTTTGGCTTAGGTGTATTGAGCTGCGTGCTTATAGCGTCGGGGTTAATTATTTGGGTTAATCAGCGGCGTACAAACCTTAGTAAAGGACAAAAGCGTATTCCCTTATCGTTACACATTATGGAAAAGGGCAACATCGCTTCCATTATGGGAATGGCCATTGCAACGCCCGTTTTTTTGCTTGCTAACCGGCTTATCCCTGCCGACACCTTAAACCGAGCTAACATGGAAATTAGTGCGTTTTTTGTTGCTTGGCTATACTGCTTGGTACACGTCATTTTTAGGCCTGCAAAAAACGCGTGGTTTGAACAGACATTGGTTGCTGTCGTAAGCTTTATAAGTCTAGCAGTGGTTGGAATATGTATGCCTTTTGAAAGAATAAAAGGTGCCGTTGGTACCGCAGACATTACTTACTTAAGTTTCTTTCTAGGGTTTGTATTATGCGGCGCTGTTTTTTTCAGCACTAGCGTATTGGCTAAGAGTTCGTTTGTCCGCCTCCTCTTTAAGTGGCGCAACGTGTAATCAAGATAACCTAGAAACAAAAAAAGAGTAGTTAGACATGTTAACGGTAACTATTTTAGTGGTACTTGGTATTGGTTTACTTGCATTAGCGAGCAACAAACATTTCAAACTAGTAGGGTGGTTGTATGAAAATAAAAAACGCCATACGCGTAAGGTTGATGGCAAAAAATTTATTCAAAATGGCCTGCGTATAAGTGGTTGGCTATTGGTGGTAGGGTCTTTAATAGTCGCGGTTAATGCTACGCCTTCGCTGGCGATATCACTTGTTTGGTGGTTTAGCCTAATAAGTGGTGCTATTTTTTTAGTGGCGTTATCAATTAACAAATAATAGCCAATACTATTACTTTTTTTAATTTACTCCGAAAAATTGTTGTCACACTTTTGCTGCAGCGCGTGACTATAGATTAAAGAGGAGTGAAACCATGAAATTTTTAAACTTAATTACGCTATTTTCTGCCGCCATATTGTTAATTAATTCAGCGACCCTACACGCAGAAGATACCTCTGCGTTAGCCACTGTACCTGTCACCGTTTACGAACAAATTGATAGCGCCAAGACGCAAGTCCCCAGCACTCAAACCCCTAGTACTCAAACCATAAGCAGGAATAATGACAGCAGTTCCAACAAGCCTATCAAACATGATGAACTAAACGTGTTATTTATACCTGGCTTAATGTCTAACGCTTCAGTTTGGTCAGAGTTATCCCACGAGCTTGGTAGTTACTATAAGGGGCAATATCGAAGCCACTTTGCCCAAGTGGCGGGTTTTGCGGACAACAAAGTTTATCCAAATAATCGGTTATCAAAAATTACCGCTGCGCTGGTATCGTATATTGAAAATAATAACTTAAATAATGTGATAGTCGTTGGACATAGCATGGGAGGTCATATTGCTTACCAGCTTGCACTTGCGCTACCAGAAAGAGTAAGTAAAGTGGTCTCAGTAGATGGCCTGCCTTTTATTACCCCTATTTTTACTCGTAGTAATAAGGTCACAGCAGCACAGGCAGAACCTTATGCAATGAGCGTTAAATCACAGTACGCTAATATGAATCAAGAGCAGTTAAGCGCGTATACACGTCAAGGTATCCACGTTCAAACGACCAGCGAATTGAACCAAGCTAAAGTGCTGTCTATGGCATCAAGTTCGCACCCAGAGACAGTGGGGCAAATAATGGCAGACTTGATGACATCCGACTTACGGTCGGCTATAACCTCCAGTAATACTCCTATACTATTTCTCGGAGCCAGTGGCGGGTTTAGTGATAATGACAGTAAAGAGATGGTTAAACAGTTATACACAGAACAATTTGCCAATGCTAAGCAAGCAAAAGTGGTGATGAACACACAATCTCGTCATTTTATTATGTACGATGATTTGCCATGGTTACTGCAACAGACAACACAGTTTATAGGAAAGGAGTAAGCGCATGGATGTGTATTCTTCAGATGTCATTGCCGCGCAAAGTGGAGATATTAAAGCTTTTGAGCGCTTAATTAATGCAAGCAAAAATACGGTAAGTGCAATTGCGCTTGGTATTGTAAAAGACATGGATGCTAGCGAAGACGTAGCGCAAAAAGTATTTATTAACTGTTGGCAAAATCTATCTACTTTGACCAACCCCAAAAGCTTTATGCCTTGGGTACGCCAAATGGCGCGTTATATGGCCATTAATTATCTACGAGACAATAAAGTTTCGAAATCGATAAAAGG
This sequence comes from uncultured Alteromonas sp., assembly GCF_963976965.1. Classification (NCBI taxonomy): domain Bacteria; kingdom Pseudomonadati; phylum Pseudomonadota; class Gammaproteobacteria; order Alteromonadales; family Alteromonadaceae; genus Alteromonas; species uncultured Alteromonas sp. The sequence goes on from NZ_CAXBMP010000001.1 coordinate 117,033, forward strand.
TGATGAGGGCGAAAATATACTGGCAAGTTTCTGTAAAAGTGACGATGCGCTGGAAACTAAGATATCAGACGAGCAAACAAAGAAAATAATCGCAGCCCTTATAGATGAACTGCCATCGGATAGTAGAGAAGTGGTGTTGTTATATTATCGAGAGCAATGTTCTACAAAACATGTCGCGCAATTACTTGATATTTCTGATGCTGCAGTAAGAAAAAAGCTTTCGCGAGCACGAGCCATGCTTAAAACCCTAACGCTGGACAAATTCAGTCGCATTATTATTGCCACAACGCCTACGGTCACATTTACTTCAATGACGCTAACCTTATTAGCTAACCCTAAATCTGCAACTGCGGCGGTAGCCGTAGGGGCTACGGGAAGTGCTTCTAAAGGCGGTGTATTTAACAGTCTTTGGAGTAAAGTGTTGTGGGTATTTAGTGGCGCTATGTTAGGTGCGCTTGTTGCCATGGTAGCGGTAATTGCATCACATAAGTTAGCCGAACGTCACATGAAACATGAGCCTGATAAGAAAAAACTTAAGCGGGTGCGTAATTACACCTTAGTGTGGATTTTTGTTTGGGGTATGCTATTTGCGGCCTCTTATGAATTGTCTACTGGATTTATAATTCCATTGTTAACCTACTGCGGGTTTGGTGCAGGTATCGCAATTTTAACAAAGCGGGCTCATCAGATTATTTACTCGACTTCGCAGAAACTAAATACGCCATCTTCCGATATAAAGTATGAACAGCACGGACAGCTCAAAGGGGAAAACATTCAATATGAGCAATCAATGAATGTTTCTAACATGCTAGGTCTTTACGGTGGTCTTATTCTTGGTTTTATAGGGTTAATCGCAGGGCTGATTAATAGTGGGCGATTGGTAATAGGTTAATCTGCTTCACGTACTTCCAGCGCTTCAATATTGATAATAGTAGAGCGGTTTAGGGTTATCTTAAATCGCTGTACTTGCTGGTGCTTTTGCTTGTCAGTATGCATGAGCACTACATTTATTTGATAGCGTCGCTCTACAGCCTGCTTAGTAATTTTATTGTTTTCTAGCGAATACAGCCTACCTTCGCCTTTTTTGAGAAAGCGAACAAAAGGGGTGAGGTTAAAATAAATACGCTGTTGTATATCATCGTAACCTGGCAAGAAGCTTTTCGCATTTACGCGAGTGTCACTACGAAAATGTAACAGCTGAGCGGCTTGTTTGTTTTGCTGCCTACGGGTTTGATACAGTCTATCAACCTGCTTAGGTAAATCTCTATTACGAATGTATTCAAGCCAAATAGTTTGGGTGGCTATTCTGCTTTTATTTACGCTGTGGCTATAAATAATTTTCCACTTCGGTAAACCTTTTTGAATACGCCTCCAAATTACCCGCGTAATGTCTTCTTTAAAGATTTCCCGTAGCCCATAAATAACCCCCAGAATACCTACGAAGGCCACCGTCACCTCAGTGAAATTAGTACGAGCGTTTAGCACTAAAACCATCACTGCAGCCATGATCACAGCGGTTACCGTACCTTTAACCAAGCGGTTTAAATAAGTATTAAGGCTTTTCGTTTTCTTTTGAAATACCACACCGTATTCAATTAAACGCTGTAATAGCCGCATTTTGTTCGTAATGCGGTTTGGGTCATCTAACGTAATCTGCGAATTGTACTGATTATCTGCGCGGTACTGACTTTCTCGTCTACAAAAATCGAAAAGAAATTTCCGCTCACTGGAATAATCGCTACTTTTAGGGGCAGAGGATAATAGCTTTAAAAAAGACTGCTCTACCTGCCAACTCAAATAATTATCGGCATTCTCAAAATACGCCCGGAGTTTTTCGTCAGAAGGGGTGTAGCGCCTAAGTTTTTTTAACAGATCTGAGGTTTGCTCTGCTAGCACGATAGCTTGAGGATAAAACGTTTTGCTATCTTTAATCTTCAGCGTTTGCTTAACGTCTGTGTCGAGTGCGGTACGGATTTGATACGAGTATAAGTTTAAATTTAAGCGGTAATCACTTTGCTCGCCTTTTTTCTGACTGATAAAGCGGCTTCGAACCAAAGGAACATGCAACTGATCTGAATAATAGGCGCTGTGGTTTTGAATACTGTGGTGAAAATACTGTTCTTCGGTAAGGGTCTTCGAGCTAATACCCATTTCATCAGGCAGTGAAAAAAACAGGTCGAGACGCTGATGATCACTCGGTAATAGCTGATAATCGACTCTAAAAGACAGGTTTTCATCTTGCGTGAGTTTAATTTTGTGCACTTAGGTAATTTTCGCCTTATTCATCACTGTGTTACCGCTTCTTACGAAAGTATGCACTATTTTGGTTTTGTTACGAAGAATACTACGAATTAAATTGCACTAATATCGCCACTGATAGCACGCTACTACACGTTGAAACCATTCGAACTAAACAATTCTGTCTGTCCACTTATGAAATACTCTTATGAAATAAGACTAACTTCTTCGGATTTTTCTGGTTGTTTTGTAATCTTCTTATAGGCTGGTACTTAGTGTAAGGAATTGTTCGTGTTCAATCTAATCGGTAATTCTAAAAAGCGAATGTTCTCGAAGGCCATGATAACTACCCCTTTAAATTGTATATAAATAAATCTAAATCGAAAGAATTAAGCTAATAAAACAGCGTATTGTGCGCATTTTAACCTTTGTGTTTGGGTTCAAACAAAGCGCCTTAGATTTAGCTCAAATCATTTTTAAATAAATTCAGCCTTTGTCAACGTTGAATTATTAGTGTTAATCCCTTAGTATTTATTTTTATTGAACGATCAATTAATAAAAAATACACATTTCTCAGATAGAGTTAGATTTCTTTTTTAGTCTTCAATACACAATAGAGGGGCTTCTTTAATCTATCTTTCAGTTAGCCGCTGTATAACGGTTGCAAAGCATTTGTAGGCGTTAGTGAAAACGCTGTTTGTAAACGTTTTAAGCATAAATAACGGATTCAAGACGTTAATTAAGCGGTATGTGTGTTATTTCGAGCGATCAGGCCTGCGTGAAGCGGTAAGCACGCCTGACGAAGTAAATTTGAACAATATCAGTGGGTTCTAAGCTGCTGATAGTTATCAAAATAGGTTTAATGTGACGACTCCAGTTTATCAAAATTTTATTCACGGCAAGTTCATTGCTAATAGCAGTGGTGAGACGTTTGCGGTTAAAAACCCTGCTACCGACGACGTTATTTACCATGTTGAAGTGGCAGACGAAGCGGTACAACAAGCGGCAATAGCAAGCGCAAAAGAAGGCTTTGCTATTTGGTCTGCTATGACACCGGTTGAGCGCAGCCGTATTCTATTAAAAGCGGTAGCGTTACTTCGTGAACGAAATGATGAGCTGGCTAAAATTGAAGTGCTAGATACCGGTAAACCTTGGCAAGAAGCCGAGTGTGTAGACGTTGTAACCGGTGCTGATGTCATTGAGTACTTTGCTGGCCTTGCTCCTACGCAAGTAGGTCAACAGCAGATGGTAGGCGACGACTTCTACTATACACGTAAAGAGCCACTTGGCATTTGTGCAGGTATTGGTGCCTGGAACTACCCATTACAAATTGCATGTTGGAAGTCTGGCCCAGCCTTAGCGGCAGGTAACGCCTTACTATTTAAACCTTCAGAAGAAACACCATTAGGTGCTATTAAACTTGCTGAAATTTTCTTTGAAGCGGGCGTACCCGCTGGCGTGTTCAATGTTGTACAAGGTGCAGCAGAAGTTGGCCAATGGTTAACCCAACACCCAGATATTGAAAAAGTGTCTTTTACTGGCGAAGTCGGTACAGGCAAAAAAGTAGTGGCGAATGCAGCCGGTTCATTAAAAGACGTCACCATGGAACTTGGTGGTAAATCGCCATTGTTGGTGTTTGAAGACGCCGACGTATCGCAAGCAGTAAGCGCAGCCATGCTGGGTAACTTTTATACCCAAGGTGAAGTTTGCACAAACTGTACACGGGTTTACGTGCATAAATCGGTATACCAAGCCTTTATTGACGAACTTAAAACCCGTACAGAACAAAACATAGTGGCTGGCGACCCGCTCGATCCAAACGTGAATTTAGGCGCACTTATTTCTAAAAATCACCAAGACTTAGTGATGAGCTACATCAATAAAGGTGTTGAAGAAGGCGCTACCGTGCTAACGGGCGGTACAACGCTTAACCCTGAATCAGCGCCAAACGGCTACTTTGTAGCACCTACTGTATTCACCGATTGCACCGACGAAATGACTATTGTTAAAGAAGAAATCTTTGGCCCAGTCATGAGTGTGTTGGTGTTTGAAGACGAAGCCGATGTTATTCAGCGTGCTAACAATACCCACTTAGGTTTGGCTGCAGGTGTGTTTACCAAAGATATTAAACGGGCACATCGCGTTATCCATAAGCTGCAAGCCGGTATTTGTTGGATAAACAGCTATGGTAATTCACCGGCTGAAATGCCAGTGGGCGGCTATAAGCAGTCTGGTATTGGCCGCGAAAATGGAATTGAAACGCTAGATCACTACACCCAGACCAAATCTGTATATGTGGGCATGACCGACATAGAGAGCCCGTTTTAATGAGTAAGCAAGCATATGATTACATCATAGTGGGTGCTGGCTCTGCAGGGTGTGTGTTGGCTAACCGACTATCAGAAGACGCAAATAATAACGTGCTTTTGCTAGAAACCGGCGGCAGTGATAAAAGCATTTTTATTAAAATGCCCACGGCGTTATCTATTCCCATGAATACCGACAAATATGCATGGCAGTTCCACACCGAAGAAGAGCCGTTTCTAGATAACCGCAAAATGCATTGCCCACGAGGTAAGGTATTGGGTGGTTCCTCATCAATTAACGGTATGGTGTACGTTCGCGGCCATGCAAAAGATTTCGATGAGTGGGAAGAACACGGCGCCCAAGGCTGGAACTACCAAGCTTGTTTACCTTATTTTCAAAAAGCCGAGTCATTTTATTTAGGTAATGATGACTACCGTGGTGGAAAGGGCCCTTTAGGGGTTAACAATGGCAACGAAATGGCCAACCCTTTATACACCGCCTTTATAGAAGCGGGAAAGGAAGCGGGCTACGCTACAACGGCTGATTATAACGCCGCCCAGCAGGAAGGCTTTGGTCCAATGCACATGACCGTGAAAGACGGCGTGCGCAGTTCGGCTAGCCGTGAATACCTAGACCCGGTTAAATCGCGGAAAAACCTAACGCTTGTTACCGGTGCCCTGGCTGAAAAAGTCATACTTGAAGGTAAAAAAGCGGTGGGTGTGCAGTACAGCGTAAACGGTAAACGTGTTACCGCAAAAGCCAATAAAGAGGTGGTGTTAAGTGCCGGTTCTATTGGCTCGCCACACCTTTTACAACTTTCTGGCATTGGCGACAGCGAAACGCTTAAAGCAGCAGGCGTTGACGTTAAGCACCATTTGCCAGGGGTAGGGCAGAACCTACAAGATCACTTGGAGTTTTACTTTCAATATAAGTGCAAACAGCCTATTACGCTTAACGGTAAATTAGGGCTGATTTCAAAAGGACTAATTGGTGCACGTTGGATGCTTACCCGCAAAGGGTTAGGCGCCACCAACCATTTTGAGTCTTGCGCGTTTATTCGCTCGAAGCCTGGTGTTGAATGGCCAGATATTCAGTATCACTTCTTACCAGCGGCCATGCGTTACGACGGGCTCAGTGCCTTTGATGGCCATGGTTTTCAGGTGCATGTTGGTCACAACAAGCCTAAAAGCCGCGGTGCCGTTACTATTAAAACGGCTAATCCTACCGACGCACCCAAAATTCAATTTAACTACTTGCAGCATCAAGACGACATTGAAGGCTTTCGTGCCTGCGTGCGTTTAACCCGTGAAATCATTGAACAAAGCGCGTTTGACGACTACCGAGAAGATGAAATTCAACCTGGTAAGCATATTCAAACCGATGAAGAAATTGACGCCTTCGTGCGCCAAGCGGTTGAAAGCGCTTATCACCCGTCTTGCTCGTGCAAAATGGGTGAAGATGCCATGGCAGTAGTGAATTCCAATACGCAAGTACATGGTATTGAGAGCCTACGTGTTGTGGATTCTTCAATTTTCCCAACAGTACCTAATGGCAACTTAAACGCGCCTACCATTATGGTGGCAGAAAAAGCGGCTGATTTAATACTGGGCAAGCCTGCGCTAGCACATTCACCGGTTAACGTTGCTACATCAAATAATTGGGAAACGGTTCAGCGTAATTCAACGATTTAATCTGAGCGGCCTACACGTACCAAAAAGGCATTTTTGGTACGTATGAAAAATATAACAACAGGAAGAAAGATGAAGCATTATCGATTGTTTTGGGGAGGTAGTAATGACCTTATGGCTTAATGCTGGGATCATTTTCACCCTATTAGCCATTGTGGTTATTCTTGTTAAATGGGGAAATGTGAAGTGTATCGGTGTCACCCCGGTTAGGCTTTTCACTTTTATCGCCATTCTATTTACCTCGGGCCTAGACGTTGGCCTAATCATGTTTCCGCTTACCGAGTTCGGTGGCTATGCAAACATAGCAGCGAACCCTGAATACGCCTTTACTAACCCTATTGCCATTGAGTTTGGCTATTGGGGCTTTCTAATATGGGGCTTTTACTTTCTTACCTGTTTTTATTTTTGCGTGGTAGAGCCCAAGGTTAAGTTCTTCGAAATACCACTGGTTAAATTCATTAATAACGTGGTCATTATTGGTACCTGCGCCTTTACCGCATTTTTACTACTGTCGAATTTACCCTGGTATTTACCCGCTATCGGCGATGGCGAGTCCATCATACCTACTTTCTATTTCGTCGTGTTCGCGGCTATCTGTTTTGCGGTTTACTCCAGTACCGACATTAAATATGTACGGTTACTGAGTATCTCTACAACGTGGTTATTTATCGCGTTAATTGGCTTCATGTGGGCGGGCGCCTTTTTGGGAAGTGACAGCCAAATTGCCGCATTTACACATAATTTGGAACTCATAGGCAGTTACTTTGGAAACATTGAACACTTCGTGTTGCCGCTAAACGAATACCACGAGTTTTACTTATTTTGGTGGTTCGCATGGAGCATCATGATTGGGCAGTTCACTTCGCGTTTTGTAGGAGGTTTACGCACCTATCAAGTGCTAGGCGCCATGCTGATATTCCCTTCAATACCTATTGCGGTGTGGTTTAGCGTTATTTATCAATATCACGAAGCTGGCATACCCACCACTGGTTTGAAGAACTTTGCGATGGCCTTTGTAGGAATTGTATTTGTTATTAACTCGTTAGATTCGCTTATTCGCTTGTATACAGACAATTTAAATTTAACGGTGAAGCGCTTCGGAAGGGTTAAGTACATTGCTATGAATGTAGCCATGCTTTCCTTACTAACTCTGCTGTTTAAATTAGAGTTTTTACAAATTCAGTGGGTAGGTGCATTAGTCATCGGCCTGTTTTTCAGCTGCGCATTTTTCATGCTGTACCGTAAACCAAAAACCGTAAAAAATATCGATAGTTCTCCTGAAGACAACGAAATCGATTTTACAAAAATAGATTCAGGGCCGTAAGAGCCTCAAATAAAAACATCACTATCTATCTAATAACAGAAAATAAAACACAACACACAACGGGAGTTTTATGAACACTTATGTGCCAAAAAAACGAAGCTTAATCGCTTTATCTGTACTTGCAGCGACGTCATTAACGTCAATGCATGCGCTAGCTCAAGAAGCAGAAACGCAAGCAGCTGAAGAAGACAAAGATGTTGAATCAATATTAGTAACTGGGCGTAATGTTTCATACGCTAACAGTGCAACTTCAACAGAAATGAAAAAGCAACAAACCCCGATGACTAGCGCATTGGCACTTATAGACAATTTGCCAGGTGTATTGGTAACTGAAGGCGACCCGTTTGGTTCTGATGAATGGTCTACTACGATTTCAATTCGTGGTTTTCAGGTTAACCTTGACTCTCAGCAAATTGGGATGACCGTTGATGGCATTGCCAACGGTAACTCTAACTACGGTGGTGGTACTAAAGCCAGCCGATATATTGATACCGAAAACTTACGTGGCACTGTTGTTTCACAGGGTACCGCTGACATTAGCTCTCGTTCGAATGAAGCTCTTGGTGGAACAATGGATTTTACTACCATTAGACCTGCGCTGGATGAGCAATTAACAGTAAGTACTACATTTGCAGAATACAACGCCAATAAAGTGTATGTTCGTTACGATACCGGCGAGATTGCTCCAGATACGTTTGCATGGATTTCGTTATCTACTCAGCAAAATGATGATTACATGGATGGGTCAGTGACTAATACCCGTGACCATTTAGAAGGTAAAATCATTAGTACAGTTGGTGAAGTAGACCTTACTGGCTACGTGAGTTACGACGATGCACAAGAATACACCTATCAACGTGTTTATGGGTTAGCCCAGTATGCTCAAAACCCTGAATGGGATGGACTAACTGATACGTGGTCTGGTATTCCTTATCAAGATCAGGTGTTTCGCGAAGGGTGGGTTACCGAGCGTGAGAACTTCTTCACCTATCTAAAAGCCGATTTCTCAGTGGGAAGTGTTGATTTTAGTACTAACGTTTATTATCACGAAAACGAAGGTACTGGTAAGTGGAACCCATACTATATTGCCGATGTAACTGATGACGGCGCGGGTAATGCAAACTCTGAATTAAATACTTCAAGCACCGTAAACGGCGGCAGCACCCTAGGCCTAATCTATTTTGTTAATAGTGCTGGTGAAGCCCTTTCACCTATTGATAACTGTGTCAGTTCAATCAGTTCACCTTACGGTGGTGGTGGCGCTGAAGTTGATCCAAATTGCTATGAGCAAGGCGCTATTGCAGTTAGCTCTAACCGTCATACACATTATAACAAAAAGCGCTACGGCATTAACGGTGACTTCGTATGGAACACAACCATTGCCGATATGGACAACGTAGTTCGTGGTGGTTTTTGGTATGAAGATTATCAGCGTGACGAATACCGCGATTGGCACAAAACCATTGATGCTTCAACAAGCGCTCGCTACGAAAACACCCCTTATTGGATTCAGTACGACCGAGAGTTTCCTGTTGAAACCCTTATGTACTATGTTGAAAACGAACTTGATGCAGGGTTTGCGAAAATTCGTTTAGGGGCAAAGCAGTTTAACGTTGATGTGTCTAAAGAAGACCAATTTACCCCTGAAAATAACTTAGATATATCGTCTGACTCAGATGTACTTATTTCTGCTGGTTTCGTTGCACCATTACCGGTTAACGGTTTAGAGCTTTTCGGTGGATATGCAGAGAACTTTGCAGCGGTTAAAGATGCGGTATTAGAGCGTGACGACACTGATATCAGTACGGTAGAGCCAGAAACCGCAGACAATATCGATTTCGGTTTGCGTTATTCAACGCCTGGATTCAACGCAAGCTTAACGTATTACACGATTGAATTTGAAAACCGCATTACCTTTGTAAGTAACGAAGACGTGAATGGTATCGATTTCTTAGAATCTGCTGCAGGCGGCTACATCAATGACGGTGGTATTGAATCTGATGGTATTGAAGCATCAATTGATTACAGCATTACCGATTCATTAGGCATCTATGTTTCATATACTAAAAACGACTCGACTTATACTGACGAAGGCGTAAGCGGTAATACCGTGATAGGTTCGCCAGAAGATATGGCTGTGGTTAGTTTTGATTACACCAAAGGTGATTTTTACGCTGGCTTTAGCACAAAATATGTTGGTGAGCGTTTCTTAGACCAAGCTAATACACAAGAAACTGACTCTTACATTGTAAGCGACCTGTATTTAGGTAAAACGGCTTACGACATTGGCGGTAGCATTGATAGCGTAGAGCTAAGCTTTACTGTAAACAATGTGTTCGATGAAGATTACCTTGGTTCTATTGCTGCAAACGCTGGATGGATTGGTGCCCCTCGCATCGCTTCTTTCAACGTGCGCGTTGCGATGTAATTCAAGAGGTGTAAAAGCGCTATTCAATAGCGCTTTAGAATAAAAATAATAAAGCCGCAACCAGGCTTACTGGCTGCGGCTTTATTCTTAAATATTTTCGCATGGTTTACGTACTAACGCGCTATTGCTGTCTTTTTCATGCGCCATTCACTCAAACGACTTGTATTACCACATAAGGTGTTTTCATGAAGTTTTCGACGCTAAGTCCTGCATTATTGGGTATTTCATTACTGGTATCGGGGAGTCTTTTATCACATGCAAGTCATGCCTCGGTTAGTATCACAAAAGGGAAAACGGCTATTCCACATGGGAATGCTATTTCCAACGAAGATTTAACCATTCAAAACGATCAACTCGCATTCGCTATTGCAGTAGATTCAGCGCCGCCGTGGGGCGTAGCAAGAGGCTGTATAGTTGACATTGCCAATGTGAAAGAGGATGGCACGCTTAGTAACGACCGCGTTGCGTTTGCCGATTTCATCCCAAATAATTGGTCAAGCTGGCCTAATACCTACACTAAAATAGATATTCTTAAAGATACTGCTCAAGAAGCGGTCGTGAATATTAAAAGAGACTTTGGCGAAACTGAAATAAGCACAACGTACAGCCTTTCTGAGGGCTCAGATCTTATTCATGTTGAAACCACAATGACCAATAAAGGTGATAGCGATATTGACGCGCTTTCAGGCTACACCTTATGGCCAGATTCCGGATACAAATTTGCTGTTCCTCGTAGCCACACTACCGAAAAATCATCTGAAAATGTATGGTTATCAGACCGTTTCGTGGGTTATGACGAAGAATGGGCGGTTGCATTGCACGCCCCTTATATGCGTGAAACTAAAAATCAGTCGCGTGATTTATACGCGGCACATACACTTAGTCCTTCACAAAGTATGACTTTTTCGGGTGATTATCAGGTATTGCCCCGTGGTAACTTAGCGCCCGTTGTGAGTGCCGAAATAAAGCGAAAGGCGCTTAAAAGTGGAACAATAGCAGCGCACGTAAGTACACAGGAAGGGCAAGCCGTTGAACAAGCCGCCATTGTAGTGTCACAAAATGGTGTGCCTTATATGTGGGCCATGGGGAACGGCAAGAATGTGGATTTCACGCTGCCGGTAGGCGACTATGAAGTTTACGCTACGGGCAAACAACATTCAGACAGTAAAACGCGACTGATTACCGTTGAAGAGAACGTGACTCAGAAACTCTCATTCGATGCGCTACGCGCCCCGGGTAAAATAAGCCTTAATATTACCGACGCAAAAAGTCAGCAGCCCATAGATGCAAAAATTAAAATAGAGCAGGGCAATCAACCACTCATCGAATATTTAGGGGCACGAGCCTTCTTCACCGACCTTGATAATATTGGCAACGCCGTATTTGGTTTGGCACCAGGGGAATACGAATTAAGCGTTTCACATGGCGCGGGCTTTAACGCTAAAAGAACTTTGATTTCGGCAAGCGTTAATGCAAATGAAACCACGACTTTAGCAAGTGCTATTGATGTAAAAACGTACCCTACGAAATACGGTTGGTACGCAGGCGACCTGCACCATCATGCCGATGTATTAGAAGGGTCAACAAACCCGACAAATCTGGTGCGTTCTCAACTAGCCGCTGGGTTAAACGTGTTATTTGTAAGTGATCATGATTCCACTAAAAATAACGACACCATTCAAACTCTAGCCGATGCACGCGATGTGCCCTTTATACCGTCTATTGAAGTGTCGCCGTCTTGGGGTCATTTCAACGCATTTCCTATCGATAGTGGCGCGCAATTAACGGTCGATCCAGGTGTAGATGATATACATACCATTATTGAAGATGTGCGGCGTATGGGCGCTACCGTTATTGCGTCAAATCACCCCTACATACCTTATGGCTATTTAAGCAGTTTAGATAAAGGCACAGCGCCGGGCGGCTTTAACCCTAGCATAGATTTATTTGAGTTAAATGCCGTGGTGAATAACGAGCCAACTATTAATAAAGCGCATCAGTTTTGGAATGAAGGGTTACCCTACTATTTTACCGCGGGATCAGACACTCACGATGTGTTAAACCAAACCAGTGGTTTAAATCGGTTGTTTGTGTATACCGGCAGTAAACCGACAGCTAAGGCCTTTGCACAGGCTGCAAAGGATGGCCATTCATACGTATCTTTTGGCCCTGTGATTTACCCTAAAAACGTAATGTTTGGCGATACGTTGAAGCTAGCAAAGGCACAAGCGCGAACGATTACTTTCGATTTGGTGGCGGTAAATGGGCTTAAGTCGGTGCAGTTGATTGGTAGTGATAGCGCTGCCACTGCTACCGATACGCAAAGTGCCGGGAACAGCGTAGTGCTTGAAGATAAAACGCTTACTGGGGATCACGACTCCGTTAGCTTTGAAGTTCCACAAGTTTCGGGCTGGGTAGCGTTAGTGGTAGAAGACAACGAAGGCCGTAAAGCCTATACCAATCCCATTTGGCTTGAGTTGGTTGATGAGAGCCAGTTTTAGTAGTTGATATTGAAAGTGGGGTCAGAGTGCTTTTGCTAGTAAAGGTATTCTGACCTCATTTCTTCAGTTCTTATTCGTTAATTAATAGAAAAGCTGATAAAAACGACTGCCCCTAAAGGTCTTCTAAATGCTCGCGACCAATCACTCGGCTAATTTCTATTTGGTTGCAACTTTCAATTGTACGAAAATAAATTGTGTGCACACCGTACACACTTCTGCGATATCCTGGACGAATGTGAGAGACTTTCGGGTAGGTGGCCGGTGTATGTGCTATCTGATCCAGACGAATTTCTAATCCGCTTAAGTACTTGGTAGCCTGATTGACTCCAAATCGGTCAATACCAAAAAGAAATAGACGTTCAATATCGTCCGCAGCATCTGGCGATAGCTTGTACTTAGCCACGGTTAGCCTTTCTTATTAAGAGCAGCTTGTTTTATGTCTTCAATGCTAAGCTTGCTGTAGCCTTCTTTTTCAATTCTTTGTTCGGCTTGAATCAGTAATGCTCTAGTGCGAATTAAATCGGCCTCTTCTTCTTTACGTCGCTGCCGTATAAGATCATTAATCACTTCACTGTGGCTTGCATACTCTTGGCTTTCAACCTGAAACTTGAGCCACTCTGCATTGGGTTCATTAATACTGATACTTTGACGATTAGCCATATAAAAAACTATAATTTGGTGCGTTATAGCTTCAATTATACACCAATTTTAATAATGCAAAAGCGTCTAGGTTTTAGCGACGTAAACAATAAGCCCCGAACCTTTTAGGTTTGGGTTTTCGTATTTAGTGAAGCAAGTGAGTATTATAGATGTGTGGGGAGTCAAAAGGCACTTTATGCGCCTAAAATACCCCACTATTACATAACTTAGCTAGCAGCAAGGGCAGGATTGCGTTTACGCAGTTGCAGATAACTAAGCGCCCACATGATAAACCCACCAAAGAAAAGCATAGCCGATACATAGCCTGTTTCGTTGAAACTAGCGCCCGATGCCAATAGTGCGCCGCCCAGCATTGGGCCAATAGCATTTGCCGTATTAAATGCGCACTGCACAAGCGCACCTATCATTGCATGCCCCGTGGGTGAAACATCTAACAACATCGACTGAATAACGGCGGCTAAGCCCACGCTTGCACCAAGCAGAAATACCGTAAGGTAAAGCCACCAAATATTACTTGCCGCAAACACATATATAACAGACACCCCAACACTGCATAGCAACGCAATACCTGTGGTACGAAGAGGAGATTTGTCAGCCAGTTTACTAATAAACCAATTACCGATAGTGGTACCAATACCAAACATCATCATGGCAATCGAAATGGTTACTTCTGGCGAGTTAGTCACGTTTAATATGGTATCGGCAAGGTAGGTATAAATACAAAACACACCACCAAAGCCAACAAATATGATGCCTGAAATTGACCATACGAGTTTGTTCTTAAGCACGCCAAACTCTTCCCGTAAGTTCGTTGGCGTGGTGACTGGGCTGCTAGGCACGAACATATAAATAAGTGCGATGGTGATGAGCGCAAGGGCCGCGACTAGCGCCATACACACTCGCCAACTCATATTTTGCCCTATCAGGGTTGCCATGGGCACACCGACAATAGTGGCAATAGTTAAACCAGCAAACACCATCGACATATAGCTGGCGCGTTTACCAGCAGGAGCCATACTAGCGGCAATCAATAACGCAGTACCAAAATAAGCGCCGTGGGGCAAACCAGACAATACACGATAAAACACCAACTCTGGCAAGCTAGAGGCGATAGCACTTAAGCCATTAGCTATACAAATCATTGCTGCAAAGATGATCAGAGAAGTGCGTCTGTTGGTCTTGTTAGTCAGTAACATAAACGACGGCGCGCCAATGACCACACCAATGGCATAGCCGCTTATTACATTGCCGGCCATTGATGGCGTGACAGCATAAGTTTCGGCGATAAGAGGTAACATCGACATAGATGAAAACTCTGTAAGCCCTAAAACAAATGTGCCCAGCGCCATTACGAAGATAGGCCAAACTACGGCGCTTGGGTTTGAAGGTGATGCAGACATAAATACCTTAAAATTTGATGGTGAGGAATAATGTAAGCCTCAGCAATCACAAATACGTTGTAAGAAATTGCGCGATAGAAAGCAATTAACGTATTTACGTTAACGTTCGATACAGCAACTTGGTGTAGTAGGGATGTTTTGAGCCAAAGGAAACCTAGAGATAAACCGGTATTCGCATTAAGCAATGAATTCTTATTAGGAAAGGTATTATATGCTAGGAATGCATCATATTTCTATTGCTAGCGCCACAGATAGCTTAGTTTTATCGGTCAAGTGCTGAATGTTCCAATATCTAGCTCCACTTCTTACATAGGCACTTGATGAAATCTCTTTGCTAGTAATGTTGGTAAAACAATAAAAAGTCAGTTACTTTTTCTGCTACTCAGTTTTTCTAAGAATTTAAAGGAATAACGTCATCTGATGTCACACTTACCTTCTCCCTCGTGGCTATCTACGGTCAATAATGGGGCAACGGCAACGAGGGCGAAGAATTTGCCCGTGGAAACTAAAGCCCAAAAGGACAGAAACGTAATACTTTTTTCGGGAACATACATTCATTTGGTGTGTTGCAAGAGATCTTACTCTACGAATTCCACCAAATCCCCATTGAACAAGCTAGGGGCTTTTATCTGCCAAAGACTAAAGAGCGCAATCAGATAGCCGTGTAGTAACTTTTGCCATAATGGGTACACCAATTTCCTCTAGTTTGCGTTGTGTACCCAATGGTGTACCTAAAGATCAAAGAAGCTAAGGGAAGCTATTGAACGTTAAAATACGCCAAGTTATTGATTTTACGTTGGTACGGACACAAAAAAAGACGCCCTAGGACGTCTTTAGATGTTGAATTGGTGGAGCTGGCGGGATTTGAACCCGTAACTATTTTCATGATTTCAATTGCTTAGCTAACTCTCGTCACTGCTAATGTCACCAGAATATTGAGCCGGTACACTACTAAACTTAGTTGACCTTAACAATTGTCCCGCCTGTTCAATGTGAAATTGCTTACATGCCGCCATAACTAGATATCTGACATAGTCGGTTTCAACTAAGGATTGAACAGTATTCTCTACATCCTTTGAAACAGAAGTTATATCAACAGTGAATGAAGAAACTGCCTCGAGAGTTAAGGAGAACGCAATCTCTGAGTCTTCTAAATCATGACCAACAAATCCAGTTAATTCGGATTTAGACTCAAAATGTAATTCGATCACATTATTTTCCGAGTCTTCAGTAGTATCGATTTCTTCAAAATTAATTGCTAAAGAACTTTTAACTAAGCCTTTTTTGTTAGAGACATCTAATCTTTTATCATCGAATGATGAATGTAAGAGCTTTGATCTCAGTAAATCTAATTGAATGTTCATTAGTTAATGGCAGTCCTTTGAATCATAATCAACATTCTTGGCTGAGATTGATTTATTAGCATAACTAAAGGTAGCTTCTTCTCCAAATACTACGTCTTGAGTAGTAGAAGTCCTTGTGATGTGCGTAACATTCAAATTGATCACATCTCTAGTTATCAATTTTTCCTCGCAGGCTTTTTTGATAAAGTCATTAATTTTAATGCCCATCCTTTCGGATTGATAAGCAACCTGCCTGTGCAAGTCATTACCAAGCCGAACATTGAGTGAACCTTTAAATGTTTTATCTGGTTCAGCTCCTAATTCTTCACAAATTATCAAATAATCATCAACAGCACTTTTAAACTCTGCTTCTAGTTCCAATACTGTATCACCTGAAAAGGTAACTAGATCGTTAATATATAATATTTTCCCATAAAGATTTTTCTTATGAAGACACGTTTCTATTGAGCCTATGTACCCTTTATAATCTAAAACGTTCATATCGCACCTCTACAAATATCCATATTCTTTCAACTTCTGTACAACATCATTAAGTGCACTTTGACAAACGGGATCACTGCCGTGCGGCTTATGAAGGATAATTTTATTCATTGATTCATCGAAGAAAATAATCCTACTCCCGCTGGTTTTCCCTCTATTGTGTAATGTAAAACCGAGATTTTGTAAAAAGCTACTGAGTTTAGAAAATCTGCAGTCGCTCGGTACCGGTATTCTTTGTATGTAAATCTTGAATTTGTCTTGACTTCCCACTTCCGTACTCGCATCGGTTCCATGTGATAATAGTGCAACTAAAAAATAGTTGCAAAGAATTTGTTGTGTTCTTGTGCCGAATCGTACAAGAAATACGACTAAATAACTAAGACTCGTTTATCCATCTTCCATAAACTTTTCGAATCATTCCCCAATCAGCATGACCCATTTGCTTTGCAACCCACATAGGATTTTTGCCAGATGATAGCATCATTGATGCATAAGTATGCCTACATTGGTAAGGGTAACGATAAGGAATATTTAGCTTTTTAAGAGCAGGTTTCCAAGTGTATTTACGTAACCCGTCAGCATATTTGTACTCTTTCATAGTCTTTGGGTCAATAAATACTCTTTTCGAATTAAAGAACTTTGATGATTCTATTGATGTAAGAGCCTGTAATGCCAAGCAGTGCAATTCTATAGTTCGAATGCTTCCAGCAGTTTTAGGTACTTTCTCTTTTCCAGAAGTAATATTAACCCGTATGTGTGCCAAACGTTTTTCTATATCAACGTCTTCCCAACGAAGTCCAAGTAATTCACCAGTCCGCAAGCCTGTATAAAATGCAAATTGAAAAAACTCTTTATAGGGGGACTGTAACGCATTAAGTATTTTTTTGATCTCAGACTTATTGAAGGGCTTTGGTTCATTAATTTTTTGTTTGTACCTTTCAATGCGTTCGACTGGATTTGAGTCGATTACACCATCAAAGTATGCACGCTTGAAGATCTGACTAAGCACATTGCGAGTTTCATTAATTGATTTACCAGAGAGTAAGCATTCAGATGCCCATTCATCAAACATACTAGCTTTAAACTCATTTAAAATCAGGTGTCCCCAATTAGGCTTAATGTATGAATTGTATTTTTGTGTATAGCCCCGAATAGTTGTATGTGACCAGTTTCGCTGCTTTTGTTTAAACCAAATGTTTGAATAATCGTGAATAGTGTAAGTACAGCCATTATCAAAAGCTTTTTGCATTATCTTGCTGTTGGGAAAGCGACTCGCAATTGCTTTGTCGTTTAGTGAAATCGCCATCTTGTAAATAGCTTCTTGTTCCTCAATTCTTTTTGCAGCGGTTTTATTATGTGGGGCGGGTATCGTTTCTCTGAATCTTTCATGGTTAAGAGTGAAGTCTATTACATATCCGCCGTTTACAGCTTTAACACTCATTTTGTTATTCTCCTTTCATCCATTGGTAAATCATTTCAACGATAAAAATCAATCTGCCATCAGGCGCTTTTAGATAATGCCGCTGTTTTATCCAAACACCTTTTTTCACCTTCATTCGAATTGCTTCTTTTGAATATCCTGTCATTTCAGAAAGTTTGTCTGTTGTTACTAATCCGCTCATAAATTTGTACTCCCGTATAAACGAAGTACTAGATTGGTCTTGATTGGTCTGCTAAAACAGGGGGCATACGGGTTACATACGGGTAGTGAAAATATGGAAGTTGTTGAAAAACAGGATGTTGAAGATCTAGAGAAGTCGTTAGACGTAGCGTTGCAGTTTTTTAGTGTTCACCTACCGAACATAGTTGGTGAAGAAATTGGGGCTTTTCTAATAGAACAAACTCATCGATTGATTCGACAAAATGCGGCTGATGAATCCCATTTTTACTTTACTGCTGCAGAAATATATAAGTCTATGAATGGGCAAGACGATTCAGAGAAAGCAAGACGCTGGATGAAAGGGCATGAAGAAAAACTCTCAAAGCTTTTTGCTCAAACATCTTCATTGAACGCATTACTTACAGAAAAAAATTTAAGCCCACTTAGACTAGAGCGCGTGAATTCGAAAGGTGGCATTCCTACGAAGTGGAGAATTCGCACTGGTTCTGTGAAATCGACTGGTACAGGAAATTCAAATGCCCTAAAGGTGCGGTACGTCGTCACACATATTGATGATGCATTGCCATGGGCTAAACCTTTTTCCAATCTGATTCTAACTCCAAGAAAGCTTATATTAGTTGCAATAGGTTTACTGACGTCGATTGTACTAACACTCTACACGCTTATTGGATTGGTAGAGTGGGGCAGCAAGACGACTAATACATGTGTGGTTATTTTTGGCATAGTTGCAGGTATCATTTTCAAGACGCTGCACGAGTTACTTAATAAAGGGATAACGACATATCCTGCATTTTGGTCTAAAAAATTAGCAAAAAATAAGCTACTAACGATTAACGCGACAGGACAAACTAACGCACCTATATGCATGAAAGCAGTTACGATTGAAGCGAAATGCTCAGTTTGTGGGGAAGACCTACTAATTGAAAAGAGCAGAGAGTTTCATAATAGGTTCGTTGGAAAGTGCAGGGTGGCACCGTCAGAACATGTGTTTTCTTTTGACCATATAACGAAGGAGGGAACATTCCTTCGTTAAAAACAAGACCGTATTTTTAAAGATCATTATGAATAATGCGTTGCGGTTTATATGAATTCGGGTTTGCTGTGGAATCTGATAGCGCCATGCTCGATACGTGAATATTCAAAAGCCTCATCTAATGAACCGAACGGTCCAGCCATTTGCACATTAGAGCATTCACCAGAAGTAACGATAACCATGCCGCTAATAAAGGCGTCAGTGTTATGCATTTCATTCAGTGTATTTGCTTTTCGGCTATCTAATGTCATTACTAAACAGCAGAGGCCATCTGTAGATAAATCAAATGGTGACTCTTCGGGCAAGCGTTCTCGTGAATAACCGAGAAATTGCTGCTCTGACATAGATAGCGGAGTACTGCTTTCCCGAGTAACATTTTTATTAGCGCAGCAATGCTTGTATTTCTTGTTGCTCCCACATGGGCATTTATCATTTCTACCAATTTTCATATTTGTCTCTAGTTTGTTTTGTTCAGTACAGTTATTTACACAAGTCCAAGATGCCTTCGGCTTTTGGGGCTTTCCCCTCACGGGAAATCCCCAGTCGCCTTCGGCTACCCCCTGAGCCTTCGTCGACAGCCCGTCCTTCCCGTTGGGAGGGCGGGCTGTCAACTCGTTCAGCGGGTGACGAAAAGAGCTGCCAGTTTTTATCTGGTATAGCGTATGTGCCTTCAGTGAAACGGATGTGTTTTGGCTTTTGGTTGTAAGCGTGTTTTGAAAGGGTGCTTAATTCACAATGTTGATACTGCGTTTTAATTTGATTTTCATACTCGAGGGAGAAAGGGCGTTCTATACGCTTCACGTTTGCGCCACCCATCATAATTAAATAAGAAAGCCAATCAGATTCATCTGCCGCTTTTTGAAGCTTTCCTAATGGTGTGTCACTACTTTCTAATTCTAACTTTCTTAACTGTCGCCATAACGTAACCGAAGGCAGCCCTAAAAATTGAAACTGCCTTATATTGTATAGTGATGCCCAAGCAGTGATTTTTGATGCAGACTGTTTCGCATCGTTGCCGTAGTTGTCGGTATCTAGAAATTCACCATCAATATTTTTACAAATGTATTTAGCGATATAGTCTTGCGCTGAACCCTTTTCAGGATCTATTGGCTCTGCTTTGAATCTATTTTTGTCCGCGCCGGATTCGTCGGCATCATCTTCCATTGCATAATGCCTTAAAATGCTTGTTACACGTGCCAACTGTTCTGGCGGTGTGAATAGCAATAAATGCCAATGTGGTGTGCCGTCATGGTGTGGCTCAACAACACGCAAGCCGAACACTTCTATTCCTTCGCGATGGAACTGTGCTCTAGCTTTGCGCCATTGGGCATTAAGATACTCATTAGCATCTTTAACAGAATAATTTAAATATTTAGGGTTCGGCTTACCCGATTGGTAGTGTGAATGGAACTTGGATGGTGTGGTGATGGTACAAAAGCACCCCACATGGTTTAGCAGTTTAGAATACTCTTCCGTTCCCTTTATTCGAACCATCAATTCGGCTCTTCTTACTTCAGGATTAGATACGTTTGCCTGATAAGCATCCAGCATAGAAATAAACTCACCATCAGCACTGCAGAACCATTTAGATTTCATAAACTCAAGGGCTTGCTCTTTTTCCCACTTAAATTGGCGCAATCGGTCACTACTGCAATAAGCACTTTTTTTCTGATTCACTAAATCTAACTGTCGACGTATTTCTTCTACTTTTTGGCTGGCAATTCGTTTCAGCTTGTTGAACCAAAATTTCTCTGAACGCGCTTGAATAATGCCCTCAGTGGCTGAAATGTCGTCAGGAAGACTGATGTTGTATTTAAGTAGTTTGGCTTTGCATAGACAGAGTGCGTGGGCTTCACTTAAATCGGCGGTATCGCGCAAGCATTCCATAGCTTTCGATTTAGCAAAGGCTTTGAGTTCTTTGATGTCAGAAGTTAGGTTTAGATCTGCTAAGTGAAGGTGTTTATTTAGGCTGGAAAGGAAGCGGTTGGCTTGTACATAGTCATGTTGTTTAGAAAGCTTGAGGTACTTATGCGCAGCGTCATAAGCAAGAGGGGATATGAAATCGAATATTTTTTTGCGAAAAAGGTGACATTCACGTGTACCAATACCACTTGTCAATTCATTAGGGCAGGTGACAGTCTCGCGACAGTCGAGTACAGATTCACGACACTTTTGAGCCCTATTTAGACCCTGAGAGACCGAATTAGTAGAAAGTGATGATTCGCTGGAAGCAGCGTTATTAGAGGGATAGAGCGGTCTAGAAGGTTCTAGACCGCATCTGGAATTGGTGGAGCTGGCGGGATTTGAACCCGCGTCCAGAAAATGTCTACCTTTGGTACTACATGCTTAGTTTGTCTTTTCTTTAACTACTTTAGACCCCGACAAACAGGGTTCTTGGTAGCTGTCCCGATACTATTTCGCGGTTCAACCTCAGGAGAGTTTCCCTCGCTAGTTTGCTTGGATGACCTTCCGAATCCACGCTAGCAAACAAAGCTGTGGTGGAAGGGCCTATACCGGTTATTAAGCGGCTAGTGCGTAGTTTTCGTCGTTTGCGACTATTTGTATGCGGCTTTTTTAAGAGGCCAGCCGCACCTCTGCATGCACCTCCGGCTTCCAAGATCCTGTCGAATCCTAATCAGCCCCGAGTGTGAAAGCGCAGTATAACATAACTTGCTTGCGGTTAAATGATTTCTTTATATTTTGCTTTCAAAAGATGCATTTATCGGCGATAACCATTAAAGTGTACCGGCTTAAAATTACAATTGATGTGCCAATGCCTTCAGACTCAATAATATATACCCCTTATACCTTACCTTGCGGGGTAGTGGTACGTAATCGTCTCGTAAAAGCGGCGATGGAAGAGAACATGTCGAGTGCGGGCAGTCTTCCTGGTAGTGCGCTGTATACGCTTTATCGGTACTGGGCGCATGGAAACTTGGGCATGGTTATTACGGGTAACGTGATGGTCGATCGCGAGTCGATGACAGGCCCAGGCGGTGTTGTACTAGATAAAAACTCCCCCTTAGAGCCGTTCGAGCGCTGGGCTAAAATTATCAAATCCAATGGCGCGCTAGCGGTGATGCAAATTAATCACCCTGGTCGTCAGGTATTTAAAGCCATGCAGGGTAAAGCCATCGCGCCCTCAGCTGTACCTCTTAAGATGGGTAAACACTCAAAATTGTTTGCCGTTCCAAAAGAAATGACCTGCCAAGACATTCACGATGTGTGTAAACGCTTTGTTGAAACGGCAGTGCAAGCGCAAAAAGCGGGTTTTGATGGCGTTGAAATTCACGCGGCCCATGGTTATCTACTCACCCAATTTTTATCGCCACTAACCAATCAGCGACAAGACGAGTGGGGCGGTTCCATTATTAATCGTGCTCGTTTACTGATTAATATTGTTAGCCAAATTCGCGCGGTATGCCCAAGTGGCTTTATTGTTATGGTTAAACTTAATTCTGCTGATTTTCAGCGTAACGGGTTTAGTTTTGATGATGCCTGTGAAGTGGTACGCCGTTTAGAGGCGCTAGGTGTTGATGTGGTGGAATTGTCAGGCGGTAGTTACGAAGCACCGGCCATGCAAGGGCAAACTCGCGACGATACTACTCTTGCTCGTGAAGCTTACTTTTTAGAATTTGCACACAGCCTTGAAACTAAAACCGATATTCCGTTAATGACAACAGGTGGTATAAAGCGGGCTGAAGTTGCTGAAAAAGTGATTCAGCAAGGTTGTTCTTTGGTGGGGTTAGCCAGTGCGTTGGCCATTACGCCTGATTTAGCCAAGAAGTGGCAGCAAGAATGGCGTTATTCGGGTGTTATTCCGCACTGTACGTGGAAAGATAAGTCATTAGCAAGTTTAGCAAACATGGCTATGGTTCGCCGTCAGTTAAGGCGTTTAGGTAATAACTTAACAACTCTGCGTTCGCCTTCGCCATTGTGGAGCTTGGTACTTGATATGATGCATCGCAAGTCGATGACTAAGCGTGATGTTAATGCTAAAAATGGTAGTGTTCAGCTTACTAGTCAAGAAAGCAGTAATGACAAAAATGTTACCGCTAGTTCAGCTAGTGCAAGTAATGTTAGTGCAGACCAGCCCAGCAACGAGTCCAGTAAATAGCCCAATAACTAGCCCAATAACTAGCCCAATAACTAATCCAATAGATAGAGGGGCAGTTAAAAGAAAAACACAGCGTTAAACGCTGTGTTTCATCATTCTTTCTTTCTGACGTTGCCAGTCTTGATCTTTCAATGAGTCTCGTTTGTCTCGCTCATGCTTACCTTTGGCAAGATTGATTTCTAACTTAACCCAGCATTTCTTCCAATACATGGCCGTGGCTACAATAGAGTAACCTTGTCTGTCTCTTGCACCCATTAGTCGGTCTAGTTCGCGCTTTTTCAATAACAATTTACGCGCACGTTCGGGTTCACACACAACGTGAGTAGATGCTTGGTTTAACGGGCTTATGCGACAACCTACCAAATAAGCTTCGGCATTTTGAATAATCACATAGCAATCGGAAATGTTAACTTTACCTGAGCGGATACTTTTTATTTCCCAGCCTTGAAGCTGAATACCTGCTTCAAATTTGTCCTCTAGGAAATAGTCGTGGCGCGCTTTTTTATTTTGCGCGATGGTACCGGTGGTGTTTTTGTTGGCTTTATTCTTTTTCATGCTCGCTATTATACTGATTGTCGTAAGAATGTCTGTATACCTATAGCAATATTTATTAGTTCATTTACTAATATTAATTAGTGCAAAAAGGTATTGTGACCTTACATAACGATGTGGGGGCGAAACGGGAAAAGCGAAGACGAGAGAAGGGTTTTTTCTGTGGTATTTTTTCTATGGTATAATGCGCCTTTCGGTATTTATATAGTGAAGTACATGGCGAGTATACAACGCAGTGCATTGGTAGCACACAGCGCCCAGGCTATGTTCGACTTGGTAAATGATGTTGCGGCTTACCCGCAGTTCTTACCAGGTTGTCGAGACAGCAAGGTTTTAGAAGCATCTGGTGAAAACATGAAAGCCTCATTGTTAGTGGCAAAAGCAGGCATTAAGCAGTGGTTCACTACCCATAACGAACTTGAACCAGGTAAGCGTATTGATATGCAGCTTGTCGATGGGCCGTTTCGCTATTTAACCGGCGGTTGGACGTTTTCAGCGTTATCTGACGAAGCCTGTAAAATAGAGTTAAACCTTGAATTTGAATTTACCAATAAGTTAGTAGAAATGGCGTTTGGCAAAATCTTCAATAACTTGGCAGCGAATATGGTTGTTGCGTTCACTGAACGTGCTAGGAGTGTTTACGCGTGAGTGAAGGCTTAATGCATATTGAAGTGGCTTATGCACTTCCTACTAAGCAGTCTTTGGTTGATGTGTCGATAGAAGAGGGGGCAACCGTAGAAGAGGTGATTCAAGCTTCAAATCTGTTAAATGAATACCCAGATATCGATTTATCGAGCACCAAAGTAGGCATTTGGAGCCGCGTGGTTAAATTGCGCGACACGGTCAAAGATGGCGACAGAATAGAAATTTACCGCCCACTTATTGCCGACCCGAAAGAAATTAGAAAACGCCGCGCTGAAAAAGCCAAAGAAGAAGGCCGCGCCGATAAAGTGACTGGCGGCAGGGTTAATCCTCTGAAAGCTGCGGATAAAAATACTGACTAAAGCGTTAGTCACAACCCTTGGTTGGAAACTGAGGGTATGGGCACTAAAGGTTTTAAATGTTTCCGTGAGTACAAATAAAAACAGCCGGCATATGCCGGCTGTTTTGTTTTTGTTTATCGCAAATGTGCTTAAGCGAAATAACCTATTAACGATTTTAGTTAGGTTTTTCCGAAATACTACCAAGCTCAAGAAATGGTGATGCGTCAATATCTTCTGCATCCATCATGCTCGCAATTCGCTGAACAGTAGCAACCATTTGGCTTTGCTCCCATTCTTTAAGCTGCGAAAAACGTTCCACAAAGTGTTCTTGAAGTGGGCGAGGAGCATTCACAACTGCTACCTTTCCTTTCTCAGTAAGGAATACGCCAACTTTGCGCTTATCCTGTGTACTTCGAATACGGGTTGCTAAATCTCTGCCTTCTAGGCGATCAAGAATATTGGTAATGGTCGCAGGGCTCAGGTTTATGTTTTCAGCGATTTCTCGCACCATAATACCCGGCTTCTCTTGAATATTTTGCATTACCAATAATTGTGGGCCTGTTAGCCCAACATGCTTGCTCAATTGCTTGCTGCGTAGGTCTACGGCGCGGATCACGCGCCGTAGAGCAACTAACAATTCTTCTTCTTTTCGCATTTTATTCCTAATAAATCTGCAACCCTCACCCAAACTAGTTAAGCAAATGGATAAAGTGTTGATGCTTTTGAAATTGATCAATAACGTCATTAATAACTGAGATCTTCGACCATCCCATAATGTCGTAGTTTTGACCACCTTCACTTAAATGAACTTCTGCGCGATAGTACGTGGGCTTTTCGCCTTCGTCTACCTCTGGCATGTCACTCGGGCCAAATTCTGGCTGATGAGTAACCGAAGGGTACACTGCGTATACAAAATCAGGATCGCTTCCCATAGTGACGGTTAACATTAACGCCTCTTCGGTTTCATCAATCACGATTTCAAATTGCTGTGTTTCGAACTCTTTCCCAACTTCAGTCATTGCGGGTTTCACAATTTTCTGTAAATAGCGCCTAACTGCCGCTTCATCGGGAAAGGTCACTATGTTTTCTAATCGGTCTTTCCAGTTTTTATCACCGTCATTATGCTGCGGCGTTCCGGCAAGCACTTGTAAACTTTCACGCTTATAGGCTTCAACCCGTAGCGCTTTCAATAGCCCCGCTATCGCTATGAGTAACACGATTGCAAAGGGCAACGCCGAGGCAATTGTCATGGTTTGAAGTGCCCCCAAACCACCCGCATAAAGTAAAACCGCACTTATCACACCTACACCAACAGCCCAGTAAATTCGCTGCCACAACGGTGTGTCGTTTCGACCATGCGAACATAGCATGTCTACTACCATTGCCCCAGAATCGCACGATGTTACAAAGAACACGATTACCATTATTACGGCAATAAAGCTTAATATCGATGAGAACGGGAACTGCTCTAAGAATACAAATAGCGCGACAGCACTATCCTCGTTGACCATGGTGGCTAATATGTCCTTACCATGCACTAGTACTTGGTCGATAGCACCATTACCAAATACAGTCATCCAGAAAAGCGTGAAGGCAGATGGGATGAGTAACACACCCAAGATAAATTCTCGAATAGTACGGCCGTATGATATACGCGCAATAAACAAGCCTACGAAAGGTGCCCAGGCTAACCACCAGCCCCAGTAGAAGATGGTCCAGCCACCAATCCAATCGGTTTTATCATAGGCAAATAAGTTGAACGTATTTCTAACTAAATCAGATAAGTACGCCCCCGTATTTTGCATATAGGCTTGTAGTAAAAATACGGTTGGGCCCAATACTAGAACAATAAGAAGCAGTAAAATGGCTAAAACCATATTGGTTTCAGACAGAATACGAATACCTTTATCTAGTCCTGTTGCTACAGAGATGACGGCTAAGCCGATAACCGCTGCCATAATTATTATTTGAACAGTGGTATTTGAAGGTAAGCCGAATAAGTAATTAAAGCCTGCATTAACTTGTGATGCGCCTAACCCTAGTGATGTTGAAACACCAAACACGGTAGAGGTAACGGCAAAAATATCGACAACATGGCCTGGCCATCCGTAAATTCTGTCACCAATTAACGGGTACAGGGCAGAACGTAAGGTTAGCGGTAAGTTCTGTCGATACGCAAAATAGGCCAATATTAAAGCCACCACAGCATAAATTGCCCAAGCATGCACACCCCAATGGAAAAAGGTCGTTTTCATTGCTTCGCGCACAGCATCAATACTCTCAGCTTGCGCCGTCGGTGGGGCTAAAAAGTGCATTAGGGGCTCGGCGACGCCAAAAAACATAAGTCCAATACCCATACCCGCAGCAAAAAGCATAGATAGCCAAGTAGTGAACTTAAATTCTGGTAAGGCGTGGTCGGGGCCTAGTTTTATATCGCCATAGCGAGACATGCCCAGATAAACCACAAATAACAATACAATGGCAACAGTCAGTACATAGAACCAACTGCCGTTTGTCACTATGACTGCTTGAATCGTTTTGAAAAGTGAATCTGCAGTTTCAGGCAAAGCTGCTGCAAAAATGAGCAGGCAAGCTATGATTATAGAAGACGTGTAAAACACGGGTTTATTTAAAGGTGATGTGTTCTCAGTTTCGCTCACGCTAGTACTAGTCCTTTCTCTTATCTGTCGACTTAGAGTTAATACGCAGAAATATACAGCATGGAACAACTTTTATAAACTTTGATTGTAATTATTAGAGCTGATTCTTTAACTGATTGGCGCTTTTATAATTACACGTTATAGAACGGGGGATAACTAAAGTATAAGTGAATAAATAATAGTTAGAGTAGAAATTAATCTTGGATTGTGGGTTAATAGATAAGTTATTTTTGATAAGTGTTTTAAGTAAACACAGCTCAAAGAATAAAAAATCACCTAATAGGGAAAACACACATTATGCGTAAAACTCAGCTTAGCTGTGCAATTGTCGCTGCATTGGCATCTACACCGTTGCTCGCTCAAGAATCTGAAGCGCCAGCGAAACTCGAAACCATAGAAGTTACTGCCACTAAACGCGCCGAATCTATCCAAAATGTACCTGTCGCCGTTACTGCACTTAGTGGAAAAGCACTCGAAAATTTAGGCATTGATAATTTTCAAGACTACGTTGAATTCCTTCCGAACGTAGTGTTTCAGGGCACAGGCCCGGGCCAAAACGAAATTTATATTCGTGGCGCGGCAACTACCCAATCAAACATCATGTTATCTTCAGTTCAAGCATTACAGCCGTCTGTTGCTTTCTATGTAGATGAACAACCGGTATCCATGGCTGGCCGTAACCTAGACGTTTACGCCACTGATGTTGCGCGTGTTGAAGTGTTACCTGGGCCACAAGGTACTTTGTTCGGTGCAAGCTCTCAGGCAGGTACAATTCGTTTGATCACGAATAAACCCGATTTAAACAGTTTTGGTGCTGGTTTTGATACCAACATTGGTTTCACCAAAGGCGGTGAAATGAGTAACTCGGTAACGGCTTACTTCAATATGCCACTTACCGATAAGCTTGGTTTCCGCGTTGCGGCGTATAACGATAAGCAGGGCGGCTGGATTGATAACGTAATGAACGTGCCAGGTGAAGGTGGATACATTGGCAGTGCGGTAGTTATCGACCGTATTTCTGGTGGCCCACTTGCCGATCCTGTTGCTATGGACGCTAATCGTGTAACTAGCCCTGGCGTTAACTCGAATGAAGAAGCCTCTGTAGTATCGCCTCAGAATGATGCATTAGTAGAAGATGACTTCAACGATGCGTTGTACACAGGTGCTCGTTTTGGTTTGTTGTATGAATTTAACGATGATTGGGATTTGCTAGTTCAGCACACCCAACAAACGTTAGATACAGAAGGTGTATTTGCTTACGACCCAACTCTAGAAGGCGAAAGTTCAGCTATTCGTTTTGCTCAAGAAGAAAACAAAGATGAGTTCGGCTTAACGACGTGGACACTAGAAGGTCGTTTAGAAAAACTAGACCTTGTGTACACAGGTGGTTATTTAGATCGTGAAATCGATACATTAGCTGATTACACAGGCTACACCAATGGTGGTGCTTTCGCCGCGTATTACGTGTGTAACCACTATGAGTCGGGTGTTGAAGCTGAAGATCAGCGCTGTCTAGATCCTACTAAGTATTTTAGAGAAGACACAACGACAACGCGTTCAACTCACGAGCTTCGTTTTGTAACTACCATGGATACGCCTTGGCGTGTAACAGCTGGTTTGTTCTATGATGACCAAGAAGTAGCAACAGTAGGGCAGTTCAAAATTGCCAATACCGATGGTGAGCTAACACAATACGGCTTCAATAACCTACAAAAAACCCTAGTAGGTACTGATGGCATTAATAGCGATGGCGGACCGTTCCCATCTGAAATCAGCTTTGTTAACGATATTACTCATACCGTTGAACAAATTGCCGTATTTGGTCAGTTTGAATACGACATTACTGATTCACTAACCGCGAGTGTTGGTGCCCGTTGGTATCAAATTGATGATAAGTACACAGGTTCTACTACAACAGTAGATGTAACCCGTCGTGTACAAGCCTTTGGTTCACTTGACCCAGATGAGTTAGCCGCAGTTGGTTTAGATCCAGATGCAGTAAATGCTGCTATTGCCAGTGGCCAGCTAGAAACTGATTTGTTAGGTAGCGATGGTGTACTTACCGTTGACGATACTATCTTCAAGTTCTCATTAGATTGGAAGGTAAACGATGATGTTCTATTGTTTGCTAACTATTCAGAAGGTTTCCGTCCGCCAGTAACTAACCGTGTTGGTGGTGGTTTGGCGAAAAACCAAAGTGGCGCATTTGAAAACTTCCGTATTCCAGTGTATTCAACCACAGATACCCTCGATAACTACGAGCTAGGTGTGAAGGGTGACTTCTTAGACGGTATTCTGCGTGTAAACGCTACAGCGTATTACTCTGAAATTACTGATTTACAAACGTCACGTTTCGACCCAACTAACATCTCTTTCTTAGTCTTTACCGACAACGTTGGTGATGCAGAGATTCAAGGTTTAGATGCTGATATTACGTGGTTAGCCACAGACGATTTAGTCATTAACGCTGCATTCAGTTTGCTAAGTACTGAATTAACTAGCGTAAATTCTGAGCTTGAAGGTATTGCCGCGGGTGTAGGTTCTGAACTGCCTTACTCTGCAGGCTTCTCGGGTAACATTAACGCGCGTTATTTCTTCGAGCTAGAAGGTGACAAGCGTGGTTATGTTAACGGCTCTGTAAGCTACACGGGTGACCGTTATGCTGGCATGGTAATGGACGCTTACGTAATGGAAGATGCAACGCAACTTATTTACGGCACAGGTTCTGGCCTTAAAATTGAAAAGCATGCTGATGTTTACGAAGGGGTAACCTATGCCGACTCTAACGGTGACGTATTTGAAGGTGGCCGTTACGTACAAGAGTCTTACATGCTAGCTAACCTAGCCGTTGGTGTGACTAACGATGTTTGGAAAGCCGAGCTTTATGTTGATAACGTGTTTGATGAAAGCGCGATATTAAATATTGATACTCAGCAGTTTACACCTAAGGTAGTAACGAATCGTCCACGCACTATTGGTGTTCGTTTCTCTTACGATTACTACTAAGCCCATTGGGTGTAATCTGACTTTGGTGTAATTTGAGTTTGATGTAACATGTTACACCTACCTAAAACGGCATTCCTTAGGGTATGCCGTTTTTTTATGTTTTTAGGCATGCTGTATTTATGAATTCACAAGAACAACAAACCCTTTCTGCGTTAAAACAAAGTTTGATGCAGTCTAATCATCAGCATGTTATTGCGCAGAGTAAGCAGTTTCTTGATGCTAAACCCAGCGAAGATGCAACCCGCGAAGCCATGTATGTCATGGCAGTGGCGTACCGACTATCCGGAAATATCAAAAATGCTATTACTACGCTTTCACAGTTAGTCGGTTTGTTCCCTGATTATGGTAGAGGCTTTCAAGAGTTGGGCTACTGCTATGTTCGTGACAATGCCCACAGCGAAGCCGCCAATGCTTTTTATCAAGCAACCCGTTTTAATCCAGCGTTATTAGCTGCATGGCAGCAACTTGAAGCGATATACAAGCGTGACAATCAACCCCAAGCCCTTCTATTAGCGCAGCAGCACATCAGTTTCCTGCAAAGCTTGCCCAAACCCTTGCTTGGCGCACACGACCTTATGCACGAAGGTCAATTGCATAAAGCAGAGCAGGTCTGTCGTCAGTTTTTAGCCAAAAACAAACATCACCCTGAAGCCATGATGCTACTGGCAGAGTTAGGCGTGCAGCTAAAGGTGTATCACGACGCTGAATTTTTACTAGAAAGCTGTGTTGCACTTTACCCTGAAAACGATAAAGCCCAAGCGGCTTATCAAGGGCTACTGGCAAAACTAGGTAAATTTCCGCAAGCCGCTAAAGTTGCACAAGCACGCTTAGCGCAACAGCCAGAAAGCTTTTCCATAAAAGTTAGCTTGGCCCACGCGTTAGTGGGGGTTGGTGAGTTGGAAGAAGCGATTGGTATTTACCATAGCTTACTGGCCGATAAACAAGATCGCCCCGCACTGTGGGTAGCCCTGGGTCATGCGTTAAAAGCGAAGGGAGACGTGAAAGAGGCCATTGCTTCTTATGAAAAAGCCGCCGCGTTCGCACCTGATTTCGGCGATGCGTATTGGAGCCTAGCCAACACAAAAACTTATCGATTTGATGATAACGCCTTGGCGGTTATGCAACTTCAAGAAGCGTTAGAAACGACAAAGCTAGACGACAGAATTCACCTTTGCTTTGCACTAGGGAAAGGCTTTGAAGATGCCAAGCAGGCCGACAAAGCGTTTGACTATTATGCCAAAGGTAACAGCCTTAAAAAGCGCACGCATCGATTCGACATTACCCGCACAGAAGCGGCACTTGAAGCGCAAGCATTGGCCTGCGATGCCGAATTAATGAGTGAATTTAGTGGTTGTGATGCACCAGATCCTATTTTTATTGTCGGCTTGCCAAGGGCGGGCTCTACGTTGCTAGAGCAAATTTTGGCGTCTCACTCTATGATAGATGGCACCATGGAGCTACATGATATTTTAGGCATTGCCTCTAGTTTAAGTAATCAAAAGAAAACGTACCCGTATAATCTTGCCGATTTATCTGATGAAGCGTGCATTGCCCTTGGCGAAAAATACATGGCGCAAACCCAGGCTTATCGTCAATCAGCTCCTTTCTTTATTGATAAAATGCCGAATAACTTTGTGCATATTGGGCTTATTAAACGCATTTTGCCCAACACAAAGATTATTGATGCTAGACGTGACCCCATGGATTGTTGTTTTAGTGGCTTTAAGCAGCTATTCGGGGAAGGGCAGGAGTTTAGCTATTCATTAGATGATATTGGCCGTTATTATTGCGCTTATGAGAAGCTAATGAACCACTGGCATACCGTATTGCCCGACCACATCCTTACCGTGCAGCACGAAGATGTGCTTGAAGATTTAGAAGGTCAGGTACATCGTATTCTTGATTATTGTGGCTTGCCATTTGAACCTGCTTGTTTGTCTTTCTATGAAACCAAAAGGGTAATTAAAACCCCCAGTTCAGAACAAGTACGCCAGCCTATATATAAAACGGGTATGCAGCAGTGGAAGCCTTTTGAAGGCTACTTAGATGAACTTAAAGTGGCATTAACAAAGCGACCGGACGTGTCTTAGGGAATTTTATGGCCGGGCTTTCACACTTGGCTTAAACGACAGGGCTTCAAATCCGCTTACTAAATCGGAAAGCTCTTCATCAATGCCTTGCTGCCGTTGG
Organism: uncultured Alteromonas sp.; assembly: GCF_963976965.1. Taxonomy (NCBI): domain Bacteria; kingdom Pseudomonadati; phylum Pseudomonadota; class Gammaproteobacteria; order Alteromonadales; family Alteromonadaceae; genus Alteromonas; species uncultured Alteromonas sp. Next base: position 149,585 of record NZ_CAXBMP010000001.1, read on the forward strand.
CGGTGAAATTGTCGGGAAAGTTCGGTTTGAAGTTCTTCTATGTTTTTTTCGGCTCGTTGCATGGCCGTTAATCTACTTGCGTTTTCACTGGCCAATGATTCAGTGCATGCTTTATACAAGGTAGTAAATAAATACTCGCCAATTAACGCACTAAACGTTCTCTTTGTATCAGTAAGCAACTGAGGTAAACAGCGGGAAGGCCAACGCGTTACTGTTAGCTTTTGTTGCCATTCGCTATCAAGCGGCAATACCTTCTGAGTACATGTCTCGTATTTTGCGTTGGGTAAACTACGATTAAATACAATGTGTAGTGCACATAGTTCATTTGTTTGCTGTAGTGCTTCTATTTCTTGCAGCAATGAAGTGACCAACCCTGTTACTGCATTAATTGAATTAGGGAGCGCAAATGGCTGCTCTAGAGGTATCTTCAAACTACTTAAGTGAGTTTGAATACGTTCACCAATAGCCCACACCCGCTTTTCGCCTGGCAGCGACTTCATAGTGTTTAGCAGATGAGAAACCAAGGCATCGTTGAATTTACCGACTAGTCCCTGATCAGAACCAATGGCGATGAACCCTACCTTGCCTAAAGACGTTGTTTTGTTCACTGTTGAATAGTTTACTGCTTTGCTATTTATCTGATTACTATGAAAATAAGCTACTAATCCGAGCTGTACAGTTTTGTAATAATCATCAAGTGCTGACACCGCCGTTTCATACTGGCTAATATTCGCTGCTGCCATGGCCTTCATGGTTCTCACCACCGATTTCAAGTCGGTGGCGCTATTAATTTTGCGTTGTAAACCGCTGCTTAGCTCTCCCATGTTAGCTCTTCCATGTTAGCTCGCCCATATTAACTCGCCCATTCTAGCGCTGTAGTTTGGTTTACTCATTGGCTCTGCCATAGTAGCTCCCACGTCAGCGCTCCGTGCCAGTTGTCGTTTTAGTATCTGCTGTTGATGCCACACTTGCCAGTTTTGTCTTTATCATCGTCATTACAGTGTCGCTTTCTTCATCGGATAATGGCTGTGCTGACGCTAATTTTTCATACAATGCTGGGGCTAGCGTACCAAGCCCATCAATGATTGAATCTTGCGCGCTATCAATTACGTTAAGTGGAATGGTGTCAAGTAACCCCTTTGTTAGGGCGAGTAAAATGGCAATTTGTGCGGCTACTGAAAAGGGATGAGATTCCGCTTGTTTCATACAAGCTCGAATGCGTAGCCCGTGTTCAATAGCCAAAAGACTATCGGAGTCTAGTCGTGCACCAAAGCGTGCAAAGGTTTCTAGTTCTTCGAATTGGGCATACGCTAACTTTAGGGCACCTGAAACCTTTCTAAACGCTGGTTTCTGTGCTTTGCCGCCAACACGAGATACCGATTTCCCTACATCTATTGCGGGTAGCACACCAAGAGAAAACAACGTAGGCGATAAGTATATTTGCCCATCAGTAATAGAGATTAAATTAGTCGGTATATAAGCCGACATATTTTGCTCTTCAGTTTCAATGATAGGCAGGGCGGTGAGTGAGCCGCCACCTAGTGCTTCGTTTAAGTGTGTGGATCGCTCTAGAAGCCGTGAATGCAGATAAAAAATATCTCCAGGAAAGGCTTCTCGTCCAGGTGGTCTGCGAAGGAGTAATGATAGTTCACGATAAGAGCGAGCATGCTGCGTTAAGTCATCGTAAACAATAAGAACATCTTTACCTTGTTGCGTGAAATACTCAGCAATACTGGTTGCCGCATAAGGTGCAATGTAATCGAGCCCGGGGGGATCATTTCCTTCTGTGACCATAACCACCGTGTATTCCATGGCACTGTTGCGTTGTAATGTAGTGATGGTTTTGGCTACAGACGCCGACTTTTGACCTATGGCGCAATAAACGCAAAGTACGTTTTTGTCTTTTTGATTTAAAATAGTGTCGATAGCTATTGCTGTTTTGCCCGTTTGACGGTCGCCCAAAATTAATTCACGTTGGCCACGACCAATGGGTAATAAAGCATCCAATGCTTTTACCCCGGTTTGTAAAGGCTCTGTAACAGGGGAACGTGACATAATGTCTGGCGCAGGTCGTTCAATAGGAAACCGCTCCCGAGTAACAATATTACCTTTAGCGTCTAGCGCATTGCCTAATGGATCGATAACTCTGCCTATCAGCCCGTTGCCCACGGCTATATCCATTACGCGGCCGGTGCGTTTAACTTCATCACCCGCATGCAGCGCAGTGTAGTCACCTAGCATAATGACGCCAATCTCATGCTCATCAATATTAAATGCTATACCGTAAATATCGTTTGGAAAAAGCAGTAATTCTTCAAAGCCAGCCCCGAATAAGCCTGACACAATAGCAATGCCAGCGGATACGCTTTCAACGGTGCCCATCTCTTGTAAGCTGACATCCGGAATATGCGATTCTCGAATATACTCAAGTTGATTGAACACATATTGATAGCGTTTTTTTAAGGCATTGTTGTTAGCGTCGTTCATGTTATGACCTTAACGGTTAGCGCTTAACGAATGGTGTTCGTTGTCGGCGGGCATATTTGCGCGATTTTCTTCATACTGAGCATCAATAGACAGCGCTACCTCGTACTGCAATGCACTCAACAATTCATTAGCGCTCCAACTGAGTTTCCAACCGCCAAAGCTAAGTGCTAAACCCGCAATTAACTGAGGGTCTACCTCTAAGTTGAGGGTTATAGTCAGGCTATCGCCGCCAGTCTGTTCCGTAGCCCGTTGGGAGGGTTGGTCAGTTAGTATGTCTTCTAAACATGCTTTTAGGTGCTCACATTGTGGTTGTGATAAAGGGGCGATACTACGTACTGTGGCTTGCCCTTGGTTTTTTTTGATAGCTAGGCATAACTCATGGTGTTGCGCTTCGTTAAGGGCCTTAAGGTGCGATAAAAGCTTGTCGAACATTTTATCTTGAAGTTGTAGGTCTGCGAGTTCACTTATTACCTTACGACTAAGGGCAAACACTTCTTTCACGCTTTTATCAATCACTTCGTTTTGTAACATTTGAATTTCAGTATTCAGCGCATTGGTGCGTTTTATTGATAATGCATCTGCTTGTGCTTTTGCATCTTGTAAGGCGGCTAAGGTTGCTTTGTGTGCTTCTGCTTTGGCTAATTCAATAATGGTTGAACGTTCAGCATCTATATTGGTTAGTTTTTCTTTATATTGAGCTTCAAGGTTCTCTGCGTGTTTCTTTTGGGTCTCGGCATTAGATAGAACACTAGCAATTTTATGTTCACGGGCATCAATGCCATCAAGAATAGGCCGGTATAAAAAGCGCTTAAGCAGCCACACTAATATCAAAAAATTGATAATTTGTGCAATAACAGTAAACCAATCGATAGGCATGGTTTAGCCTCCATTTTGGGCAATAAAATAATTCCAAAACGGGTTACTGAATAACACAATCATTGAGACTACAAAGCAATAGATAGCAGTTGACTCAATCATGGCGAGCCCTACAAATAAAGTACGGGTAATGGTGGGGGACGCATCGGGCTGTTGGGCAAGCGCGTTTAGCGCACTGGCAACTGCTTTTCCTTCTGCAAGCGATGGCCCCAGCACACCAATACCTATGGTAAGACCTGCGGTGATAATTGAGCAAATTGCTATTAACGTAAGACTGTCCATTATTCTGCCTTTTGTTGTGGTGGCGTTAGGGTAAGGGAGGCTTTCGCACTAACCGTGCTGGCAGCGGCAATGTAAACCGATGCCAATACAAAAAAGATATAGGCTTGAACCATACCGGTTAGCAGGCCAAGCAGTGACATAACAACAGGAAAAATTAGCGGCGAAATAACCAGTAGAATGGCTAAGATCATGGCGCCACTCATCATGTTTCCAAACAAGCGTACGGCAAGGGCTAGGGTGCGTGACAACTCGCCTACAATATTGAAGGGCAACATGAAATACGTGGGTTCCGTGTAAGAAAGTAGATATTGTTTCACCCCTTTGTTTTTTATTCCGTAAAAAGGCACAGATACAAATACACAAAAAGCCAGCGCAAGGGTGGTGGATAAGGAGCTACTAGGCGGCTCAAATCCAGGGAAAATAGTCAGTAGATTTGCCATTGCAATGAACAAAAACAATGTGCCCAGAAACCCCATGTAGCGTCGCGGCTTATCTAAGCCTGCATCTGAAATTTGGTCATTGATGGTGATGACTATTATTTCTAAGGCATTTTGCCAGCGTGAGCGGTGATTCTTTTTATTGAGGTTACGAGTGATAAAATAGGCGCTAACCACCAGTATCGCCATAATGACCCACGTAAAAACAAGCGTAGCGCTCATTTTAATTACGCCATATTGCCAATAAATAATTTCATCCGGGCTAAGGTGCATGATGTAGCGCTCCTTTCTCTGCGCCGGTAGGATTGGCGTTATTAGTGATTTTAGTCATTAATATTCTGCCTATCACAAAACCCGCCAAGCAGGCTGATAGACGCCAAATATCATTATTACCCACCCAGTAAAAAACACTGATTGCCGTCCCCATGCGTAGCAATAAGCTACTTAAGAACCATAGCGCTGGATGCGTGGCATTCATGCCTTTTTTTACGGTAAACCACAGGGCATAGAAAAAACAGCAACCTAGCATTGTGCCTATTAGAAAAGGCAAAATAAGTGAGGTTAAACTTAAATTGTCGATGGGTATCATTGCTAAGTAGCTCCTTATTCGTTTTCTTTACTTGTTTTCGTTTTGGGCACAGTGTTTGCCTTAGTGGGAGCTTTAGTGTTGGCCTTCATGTTGACGGTAGGGCTATGCATTGCTGCATACTCTTTGCTAACCCAATTCCACGCAATAAAGCAGCCTAACGTTAACCCTGCCAGCAAAAATATAAGCGTATAAGCGCGAGAATCACTAATACTGGCGTCAAGCCAAATGCCTAATGCAATACCCAACAGCGTGGGAAGTGCCACAGACCAACCCACAACCCCCATTAATCCCAACCCAAACCATACGCCTGGGTGTTTATGGCGCTTAGCATGTAACTTTAATGCCACCTTCTTATTTACATGATGAGACATGCTGTGTGAGCGGCGCGGTGTAGTGTTTTTAGCATTGACAGTTGGTTTATCCATTAAGCTACTGCTTAGACAGTGACGAAAATTGTTTAAGAAACCCGGTTTCCAACTTAGCTAACACAGCCCGCAGGGCTTGTTGCTCTTCATCCAGATGAATAAATTCTTGGGTAACCGCCTGCTGCAAAGTTTCAAGGGATTGCCCACTTATTGCTCTTCTAACGGAAATAGAGACTTGCTTTCCCGTTTTCACTAACACCCCTTGATCAATAGCAACAAATTGAGGCGCTTGGTTATTACATTGATAAGTTAAAATTCCGGGCACCAATGGGGTGATACAATCTAAACGGTGAGGCAGAATGCCAAAACTTCCTGAAGGGGTTTCAACAATCAGATTGCTGATGCCTGAAAGCTGGGCAAATATTTGATTGGGTAAAAGAATATTAACCTGCATGATGTGCCTCATCTGATGCTGTTTTAGGTGCTTTATGACCGCTAATCGCGTCATTAATATCGCCAATCATGTACAACGCGCTTTCGGGATGCTCGTCAAATTCACCGCTTAAAATGCGTTCGCAACCTTCTAATGCTTGTTCGATAGTCACGAACTTTCCTTGCATGCCAGTAAATTGCTCGGTAGTGAAAAATGGTTGAGTAAAAAAGCGCTCTAATCGACGGGCTCTTGCCACAACATTTCGGTCTTTTTTAGATAACTGTTCTAACCCCAACATGGCAATGATGTCTTTTAATTCGTTGTACTGGGCGAGAATATGACGAACCTGTTGTGCTACTTGATAATGTCTATCACCAACCACATTAGGCGTAGCTAGTTTTGAACTTGACTGCAACGGATCGACGGCAGGATAAAAGCCTTCACTAGCGCGTTTGCGTGATAGTACTAAGGTTGCTGATAGGTGAGAAAAAGTATGCACCGCTGCTGGATCGGTAAAGTCATCAGCAGGTACATAGACTGCTTGAATAGACGTAATGGCACCGTTTTGTGTATTGGCGATACGTTCTTCTAAACTTGATAATTCAGTGCCGAGGGTGGGTTGGTAACCCATTCGTGATGGCATTTGGCCCATTAGGCCAGACACTTCAGAACCCGCTTGAATAAATCGAAATATGTTGTCGATGAGTAATAGCACATCTTTCTTTTCGTCATCACGAAAGTACTCAGCCATGGTTAGCGCGCTGTGACCTATTCTAAAGCGGCTTCCAGGAGGTTCGTTCATTTGCCCGAATAGCATAACCATGTTGTCTAACACTCCAGCCTGTTTCATCTCGCGATAAAGCTCTTCACCTTCTCTGCAGCGTTCGCCTATACCGCAAAATATACTTACGCCTTGTTGGTGGCTTACCATGTTGTGGATCATTTCGGTAAGCAAAACGGTTTTGCCCACGCCAGCGCCACCAAATAGACCCGCTTTTCCGCCTCGCTCAAGCGGACACAGAACATCAACGATTTTGATGCCGGTTTCAAATATCTGTAGCTGGCTGGAAATACTAACAAGGGGAGGAGGGGATTGATGAACGCTGCGCCGCTCTGTGTTATTAATAAAGGGTTTGCCATCAATAGCTTCACCAAACACATTGAACATTCTGGTGAGTATTGAAGGACCAACGGGCACTTTTAACGGGCCTTGTGAACTTTTCACTACCATACCGCGAGCTAAACCCTGGGTAGGTGTTAGCGCAATAGTGCGTACTTTTTCTGCCGAGAGTTGAGAAGCCACTTCTAACGTTATTTTACCGTCATTAGCGTAAATGATGGTGTGGATGTCTGGCAGTTGATTAGTAAAACGGATATCAACAATACTCCCTCTTACCGCCACAATAACGCCAACATGCATCGCATCTATTTGTTCTTTGGTTGAATGTGTCACTTGATGCTCGCTCAATAAAAGATGCTATCACACCAATAGAATACGCCGTTTATTTATTGAACAATTTGACCTTTATCAAACATTTTGAATGTTTGATTTAAATTCACACCCATTCAAATATAAATCTACATTGAATTTGAGTATGAACTTCAGGCGGTGGTAACATAAGACAATAAGTATGGCTCATGCCTTTGTCGTGAATTTTAGTCGGGTATCTTAATCGGGTATTGGGCCGGGCAATGATACCCCTCATTACCGTTCGCTACTGTGATCGGTGATTAATAGTATCGGTGAACAATGGACCCGTTGTTGGATGGAATCGCTGATGAATGGTACCGTTGATGGATAAAACCGTTGATCAATGAAACTCTTGATGAAATCAGCATTAGTTTGATAATGCTTACTTAATAAATGGAATTAGTAGTATATGAAAGTTTTACCTCTCGTCATCTTATCTTTAGCATGTTGCTCTTGTGCGACTGTGAAAACAATTTCTCCTGACAACAACCATGTTCAAATTGAACATCAAGGTAAGAAAAGTTACTGCGAAGAAATACCTCGTGTATATAGTGGTTTTTCATACAATATATGTTTGTTAAACGGTGAACCAAGCCGACGTGAAAATATCGGTTCTACGTTTGGGAATGTCCCTTTCTTTGTTATTGATGCAGCGTTTTCTATTGTGGCTGACACTATTGTTATTCCATACACCGCAGTACAACAGATAGATAAAGGCAGCATTAACGTTAACTAAACTACACTTTCACTCGCTTCTTTATCGTTTAGCTCCTCGTGTAAAAATATTCAACTTTACGTAAAGGCGATGGTAAGACGTCCATCGCCTCCGCTAAGGTTGATTTTACCAAGATGATAAAATGGAACGCTTGTTATGAATATTAATGCGACATTGTTTGGGCAAGTTATTGTTGTATTTGCTTTACTCATGGCTGCGCTTGGCTATTACTTAGGGAAGCGAAAAACCCGATCGCCTAATCTTACCGCAGTCGTAGCGTTCTTTTCTGCACTCGTGCCGCCGTTAGCAATTATATTGCTAATCGTACTGGTACTAAAAAACGATGTGAAAACGTCAAAAACATAACCTTGGATTAACGAAGCATGCCCGCTAAAGCTTTCGTTTAGCGCAATTTAGTAGCACCAACTTATACGCCCATTTCTGAGCTTCTAGATTACGCCTAGAAAGACTACGCCTAGAAAGACTACACCTAGAAAGGCACGCAACATATCTCGTTACACCTCACTCTTTGTCAGCAAAGCAGTTATTGTCTATTCTGCTTTTAAGCTAATTGCACCGGGCGTGTCGCTTTCAATTCACCTAGAAGCATCTATAAGCGGCTCAAACTGCGTCACATACACGTGGGAATGATGATGGAAGAAGTTATTGTAGGGGAAGTAGCCAAAGGTCTCTTCAGGGCAGCTGGTTACCTAATTATTGAATTGTTTTTTTGGACAGTTTGCTATTGGGTAGGTTGGCCTATTTGCAAAGCGGTCACGTTTGGCGGATACCCAAAACAAAATAATCTACGGCGCTCAGAAAGTGAGAACGGACGGGAAAGTGAAGGCCGAAATTTTGGTGGCCGTAGTAGTAATCAGCACAGTAATGCATGGTGTGCATTGGTGGGTCTTGCCGTCGTTGTATCAGCTTTCTTGTTCATAATAACCCACTTTTAATAGCCAACAGTTATGCCAGTTACCGTGAATTAGGTATTTATAAGTAAATAACCTGCGACATTGAACAGGTTACATGTAATGCTTTGAACATTAGAACAATGACCTACCAGAGCTATTATGAATTTAGATAAATCGACAAAACGCATTGCTAAAAGGGTAAAGAAAGGATTTCAAGGCTACCCACAAATTACTTTAACGTATTATGGCGAAACGCCTGATTGCGCAAACGAAGTAGTGATGGGATTTATTGCCGAAGAAGGCGTTGCTCCACAAAAGCAGAAGTTTGCCAGCAAGACTGATGCAAGAACCGATGAAACTATTCAAACTACATTACTTAAAGTTATTGAACGGGCCGACGCAAAAACGGTAACAGAAGCCGAAGAGATTGTGGTCAGAAAATAGCGCCTGTTTAGCAACGCTGCAGTTTATTGAGAGCCTTACATAGACGTTAGTAAAACGATTTAAGTAGAAAGTCACCAATATAATTCACCATGATAATTCACAAATAGCAGCAAGCAGCGAGCCCACTTAATGGCATTCACTATTTTTTAATGGCGTGTTTTAAATTTTAGCGTAAAGAAAAACACCAATAAATAACAGCTGAACGAAAACCAGTAGGGCAGTGAGGCATCTATAGCATAAAGATATGAGCCTAAAAGCGGGCCTACTGCGAACCCCAAAGGCGGGCAGGCGCCAGCGATGCCTGCTACCGCACCTTGTTCATCTGATGATACCGCTACCGATACCCCAGCCATAAACCCTGGCCCCGCTATGCCTAACCCCAAACCCAATACGCACATGGCTGACATAAATTGAAGTTTAGTTTCACCAGAAGCTAAGATAGCAAACGCTATCATCATGATGGGCATTGAGAGCCGTAATAAGGTGAAAGGGCGAAGCTTTAATCGAGGAATAACCAGCATTTGAACCAACAACGCAGATGCGGCAGAAATCATTAAACTGAAGCCTACAATTTTGGCGGTATCGGTGCTGTTTAGTCCGAAGGTGTCTTGAAACCGAAAGGCTATAGTTTGCTGAACGATGGCAAAGCCCATAAACAACAATACGCCTGCTACTATTAATGGGAATATTCTAGGATCAGTGTATTTAAGCTTCTTGGGTGCTGAAGTATGTGTAGGCTTAGGCAATACGGGCAAAGAGTACATGGCTAATACCGCGACGGCAACGGTTACACCCACAGAAAAATAAAGCGGCGTAAGTAAACTTATACTGGCCAACAACCCACCAATGGCAGGCCCCAAAATTGAGCCAATATTGGTTGCAGCGCCTAGCGCGCCCATCCCCTTTACTCGCTCTTCTACCGTAGTGATATCTGCCATGTAGGCACTTGCTGAAGGCGATACAGCAGCCATTACCGTGGCATTGCCCACTCGCGTAATGATAAGTAAGACAAGCGCTGCTAAAGGAGCTAGCAGGCCTAATAGTGCAGCTTGGAATACACCCGCGAAAACCAAAGTACCCGCAGAATAACCAAACAATCCTATTAAGAGTACTATTCGTCTACCCCAGCGATCGCTAGCACGCCCCCACAAAGGGCTGATTAAAAATAATGTGAGAGACGAGCAAGAAATAATGGCGCCAATTTGCACTTCTATTAGGCCAATTTCTCTACCTAGCGGTGCTAAAATTGCGAACAGAACGGTTTGCGCAAATCCAATGGCAGCTGCGGCTAATAGCAGTGTATTTTTAGCTAACTTATTAGACGGCATGGGTTGTGTCATAGTGAAGATTACTGCTTGGTTGTACGGTCAATGATGAGCGTAGTGTTGTCAGCCATTCTGGATGTTGCCACTCAAATAATCCCATGTGCGTTTGCAAACATTTTAGTAAGCAAGTTAGCCAGATCATTAGCGAATTTATTGAGTGAACGTGCAAAGGTTCCACAAGCATTAATATAAATGCCTATGGAACTGCCTATGCACGAGCTTGTATAACTGCTTATGTAAGCGACGCGAGGGCTTTCCCTGAGAATTCCTCTAATTCATCAAGCTGGTTGTTTTTGATTTTATTTGCCCAATTGGCATCTTGGAGTAGGGCGCGGCCTACGGCTACCAAATCAAACTCGCCTTTTTCTAAACGTTCAATCAAATCATCGATAGCACGCGTGTTCGAACCTTTCCCGGTGAAGGCACCAAAGAAATCATCGTTAAGACCTACTGAGCCTACGGTAATTGTTGGCTTGCCAGTAAGCTTTTTCGTCCATCCTGCTAGGTTTAAATCGCTACCTTCGAATTCATTTTCCCAGTAACGGCGCTGTGAACAATGGAATATGTCTACACCTGCATCACTAAGCGGGGCTAAAAATTCTTCAAGTAATTGCGGTGTTTCCGCGAGGCGCGCTGTGTAATCTTGTTGTTTCCATTGTGAATAACGCAGCACAATGGGGAAGTCAGGCGACGTAGCGGCGCGGATCGCTTTAATAATTTCTACCGCAAAGCGACCACGGTTCGCCATGCTGCCACCCCAATCATCGGTGCGCTCGTTAGTGCCGCTCCAGAAAAACTGGTCAATCAAATAGCCGTGTGCCCCGTGAATTTCAATACCATCAAAACCAATGCGTTTAGCATCTGCCGCAGCGGTTGCGAAAGCACCGATTACAGACTCAATATGTTGTTGAGTCATTGGCTCTGCGCCTTGCTTACCAGGCTTAAATAAGCCTGAAGGCCCTGCACTAGGCAGTTCCGGGAAAGGGGCTTTTTCAGCAACACGAGCCATTCCTACGTGCCAAAGCTGAGGCATAATTATACCACCAACACTGTGCACGGCCTTTACCGTTTCTTCCCAACCGGCAAGCGCCTTGTCACCGTGAAAAACAGGAATGCGATGGCTCATATTAGCTACCGGATCGTTTACCGTAGTGCCTTCTGTGATAATTAATCCTGTTCCACCTTCAGCGCGGCGGCGATAGTAATCAGCAACCTCTGTGGTAGGAATACCTTCAGGAGAAAATTCACGAGTCATCGGTGCCATTACAATTCTGTTGTCTACCGAAAGCCCTTTATGTTCGAAAGGGGTAAATAACGCTTGAGTTTTAGTGGTCATGGGTAGTTATATTCCATATATAGTGCGCAAAATGTGCTTAAAAACGCGTTAGGCTTTTAAACGAACATTCAACGCAACAAAATTCATTTGGGGGAAACGTTAGTAGGCCGCTTTATCGTTTTCGTATCTTTTTAGCCGAGCTTATCGATACTGGCTCATCGATACAGGCTCATTAATACGTGCTTATTTAAACGAGCTCTATGATAAGCGCACGCTGCTTAGGTTTCACCGGTCTACGAGACTGAATATAGTATTAGCAGATGACGAAGAGTCAATTTATCAATCTGAATGGTCATACCAGTGGTTGCCCGCATGCAGTTTTAATCTAGCCGTAAAAATAAATCACCCCTATTGCCATTTTGTTTCGTTATGTAAGAAAACAGGAGAGCAATATGAACGCATTTACAGAACATGATGTACTTCGCCCCTTCAGCGTTAAGCCCCTTATTTACATAGCAATGAGTGTAGTTATCACCTTTGCTTTGTTTGCCGTTATGGCTAAATTGATAGAGAACGATCAGGTTGGGGGTAAAGTGACGGAATATCAAACTGTTGGGCCGATTGTACTGACGTTGGACGATCCTAAAGTGATTGTACGTACGCCTATAAAACCCATGGAGAAGCCTGTAGCGCAGCCGCCTATGGAAATACCCAAAGCAGATCCTACGCCCAATGACACCGATACAACGTTTAAGTTTACCCCTCAATTTACCAACAATACGGTGAATATAAATCCTAATTTTCAAAGTGGACAAAAGGATATGCAGGCTTCTCCGCAATTTCGAGTAGATCCCTCTTTTCCCCAAGAGGCATTGCGAGATGGTATAGAAGGGTGGGTGAAATTAGGTTTTACGGTAGCGTCAAATGGTACGGTACAAGATATTCATATTATTAGCGCCGAGCCCAAGCGTGTGTTCGACCGTGCAGCCCGTAGAGCCTTGTCAAAATGGAAATATAAACCAAAAATAGAAAATGGTGTGCCAGTGGCTCAACATGATATGTTTGTTGTATTAGATTTTCGTTTTGAATCCGCTCGTCAATAGCATGTTTTGATTGGTTTTTACTTAGTTCTTCAAGGTGAATAAGGGAGCGCGTATGAGTTATGCCAGAGCAGGGCTGCTGATATCGGTAAAAGATTGGTTCAGTGCACCCTTAAGCGATGAAAGCTTAATGGAACGATATGCGCGTACGGGGGAACCTAAAGCGTTATCTCGTTTATACGATCAATATAGCAATGCATTGTATTACTATTTGCTGGTGTTGAGTAACGCAGATATGGCGGCAGATATAACTCAAAAAACGTGGCTAAAGGTAATAGAAAAAAAGCACTTGTATCGCCAGGAAGGAAAATTTCTGGGCTGGCTTTTCACCCTTGGGCGCAACACCCTGCTAGATGAACTTAGAAAACAATATCAACAAAGTAACCATTGTAATCAGGTTGAAAGCTTGGTGTCTGATAGTAATCCGTTAGATGAGGTACCGGACTTTCACCAACTATTAAAGCGGTTACCCTTCGAGCAGAAAGAAGCATTTTCCTTGCAGCAAGAAGGGTTCAGCGTACACGAGATAAGTACAATTTGTTGTGTCCCTCACGAGACAGTCAAAACACGTCTTCGTTATGCAAGGGAAAAGCTTAAAAAAGCATTGGAGTCACAATCATGAACGACGAAAATGAACACTTCCGTCAGGCATATCAGCACAGTAAAAACCAACGCAAAGTGCCAAGTCGCATAAAACGTAACGTGATAAATAATGCAAAACACCATGAATATTCACGTTTTGGCCAAGGCTCACGCTTTTGGCAACTTCTAGGCGGTTGGCATAAAGACTGGTTTGCATTTGGTGCGGCCGCTTTTGTATTGGTGATATTGGTAGGTATTTATGATTTTAAAAGCCAGGTAAGCAATACTGTAGATATTGCCACTATAGATGTTGAATTTGAAGTACACGGTTTTACCGATGAAATAGCCGATGTAGATAGTAACGATTACAGCAAAAAATATAAGGCTTATAGTAGAGCTTACGAACAACAGTTGGCCACGTTGAATGCAGTAAGAACAAGCGTAGCGACACTGACGAACATCAATAATCAATGGACGTTAGTAGATTGCTCGTCAAAGCAAATAACCCTATCTGATAATCTTGTCGCGAGTATGAGAGCGCACCAGCGTATTGCCACAGGCATTGAAATTGGTGATCAAGTAGCATTAGCCTTCAATCAAAATGGACTGATCTTAAAGATTACTCGTTCTGCTGCGCCGAAAATGTGCTGATAAGATCTAGTCATTAAAAAAGCACTTGGGTTGAGCGTGAATTAAGCAATGCATAAAAATAAAAAGGGGGAAAGAAACATAGAATATCGCGGGTGAAAAGCGTAAGCCTTACGCGGGTTTATAAAATGTAAAATAACCGCGTAAGATCTTATACTTAAATATCAAGCCTAAACCTACCTACTTGCCTAAATCGTGCGCTCTAAACGCATTAGGCAGCAATTCACCAATGGTGGTTTCGTGGGTTTTACCCGATTTAGTGACCATCACCACAGGGGTATCGTCTGGCGCAAATTCTGCAATTTTTTGTCGACAGCCTCCGCAAGGAAAGCAAAATTCGTCATTTTGACTCGCCACCACAATAGAATGAATGCGTTTATGGCCGTGGCTAACCATATTTCCAATGGCGCTGGCTTCAGCACATTGGCTAAGGGGGTAAGCGGCACTTTCGACATTACAGCCTGCAAAAATATCACCTGACTCGGTAAGTACAGCTGCACCCACTTTAAAATCAGAATAAGGTGAGTGCGAGTGTTGTTGAACTTCTTGTGCTTGTTCTATTAGCTTTTTTATCTTTTTATTATCCATAACTACCTACATTCTCCCGACTTATAACTTTACTTTTTACACTAAATGCGAGAAAGTTGGCGGCATATAAAGCCGCTTACGCATCTGTAACGCGGGATGTTTTTCTTACTTAAGAATGCTTTTTTACCATGCGTCGAAACGTTAGTCTCATCTTTTTTTTCATATTTGTTGGTATTTTAGGCGGTTGTGCACAAACTCCAGAAGTTTCTCGCCAACCACAAATGGGTAATTTACTGTTAGCAGAGCCAGCGCCAGTTAATCCTCGCTCTGAAATGGCTATTGCCCGTTACAATCAAATTTTGGGTAGCAGCGCCTTGTCTGATGAAGACAAAGCAGAACTTCACCTACAGCGTGGAATGCTATACGACAGCGTCGGGTTAGGTGGATTAGCACAGTTTGATTACAGTCAGGCCATTAACCTTAAGCCGGATTTTGCAGAAGCCTACAATTCAATGGGTATTCATTACATTCAGCAAAGTGATTTTATTCAAGCCTACGATTCTTTCGATTCTACGCTGGAAATTAACCCTGAATATGACTTCGCCTTTTTAAACCGTGGCATTGCATTGTATTACGGCGGTAGATCGGAATTGGCTATAGAAGATTTAGGCTGGTTTTTACAAAAGGATAATTCTGACCCGTTTCGTGCCTTGTGGGCGTATTTTGCCCATTACGATTTATCGCCAGAAGAAGGTCAGGCTTATTTAGCGGCTATTCGCCCAGAATTAAATAATGAACACTGGGCCACCACACTAACCGATTTATTTTTAGGCGTGGTTGATGAAAACGCAGTGCTTAATTCGCTACTTGACGGTGTAAAGAGTCAAAAAGCATTAACCGATAGGCTGTGTGAAGCGTACTTTTATTTAGGCAAGTACCATAGCCAAGATGGCAACAATGGTATCGCTTCTAACTATTTTAAGTTGGCGCTGAGCACCAACGTCTTTGATTATGTTGAACATCGTTACGCTCGAATGGAGCTTAACCGTCTTCGTCAACGTTCGTCAGACGCTGAAGAGTAACAGCGTCTAGACAATGCGTGGATTAACATTAGCGATAATAGCGCTGTTGCTGATAGCGGGCGACAGTGGCCGTTACACGCAGCAGTTAGTGCGTAATGCTACCTCGGCAATACATGCTTACGATAAGCAATTCCTCTTAGCCGAGCCTCTTTCAACCGAGCCTGATTTATCTGATGCATTGGCACCCGAACAAGCCGGTTCTGATCCACTTAGCTCTAATTCAGCCAGCGCTGATTCAACTGCTAGCGCTCCCGCGAGTAACCCACTTTCGTCAAATAAAGCTCGGCCGTTAAAGCAAAGCGTTTACGCGCTGCTATGGCTTGCGGCGCAAAATCATGAACAATCTGGTACAAGTCAGGGCAACGACAATGCCAGCGAAGAAGCACAACACCTTCTTATCAATGTAGCAACTAAAAATAATGCCCAATATTGGCTTGAGCAGTTAGCCTCAATTAATAATGCTGACGCAGCATGGGCGTTATACCAATTACTAGGTGAGGAGGCCGCTTCAGATCGGCTGGTTCGTTTAGCTGCCCTTGGTAATGTCGCCGAAGCGCAACTCGCCTTTGCCATGGCGACTGAGAACCCAGAAAAACGAGAGAAATGGTTAATTAGAGCGGCTGAACAAGGCTATATGCCTGCTCAAGCTGCACTCGCTGATTGGTATCTGTTACACGCTCAACCAGAATTAGCAAAACCTTGGCTTCAGAAAACGGCCATGGATGATATGCAAAGTGCTTTTAAGTACGGCAGATTATTGTGGGATGAAAATAATCGTGACGACGCCAAGGTATTTATTCAGCGCGCCGCTAAGGAAGGTCATAAATTAGCGCAGCAGATAGCATCTGTTATTAAACGGTATAGGCCAACAACACCTACTGCTGTGTCTCAATATTCATGGCAATCAAATACAATGTGCCATCAGCGAATACAACTTGTCGCTACCTCATTGGCCACGATTGCTCGTGCTGATAAGTTATATAAAGACTATGTGAGCGATGAGCGGTTGAGTGAACTTCCACTATGTATTGCGCCGCCGTTATGGCTTGAAAATAATGTGCTCGATTGTAACGCTAATTTTCAAGGGCAAGGTAATCTTGCCTGCAACGTGAAGCCACTGGCGCCAATTGTTAAGGCTCGAGATGTTACCCATGCCATCGTGGTATCGGAGCAGGGCAAAGCTAATGTTCAAAATGGGGTGATGTACTTAGATATAAGCGATGCTTACTCGGTGATGGTACACGAACTGGCGCACTTCGCTGGTTTTATTGACGAATATGCGTTGTCACGCAACGCCGCAAGGCGATACTGCTCTAACGAAGGGTTAAATACATTTGCTCCGCCTAATCTTACTATGGACGGTGCTATTGCTTATCATCCTCAAAACACCGTAAATCACTGGGAAACCAAAGCCAAAGAAGCGTTTTTACCTTTACGGGTAGGGACTGCCAAAACCTGTGGTGCAATAAACGTCACCAGCTACAAACCTAGCCGTGTTATCACGTTTATGGAACACCATGATAGTGGAGTCATACCCGATTTATACTTGTCTTTGTGGCAAGACCAGTTAGCAAATCCCGCGGCGCAGCGACCTATTTCAATGAACCTGTTTCAGGCTTTTCATAAAAGCGGACAACCCCAAGAGGCCGGGCAATGGCTTGCGGCCTACGAAAGCCACAAGGCGAGTGGTGAAATAAATGCGGGGGAGGCAGCAGATGCTGCTACCACTACCGATACTAATACAGACGCTAAAACCAATACTGAAGAATAGAGTATTAAACCCGGTTCGTTAATGCTTCGTCACGTAGTTCACTAACCCACATTGATGTAGCGCCACAGATGGCGACTGGCATAACGATAAAGTTCACCACGGGAATAAGTGAAAAGATATTCACCATAATGCCAAAGGACATCGATTTGCCTTTATGCTGCGACAGGTGATTTTGCATGCGTTTGAAGTCAATTTTGTGGTTATCGTAAGGGTAATCGCAATATTGGATTGCCATCATCCAAGCTGAAAATAAGAACCACAGAATTTGCCCGAACACAGGCACAAATATAAACAGTATTAAAAAGCCTATGGCACGAGGGATATACCAGAAGAGTTTTGTGAATTCTCGACCTAAGGTACGAGGAATGTCTTTTACAAGGTCGAGTAATCCATCGTCACCCATCGCTTGCCCAGTTAAGTGCCGCTCAACTTTTTCTGATAATACACCATTAAAAGGCGCAGCAATCCAGTTTGCAAGTGTGCCAAATATCAGGGCAAATATAAGCAGTACACTTAACACCGCTAACGGCCATAAAAAGAAATTTACTGCCGTTTTAATCCAACCCAGCCATTCAGGTACTAGGTTTATCACATAGCTTATGCCGTATTCAATTTGGCCAAATAGAAAATAGAAAGCGGCGGAAAAAAGCAGAATGTTGATAGCCAAAGGAACAAAAACAAAGCGTTTTAAGCCTTTAGTTTTGATTAATGAAAACCCTTCAAAAAAATAATGTATACCACTTCGCGAACTCATCATTACTCCACTGCTCGGTTTTACTACGATGGTTTTACTAAAACTGCTACAAAAACTTTTACTAAAACAAAATTATTTACTCATTATACGTAACACCCTAACGCAAACGAAATGGTAATTGTTACAAGCTGTTAGATTTGGTAAAGTCCAAGCATAATAAAAACCAAAAAAATGTGCTTCCTAATGCACTTAGCCAATACGCTAAATATTTCTTTTATAACATTTAACCCATATCAACGGGGCGCATCTTGTTACGTAGCGTTAGTGCGTAAGGTATTGTTGTGCGTTTAAAAAAGATCAAACTAGCGGGCTTCAAGTCCTTTGTAGACCCAACCACAATTCCTTTTCCTAGTGAAATGACTGCTGTTGTCGGCCCAAATGGGTGCGGAAAGTCGAATGTAATCGATGCCGTACGATGGGTACTAGGGGAAAGTTCTGCTAAGAACTTACGAGGCGATGCCATGACCGACGTTATCTTCAACGGCTCTAGCGCACGTAAACCTGTGGGGCAGTGCAGTGTTGAGTTGTTTTTTGATAACAGTGCAGGGCGAATTGGTGGCGAATATGCCACCTACAGCGAATTATCAGTAAGACGATTAGTCACCCGCGATGCCCAATCTACCTATTTTTTAAACGGCACTAAGTGTCGTCGTCGTGATGTAACCGATCTGTTTTTGGGTACAGGGTTGGGGCCTCGCTCTTACGCCATTATTGAACAAGGTATGATTTCTCGGCTAATAGAATCTAAGCCGCAAGAGCTGCGAGTTTTCATCGAAGAAGCGGCCGGTATTTCCAAGTACAAAGAAAGAAGGCGGGAAACTGAAAATCGTATTCGCCACACGCAAGATAACCTAGCGCGGTTAAATGATGTGCGTGATGAACTTGGTCAACAACTTGAAAAGCTTCAGCGCCAAGCCGCGGCTGCAACCCGTTATAAAATGTTGCGTGAGAAAGTGCGTGAACTCAAGGGGCAATTAGCGGGTATTCGTTTTTTAAAAAATAGCGAACAAACTGAAAACTTAAAGCAGACGCTGCAAGGTCACCAGCAAGCACTTGATGCATTAGTGTTACGGCAACATGGCGATGAAGCGGGCATGCTCACCTACAAAGAGCAACTGGCGCAAAACAAACAAGCTGCAGACGATGTACAGCAGCAGCTATTTACCACCAGTAATGCGATTACTCGCATTGAACAAAACGAATTACATAGTCAGCAGCGCAAACAACAGATTGAGGCCGAACTCGTCACCTTGAACGAGCAAACGAACTTGTTGGTCGCTGGGTTAGAAGAAGCTAATCAAGCGTTAGCCACGTCTAAATCGGGTTTAGACACCTTGTTACCCCAGCAAGCATTGAATGATGAAGCTTTGGCACAAGCCAAAGACATGTTTAATGATGCCGAGCAAGAACGCCGTGACTTCAGTGCACAAAGCCGCGAGCACGAACAAATCTATCATCGCTTAAAGCAAGAAGTGCAAACCTGTCATAGTCAAATTCAGTCAACGATGAACATGCAGCTTCGTACTTCGCAGCGTATCAGTGAACTGAACGATGAGCTTAGCCAGCTCGACACCGATGATATTACCGATCGTATATCGATGTTGAACGCGCAAATTGATGAAGCCGAAGTCCAGGTAAGCGAGGCATTGGAACAATACAATGACACCAAAGAAGCCCTTAAAGGCAGTCAGCAAGCCCTAGCACAAGTAGAAACAATGCATAGAGAGCTAGATGGCGAACGACAATCTTTGCAATCTACCATTGCAGCACTATCAGCACTGCAAGATGATGCTGCTACTGGCTATGCCGAGGTGCATAGCGACTTACAATTGTTGTGGCAGCAGTTGAATGTGCCAGAAAATTTGAATGACTGTGTGGAAACCGTATTGCGCTATTGGCATCAACCTTATATTGCCAGTTCTCTTGAAATAAACGACTTAGTTAATCATATACCGCTTTTACCCATGGGGGAGCGGGTGTTTGCCCAATCAGCTTTCACCGATGTAAAACAACCCAACACCTTGGCTGCCGCTTTACCAAGCGAACGGGTACCAGAAGCGTTCAATCATATTCTATTGTGTGAAACCAACGCTGATGCAGTGAATATGGTCAGCACCATTGAAAACACAATGTCCGTACTTTCAGAAGAAGGTCTGTGGTGTGCTAAAGATTGGGTAGTGCGGGGCGGGGAAGTTGAAAACAGCGTGTTACATAGAGCATCAAAGCTGGCTGAATTAAGTGAAACGCTTAACCACATTGAAGACAATATAGCATTAGCCCAGGCAAAAGTAGAAGAAGCTAACGTGCTGGTTAGTCGTAATGCCGAGCAAAGTGACCATGCCAAACTCACTTATGAGAACCTTAAAAATACCCTAGTTCAGCATACCAATGCTATGTCTGTGTTGGTGATGCAAAACGAACAATTAGCGGCGCGAAGCGCAAAACTTAAAGACGAATTAAGCAAGCAAAACGTCATGTTAAGTAAAGAAGAAGCGCAGCTCGTTACTTTATCCGGACAGCTTGAAATTCATGAAGCGCAGTTATCGGAATACGAAGCGCGCGTTAGCGAAGCGCAAAATAACCGAGAACAATTTGATAATAAGGTGGCGCAACTTCGCAGCAAGGTAGAGTCGTTAACACATCAGGCTCATGAGATGGCATTAAAAGTACAGCAATTGGAAAGTCATCAAAATTTATATGCACAACAGGTAACGCGTAACCAACAGCAGCTCACCGATTATCAATCGAGACGGGATACGCTAAGCAAAGAGCTTACAGACTTGTCAGCGCCACAGGCGGTTCAAAAAGTTCAATTACAAGAACTGCTTACACAAAAAAGTGAACTTGAAAGCAAGCGTTCCGAGTACCAATCTAAGCATGATGAAATAGAGCAAATGCTGCGTGAGTCTGAAAAAGGTCAACAGGCGTTGGCGAAAGATATTCAAGAGCGCACGAGCAACATCGAAAAGCTAAATATCGAGATTGAAGGGTTTAAAGTGCGTGCTACTGCCATTTTGGAGCAATTAGAAGATAGCAAGTTGTCGCTAAAATCTATTCTCGAAACATTGCCAGACGAGGCAGATGAAACAAAATGGCAGAAAGAACTTGAAAGCACGCAAGGAAGTTTATCTCGCTTGGGGGCGGTGAATTTGGCAGCGGTAGAAGAATTCGAAACCCAATCGGAACGAAAGTTACACCTTGATACTCAATACCATGATTTGACCGATGCATTGGAAACATTGCAAAGCGCGATACGTAAAATAGATAAAGAAACCCGTACCCGTTTTTCTACTACGTTTGAGCAAGTGAACCAAGATTTGAAAACCCTGTTTCCAAAAGTGTTTGGAGGAGGCTCTGCTTATTTAGCCTTAACCGACGATGACTTGCTAGAAACTGGGGTGACTATCATGGCGCGCCCTCCTGGTAAGAAAAATAGCACAATTCACCTTTTAAGCGGTGGAGAAAAAGCGTTAACCGCTTTATCATTGGTATTTGCGATATTTAGGCTTAATCCAGCACCATTTTGTTTGCTGGATGAAGTTGATGCACCATTGGATGATGCTAACGTTGGGCGTTTTTGTAACTTGGTTTCAGAAATGTCGCAAACGGTACAGTTTATTTATATCACCCACAATAAGATTGCGATGGAAATGGCAAGTCATTTAACTGGTGTTACCATGGCAGAACCTGGTGTGTCTAGGATGGTAGCGGTTGATGTTGAACAAGCAATGGCTTTCGCAGAAGCATAACAAAGGGCGACGAAGCTAAATGGAAGATGAATTACGTCTATCACTATTGTTTGCAGGTACCTGCTTTATAATTGCAGTACTTGCGCACGGTATTTGGAAAATTCGCAAAAACGGTAAGCCGAGCAGTAAACCTCGGGTTGAACCCCGTCAGTGGGCAGATACTGGCGAGGAAGAAGGGTCGCAATCAGAAGGATTTGATGAATTAGGTATTGGCCAGGTTCGCGTGGTGAGTTCTGGCAATGCTCAAGAAAATTCGCAAGACAGTTTCGATGCAAGCGATGAACAAGACCTAGGTGATGCATCTAGCCATGACAATCACACTGCGGCGAGTACCTCTAAAGCAAAAAGTTTTTATGGTAGCGATAGCACCGATGATAGCGATGTTAGCGATGTAGGTGTTAAGCATGATGTTAATAATACATCGGATAAAACATCGCCTTACAATGAAACGAGTGATCCTTTAGCCGATTCTACGCAGAAAGAAGCTAATGCCGCGAGTAGTGGAGCGAGCGCTGAAGATTCCGCTTCCGACACTAATACACCCAAAGAAAAGGTAGCCGATAAACCTAAGCTTTATGGTTCGGTGGTGTCTAATCCAAAGCCACACCTTCAAAGCAGTTCCGCCCCTGCCAGTGAAGATGATGGATTTAGTTCAGATGCATTCCCAGAACCGCCAGGGTTTCTATTACGAGAAGGCGATGATGAACCTGCTAGCGAAGTTGAAACTGCCGCTACCAACAAGCCTTCTGTAAGTTATAGTGCGGTAGACAGTACACCAGTGTCTCCTGAAGCGGGCAATAGCCAACCAACGCCTGAACACAACTCACCAGAAATTGATGATTTCAGTTTGGACTCACCGGCAACACAATCTGTGTCGGGTAATACTGCGCAAACAGGCCACAAAGAGACCCAAAATCAGGCAAGCGAAGGTGCTGAAGTCGTTATTGCCAGCGGCCTAGGTGAACAAGCTAAGCGCTTTATGAAAGGAAAGCGCAGCAAACCTATTTCTCGTAAGCGCCAAGAGCCTAAATTTGGCGATGATCAAATGCGTATCGATTTTGACGATAGTGCAGCCAATGCAGGAAGCGCAGAAAGTGCCAGTACAGACAGCCAAGATAACAGTATGCAAACTGCTTCTGGCAGCCGCACCCAAAATGGCGGCGCTTCTGAGCAAGTTGAGCAAGAAGTACTCGTACTCAACGTGAAAGCCCCCGAGGAAGACCCAATAGCTGGCGCGGCCTTGTTGCCAATGTTATTAACGCTTGGCTTTAAGTTTGGTGACCAAGATATTTTTCATCGTCATGTCAATTCAAATGGTAAAGGGCCGGTATTATTTAGCTTGGCTAATATGTTTAAGCCTGGAATTTTCGATATTGATAGTCTTGAAACGTTCAACACGCAGGGTGTTTCTTTGTTTATGATCCTGCCCATTGAGGGCGACCCTCATCAAGTGTTCAATATGATGCACAACGCTGCACGTAAGTTGGCGGATGAGTTCGGTGCTCAAGTGCTTGATGGACGTCGTAGTGTGCTAACTAAACAAGGTTTACAGCAATACATGGAAAAAATACGTGAGTTTGAACGCAAACGTATGATTACCCGCCAGTAGTCAATTCCTATAAATTTGCATAAAGGGCCTGTCTTTTTAGCGGCCCTTTTTTGTTTTCTCATGCTACCATTAGGACAATTATTTGGCGTTAAGTACAGTCACTCAATTAGCATTGAGTGAGCGTGCTGCTTTTTGTTTTAGTTAGCAGAGTGAAACCGCCATTTCTTTTAAAAAATTACACGCAA
This sequence comes from uncultured Alteromonas sp., assembly GCF_963976965.1. Classification (NCBI taxonomy): domain Bacteria; kingdom Pseudomonadati; phylum Pseudomonadota; class Gammaproteobacteria; order Alteromonadales; family Alteromonadaceae; genus Alteromonas; species uncultured Alteromonas sp. The sequence goes on from NZ_CAXBMP010000001.1 coordinate 173,207, forward strand.
GTATCATAATGTCAGACACGTTAGAACAAGCAAAAGCCCGCGCCGAATCACTTCGTGGGCAGATAAATGAATACAACTATCAATACTATGTGCTCGATGCCCCAACAGTGCCCGATGCGCAATATGATAGAGATATGCAGGAACTCATTAGCATCGAAAAGCAATTCCCTGAATTGCAGAGTGTAAGTTCGCCAAGTCAAAAAGTGGGGGGCTCTGCGCTTTCTGCTTTTGAGCAAGTTACCCATGAAGTGCCTATGTTATCACTTGATAACGCGTTTGATGATGTGTCGCTATTGGCGTTTGAAAAACGTATTTACGATCGCCTGAAAGACAATAAAGAACTCGGTTTTAGTTGCGAACCAAAGCTTGATGGATTGGCGGTTAGTATTCTTTATGAAAATGGCGAAATGGTACGTGCAGCGACTCGGGGTGATGGCCAAGTTGGCGAGAACATTACTACCAATGTTCGCACCATTGCTAACGTTCCTCTTAAATTACGCGGCGAAAACTACCCATCTCGATTGGAAGTTCGCGGCGAAGTATTTATGCCTAAAAAGGGCTTTGAAGCGCTTAATGATTATCAGCGTGCTAACGACGGTAAAGTTTTTGCTAATCCGCGTAATGCTGCCGCTGGAAGCCTTAGACAGCTTGATTCAAAAGTAACAGCGAAACGCCCGTTAATGTTTTACGCCTATTCTTTGGGTGTGGTTACGCCTGAGGATTTTGAGCTGCCACATCATCATAGTGCGCGATTAGCGCAATTAGGTGAGTGGGGCATACCCTTATGCCCTGATATCGACACCGCAGAGGGAGGCAAAGGCTGCTTAGCGTATTATCAGCGAATATTGACCCTTCGTGACGACTTACCTTACGATATTGATGGCGTAGTGTTTAAAGTTGATGATATTAGCGTACAACAAACATTAGGCTTTGTGGCACGCGCGCCGCGCTGGGCCATTGCACAGAAATTTCCTGCCCAAGAAGAAATAACCAAACTGTTAGATGTTGAGTTTCAAGTAGGACGTACCGGTGCAATGGGTGTCACCCTGAACTCAAATGTTTCAAATAGTGCGTTTTCATTCTCACTAGCTGCTTAGAGGTACATATGTCAAAAACTAAATTTAATAAAGAACAATTGGCAGCAATACAATTTTTGAATCCAAGCTATTCAACTGATGACATACAAGAATTTTTTAATCTTGATAACTTAACCAACCTAAGTAAAGAGAAGTTGTTACTAGTATTGGATGTTGCAAATGCAAGCTATCGAGCAGGCTTTCCAATTGTCACTGACAAAGAATACGATCATGTTTTATTGGAAGAGTTGAGAACAAGGTATCCTCAGCATTCTTATATGTTCAAAGTTGAAGAAGAACCATTAAAAGAAAGTAAAACAGTAACTCTTCCTCAAAGAATGCTCTCGACAGATAAAGCATACTCAAAAGAAGAGATCGAAAAATGGACCGATAGACTGATTAAAGCGGCTAATGAAATTGGTGAAAACACTGAGAATATTGAAATAAGAGTGACTCCAAAATTGGATGGTTATGCTGCTTTTGATGATGGAAAAACTCTCTACACTCGTGGTGATGGCTATAAGGGGCAAGATATAACCCGCGCTTTCGAGAGAGGTCTTAAAGTCGCTAAGGGAGGAGTTCGAGGATTAGGCCCTGGTGAGATTGTTATTAAAAAGTCATATTTTGATGAAGTTCTTAGTGAGCATTTTGAGAACTCCAGAAATATTCAAGCAGCAATAATTGCTGAAAAGAAGGTTGATGAGAACGTTAAACTAGCCATAGATGAAGGAGCTTGTGTTTTCTATCCTTTTTCAACGCTTGAGGACTGGGTTGGTTCTATAGACACTCTAATTAATGAGTTTGATGATATTTTAGAGCGAATGTGGAACGCTGTTGACTTTGATATTGATGGCTTAATCTTAGAAACGAATAATTCTGCAATTAAAGAGCATATGGGTTCAACGAGGAAGTTCCATCGGTGGCAAATTGCGTTTAAAGTGAATGATGAATCGGCTGAAGTTGAGGTGTTGAGAGTTATTCCTCAGACTTCAAGGACAGGTCGAGTTTCACCTGTAGCTGAATTAGTCCCCACTAAACTTAGCGGTGCAACTTTAAGTAGAGCAACAGTTCATCACTATAATATGGTAAAAACAAATGGAGTAGGTCCTGGAGCAATCATTAAACTAGTGAGAAGTGGTTTGGTTATTCCTAAAATAGAAATGGTCATTAAACCTACAGAACCTGAGTTGCCTGAGAGTTGCCCCAGCTGTAATGCTCATCTTATTTGGGAAGGTGAGCATTTAATATGTCCAAACAAGTCAGATTGTCCTGCTCAAACAGAGAACACACTGATTCATTTCTTTAAGACATTAGGTAATATCGATGGTTTTGGGCCTAAGGTGATTGAGAAGATCACAAGTTATGGCATCAAACATATCCATGAAATCTATCAGATCCCTAAGCACCAATTTGTTGGATTTGGATTTGGAGATAAAACATCACAAAATCTATTAGACCAACTTCAAGCAAGTAGAGAAATTGAAATAGAGGATTGGAGATTTCTTGCTGCATTTGGAGTTAGCCGATTAGCTGGAGGAAACTGTGAAAAATTACTTCAGCATCATTCAATCGTTGAACTTTTCGAAGTATCAGTCGAGGAAATGGTTAAAATAGATGGCTTTGCACAATTAAGCGCAGAAGCAATTGTCGAAGGGCTAGCAAACGTTAGAGAGGAGTTTTTCAAGGTATATAACCTTGGCTTTAACTTAAGTGTCACACCTAAGGAATCCTATAGAGAAAGTTCAGGCTCATCTATAGCTGGAAAAGTTGTTGTTTTTACTGGCTCCATGCAACAGGGGTCTCGTGGTGACATGGAAAAACAAGCAAAAGCGCTTGGAGCTAAGGTGGCCAAATCGGTCACTGGTAATACTACCTATTTGGTAACAGGAGAGAAGGTTGGTGAAACCAAAATTAATGCGGCCCGTGACAAAGGTGTGGAAGTGCTAACAGAGGAAGAATATTTAGAGTTAATAAGTTAACTTTGGTTGTCACCATTTAAAATGTAAGCGGTCAAAATAGACCGCTCTTTTATTCTTAAGCTAAGCCCCTAAAATCTAATCATTGATTAATATAGGAGAAAATATCAATGACTAGACGAAGCTCTCAAGAATGGCAGCAACTTATCGATGCGCAAGAAGCCAGCGATATGACCATCGCGCAGTTTTGCCACACGCACCACATTAACCAGTCCACTTTTTATTTGCAACGCAAAAAACGTCAAGCTTTGTCGTTGCCGCAGACATCACCGCAATGGCTGCCCATTGACAGCATGACCTCACATCGGCCAGCCATGCGCCAATGGCAAATCGAGTTAACGCTACCAAACGGTGTGGTGCTGAACATGAGTAGAGATGGTTAATGCTAACAGCAAGTAGCGCTAAAATATGGTTATATCTTGGTATTGCCGATATGCGCAAGCAGTTCGACGGCTTAGCGGCGTTGGTGAACAATCAGTTGCAGATGCAAGCACAGCTCGGCGATTGGTTTGTGTTTGTGAACCGCAAACGCACCATGATAAAAGTGCTGTATTACCATCAAGGCGGTTACTGTTTATGGTCGAAAAGATTGGAGCGGGGCACCTTCGGTAAAGTGTCAGGTAATGGGCATAAAATCGCCCTGAACACCGCGCAGTTACAGTGTTTGATTGATGGTGTTTATTGGCAAAAAGGCAAACAAAACATGCGACTTAAGTAGCTGAATTTGCTATACTTAGCCGCATGAAAAGCGCTGCCGATTTGCCACAAAACACACCTCATATTCCACAAGAAGAATATGCTAATGTGTGTGCAAAACTGGCTGAGTCACAAGCACACGCCGCGCAGTTGCAACAACAAGTCGACTGGTTTAAGCGTCAGTTGTTTGGGCGTAAGTCAGAAAAGCACATAGTAGAGAATTCTGACCAAACGCAGTTGTTTGGCCAAGCGACGAATGAAGATTTACCGCCAGCACCTAAAAAAGCCGTCAAAGGCTATGCCCGCTCCACTAAACAAAAAGATGACAATAACGTCAATGATACCGGCCTTCGCTTTACTGATGACGTGCCCACAAAAGTGATTGATGTGCCTTGCCCCGAGCTTGAAGGTGAGGATGCTGATAAGTATGAAATTATTGGCACGAAAGAGACCCATCGCTTAGCGCAACTGCCAGGTAGCTACCAAGTCTTAATTTATCGCAAAAAAGTCTTTAAAAGCAAAGAAACGGGCAACATGTTGTCCCCCTCAACTCCCGATAATGTGTTAGAAGGGGCGTATGCGGATGTATCACTATTAGCGGGCCTCATGGTTGATAAAGCCGTATTCCATTTACCCCTTCACCGACAGCATTTACGTATGCTGCAATCGGGTGTGACTTTATCGCGGGCGAGCTTAATCAACTACGTCAGTCAAAGCATTGATTTAGTTATCCCTATCGCACAAGCAGTGCTGAGTAATATACTGAGTGGGGGCAACATCAGCATGGATGAAACGCCGATGAAGGCGGGTCGACAAGCCTCGACTCGCCGCAAACATAACACCATGAAACAAACCTACTTCTGGCCCATTTATGGTGAGCAAGATGAAGTGGCCTTTACCTGGTCATCTTCTCGCGGCAAACAACATGCGATTGCGCAACTCACTGGCTTTAATGGCACCTTGCTAAGCGATGGTTATGCGGTGTATAGCCAAATCATTGATACGCTAAACAGCCAAGGCCAACACATCACCCATGCAGCCTGTTGGGCGCATACGCGCCGCTACTTCGAAAAAGCATTGGATTATCATCCTAAAGAGGCACAATACGCCTTGGCTGAAATACAAAAGCTGTATAAAGTGGAAGCACACATACGAAAACACGCGCTTAATGCCGAGGATACCGTGCAATATCGCCTCAAACACAGCGAGCCTGTCATCAATGCTCTGTTTCATTGGCTATACGAGCAACGCCAACGCCCAGAATTATTACCTAAAGATCCGTTAAGCAAAGCCTTAGCTTATGCCTATGACCGTCATCATGAGTTAAAGACTTACCTGACGCACGCACAAGTGAATATCGACACTAATCATTTAGAAAGGGCCTTACGCGTTATCCCTATGGGTAAGAAGAACCATTTGTTCTGCTGGAGTGAGTTGGGCGCAAAACAGCTTGGTGCCTTGCATACACTCACCGTGACCTGCAAATTACACAACATCAATCCATACCACTACCTAGTCGATGTACTGCAACGCGTATCGCAACATCCAGCCAAAGACATCATCGACTTAACCCCTAGACGCTGGAAAGCACTGTTCGCTGATAAACGCCTGCGCTCAGACATAGAAAAGTGAAGACGCTATGACCGAAAAAGAAACGAAAACGACCATCGATATTAGCCAACTCACTCTCGACCAATTGTATATACTCAATGAAGCGGTCGTTAACCGCATTGATGAATTACGAGCAAAACAAGATAGAGAAGCGCTTGCTAAACTGCGCCCAGGCATGAAAGTGCAGTATGCTCATGATGGCAAAACTATCACCGGCACGTTACTTAAGAAAAATAGAAAAACGGTGCTCATTGCTAACAACAATGGCAAGACGCATCACAAGGTGCCGGCTGGCATAGTAACTGCGGTTAGCGTTGCTAAACTCGATCTTAGTCAGGCGGTCAAGAACGGTCTAAAATGATCGGTTACACAAGAACAAGGCAATCATGAATCGTAATACTCCGATACTCGTTCTACTGAGCTTTTTTATATTCGCATGCACGTTTCCTAATGACGCATACGCCCAAGTAAAGAAAAGCACATCGGGCATATGTCATGACTCGTCGAGCGCATCCTACAATCGAACCAAAAATTTCGAAGCCTTTAGTACTATTGAAGCCTGTCTTGAAAGCGGTGGCCGATTACCCAAAGCAAAATCGGCATACCAACAAGCTGAAAAAGAGGCGCAAAACGAAGGTAGAGCTTTCACCTCCGACTACGATAGAGCCGATTGGTGACGTGTTCCAATAGATTCACACACCCGGTTAAGAGATAATTCTCTCAACTGGAGTGTATATGAAAACTCGAAAAAGCTATTCAAAAGAGTTCAAACTGGATGCAGTCAGTTTGGTTACTGAGCAAAACTACAAAATTGCTGAAGCTGCAAGAAGCCTGGATATCAGTGCCAATATGCTTGGTCGCTGGATTAAAGAACAAGAAAGAGAAGGAACTCACGCCTTCCGTGGTAATGGCAAGCTCACGCCTGAGCAAGAAGAGATCCGCCGTTTGAGGGAAGAAAATAAGCGCATGAAAATGGAGAAAGAGATTTTAAAAAAAGCGACGGTCTTCTTTGCCAAAGAAACCAAGTGAAATACGGTTTCGTCACCCAGCATAAGAAGGCCTGGCCAATTAGCCTGATGTGTCAGGTATTGGGTGTCAGCCGCTTTGATTATTATCGTTACGTGAAGCGCCAGTCCGAGATTGAGCCGGATCCACAGCATGATGAGATGATTGAGTGGGTCGAAAAAATTGCTGAAGCCAGTGACTTTACCTATGGCGTGCGGCGCATGAAGCGAGCGTTGAATGCCCTGGGTTATCCGGTAGGCAAACACCGGACGCAGGCCTTGATGAAAGAGGCAGGTGTTAGCGTGAAGCGGCGCAAGAAGTACAAAGTAACCACCAACAGCAATCATAAACAGCCGGTGTTCGATAATGTGCTGACCCGCGAATTTGATGTACAACAGCCCAACCAGGCTTACGTATCGGATATCACCTATGTCTGGACTCAGGAAGGCTGGTTATATCTGGCGGTTGTCATTGACCTGTTCTCACGCAAAGTTGTGGGCTGGAGCATGTCGTCGCGGATGAACGCCCAGCTTGTGTGTGATGCGCTGACTATGGCGTTGTGGCAGCGAAGACCTCAAGCTGGATTGATTCACCATTCAGATCGCGGTTCACAATACGCCAGCAGACAGTTCAGGCAGTTACTGAACCTGCATCAGATCACGGGCAGTATGAGTGGAAAAGGTGACTGCTGGGATAATGGTGTGCCACGAAGGCATGTGGCAGAAAGTTTGTCACATTGCCATGCTGCATAAGAGATGAGGGTAGGTCCCTCGAAGTCTGATTACAGGATCTGGCTTCAAACCACCACGAGCTGCTGTAGTCAAAAGCTATGGTAGTGAGCGTCGTTGGAAAAGGCACTTTAAAAGTGTCAGGTATGGTTCAAGAAGATGAACGAAAGTGAACAATCGATGACATGTCGAAAAGCAAACCAACTAACGTCAAAACCAGATAGCGTTGTTAATCTGGGACGAATCCAGACAGTACCTGTTTATGGGCTGGGTGGCGTTCGGTGTAGAGGTTGCATGAGCTTGAACCAGGCTCTTTTGTGGAACGTGGGAACCTACTGGTTTGATGATAAGGGAAGAAGTGATGTTCAGTTGAATATTACCGCAAGTACCGATGTAAACCAGAGGGGCGGAGCAACTTGTAGTAGTGATGAAGCATCTGTAATGGGTGTGGAGCGAAGGGGTTGCGTTATTTTGCTGAGCTTTATTGTCAACCAGAAATGGGAGGAGCAGTAAATCTTGGCAAAGTCATTTAATTTATCTAAATTTGCAGTATGGGATGCTTATCTAGCGGTCAAGGCCAATAAAGGCTCTGCCGGTATTGATGGGCAAACGATGGAGGACTTCGAAGCTAATTTAAAGTGTAATCTTTACAAGATCTGGAACAGACTGTCATCAGGGAGTTATTTTCCTCCCCCAGTAAGACGAGTTGACATCCCTAAGTCCAATGGAAAATTAAGGCCATTGGGAATTCCGACGATTTCGGACAGGATTGCTCAGATGGTTATCAAGACTCGTTTGGAGCCGCAAGTGGAGCCTTACTTTCATGATGATTCATACGGCTATCGTCCAAATAAATCGGCACTGGATGCAATTGCTCAGACTCGTCGCAGGTGCTGGCGTGATGATTGGGTTCTGGATATGGATATTCAAGGTTTCTTCGATGCGCTAGATCATAAATTGGTCATGATAGCGGTATCGAGGTTTACACAGTGTAAATGGACAATGCTGTATATAGAACGTTGGTTAAAAGCAGACGTGGTGATGCCAAATCGAGAACGCATAAAACGGACTCAGGGCACGCCACAGGGCGGTGTAATTAGCCCTCTGATCGCCAATATATTTCTTCACCTAGGCTTTGATAGTTGGATGCAAAAAGAGTTTCCTTGTATTCATTTTGAAAGATATGCCGATGATATTGTTGTGCATTGTCGCAGTCAAAAGCAGCTGGAATATATTGAGCAAAGGATAAGGTCGCGCCTTGCGCAATGCAAACTTGCGCTATGCCAAGAGAAAACCAAGATTGTTTATTGTAAAGATTCAAACCGAGTAGGTACCTATCCCAGCCAAAGTTTCGACTTTCTGGGATATACTTTTAGGCCGAGAAGTTGCCGAGACAAGGAGGGGAAATTCTTTGTGAGTTTCTCGCCAGCGGTCAGCCGCAAGTCTATGAAGGCTATTAGGCTTAAGATCAAGACACATCCGTTGGTAAAAGGGTGTTTCAGTCAAGGTGTCTCAGAGTTAGCCAGAGCAATTAATCCAATGATACAAGGATGGATTAATTATTACGGACACTTTAGGAAATCAGCGATGTCTGCTATTTATGACTACATCAATGAGAAAATAATGAAGTGGGCAATGCGAAAGTTTAAACAACTGCAACGCCGTAAAAAGCGTGCAGGACAATGGCTTCGTATGTTGTACTCAAAAGCTTCTTTATTATTTGCACATTGGCGAATTTGGAATTGGGTGGCTGAATAGCAAGAGCCGTATGAATCGAGAGGTTCACGTACGGTTCTGTGAGCAACTAAGGGGGGAGGCTCCCCTTGGTTGACTCGACCGGTAGTAGAAAGCTTCTTCGGTACGTTGAAGCAAGAACGCGTGCAATGGCGACACTATCAAACTCGGCATGAAGCGCAGCAGGATATTCTGCAATACATCACGATGTTTTATAACAGCCAGAGACTGCATTCATATCTGGATTACAAAAGTCCAAACCAATATGAGGCTGATATGGCAAAACTAGGAAAAGCGGCTTAACTGGGTTGTGTGAATTTGGTTGACCACGTCAAATAAATTCACCAGACACTTTTTATTTTCTTTAAGTGAAGTATGATAGGAAATGTTAAGGTAAAGTTTTACTACGAGTTGTTTCATTCAAATAACGGATGAGCGCGGTTTGAACCTTCGAATTTGTTTTAGTGGTCGGATAGTAATACACTTATTTCAATAAGATGCCGAAGGGCAAGTTGGGTTCTTAATTGTACGGTAACAGAAGAGCACGTTATGACGACTAAATGGATATTAGCTGTACACGCAATTTCAGCTTTACTTATCAGTAAAGCGTTTGCACAAAACGATACGCTAGAAGCCTCACTATCGCTTTCACAATCATTTCAAAGTGCGGGCTCAAATTTCAACGCTGATGCTCATGTTTCATCAATTGGGTTGTGGCTTCCGCTTACTCACGAGGTCACAAACGATTTTCGATTCAGCAGCGACTTATCATTAGGCGTTAGCTACGTAGACGCGTCAGCAAGTTATCTTAATGATACCAGTGACGTGTTAATTGAAATCTGGCTTAATAATACACTTCTGTTTCCTCAAGACGACGGCTTCTCTCCTTTTGTTGCCGCTGACGTCGGGATTATCAACGGCAATAATTCACAATTGACAAATGACGGGGCGGTTGTTCGATTACACGGTGGATTTGAGTTAGCTCCTGCTTCTTCGAATATTTCTTTGCGGATTTCTGCCGGGGTTCAAAAATGAATAAATGGTACAATGTCTGCGTAGCTATACTTTTTATGCAGACGGTAAGTGGGAGCATCAGTGCGAATGAAAAAGTAACTGGCCAAAATCTCATGAACCTTTCGCATGAACCTATTAAAAGTAATATCACTGTACAGACAAACGAATTTGGTGAACTCTGGTTGCCAGTTGAGATTAACAACCTGTCGGGAAAGATGCTAGTCGACACAGGTTCTTCTGGCTCAGTATTTCGACAAGATAAACTATCTGTTTTGGAAGACTTCACTGTGCTACAACAGCGAACGGGGTATGGTGCAGGTACTACGGAAAGTAAAGTCGAATCCACCCTTATTCAGCTTGAGAATTTCTCCGTTGCTGGAAAGTCACTCGAAATCAAACAGATAAGTAGTCATGTTTTCGGACATGGCGGCGATGAATATTTAGGGATTATTGGTCTCGATGTCATTAAAGAGTTATCTGCTGGCCTGCTTATATCTCAACAAGATGTTCAACTATTGGGAAGCACAACAGCGTATCAGAGAAGATTTTCAGTTCCCCTTTACAAATCAGATTTTGGGTTGCTTTACTTCAAGACTGAAATCAATGAAAAAGAAGTTGGTTTGATCGTTGACTCTGGCTCTCAATACACGGTGATTGACGCGAGTGCGACGGAAGGTTTAGAAATAAAAACTCAGGTTTTAGAAGGGCAGTATGCGACGGATGTTCAAGGGAACACTATTCCGATCTCTATCACACCGGAAATTTCGTTGAAAGTGGGTGGCAACACGGTATTTACCAGTCCCTTGTTAAGTACTTCTCTCTCGTCAGTTTTAGACAATGATAAATTTGAATTTAATGTAGTCGGTGTCATAGGCATGGCGAATCTTCAACAAGCAAAAACACTCATCGATTTCTCGACAAACACGCTTCACTTTTTAGAATAACTTCGTTGAAAATAAATATTTCTTGTTGCATTTTTGTACTTTCACTGCTTCAATCGAATAGCGAATTCCTTCGCAACAACAAACTTAAGGATTAAGTAATATGAAGAAGTTAGAGCAATTGAAAAGTCAGGTAAATCTTGAGAAAAAGCCAGTTGGTAAAAATATCGCTTCAGATATGTTGACAAAAATCGCTGGCGGTGGTGGATGGGGTCAGCTATGGATAAAAATTCGCTTCTAGTCTAGCTACTATTCAATTGCGGTTAGTTTTGACTAACCGCTTTCGCTTCAAAAAGACTTAAATGGATTTTATATGCAAATGGATCAGACTTACCTCTCGCAAGTTAATACCGTCGAAATCGTTCTTAAAATAGTTGAACGTTGTAATCTAAATTGTAGTTATTGCTATTATTTTAATGGTGGGAATAATGATTTTGAAAAGATGCCGGCAGTAATGACGCCAAAAACCGCATCTGACATCGGTGCGTTTTTAGCTGAAGGCGCAAAACGTATTGGTATTAATCAAGTAAATTTAGATTTTCATGGTGGAGAGCCACTTTTCCTGAAAAAAGAGCGTTTCATCGAAATAGTAGAAGCACTAATCGACGCACTTGATCCTGACGTTAAGCTCCGATTTGCCATACAAACTAATGCCGCTTTAATAGACGACGAATGGATTGACATTTTAAGTAAGTACAACTTTTTAGTTGGTGTAAGTTTGGATGGACCTAAATCTTACAATGATAAATTCCGTATAGATCATAAAGGGCGTAGCAGTTACGATGACACCGTGAACGGAATTCGTTTGCTAAGAGAAGCCTATGAGTCTGGCAGGATAAAAAGTTATGGCGGGCTTGCTGTAATTAACCATGAATTTGACTCCAATAAAATATATCGTCACTTTGTCGATGACTTAAAGTTTCCTGGATTAGACTTCCTGCTCCCAGATTATACGCATGATAACTTCGACTCCTCAACAGCTGCGGCGTATGGCGACTACCTAATTAATCTTTTTGAATTATGGAAAGAAGACTTTGAAGATATTGAGGTTCGAAGGATAAATAATCTTATTGCTGCATTTAGTGGCGATGAAACCAATCGTTTCGTTGGCTTCTCTAAACAAGCCGCTAAAGCTATTGCATTTACCATCCACAGTGATGGCACGTGCGCACCTGATGACATTTTACGTATAACCCCAGTGTGGGATGAGTTCATCAAACCAAATGTAACTGAAACAACGTTAGAACAATTCTTGCTTCAACCTCTATTGATTCAGATGGAGAAGGAATCAAGAGCCGTTCCCCCTGCTTGTGAAGTTTGTTGCTGGGCAAATATTTGTGGCGGTGGCGGTGTTCAAACCCATCAATACGATTCAAAAAATCACTCCTTTCACAATCCATCAGTGTTCTGTGAAAGTCTACAGCAATTTTATGCACATGTTGCACAGTTCTTATTAGACAATGGTATGCCTCAGCATCGCTTGCTTGAAATATTGGGTATTCAAGACGAGGAAAAGGTTGCCTAGCATTAACTTATGAATACGATTTTTAGAAAGGAAGCGTTACAACACATTGTCAGTCAAAACGACGGGCACGTTTTAAAAACACCTCCGCTTTTATTAAAAGTCTTTTCAGGACTATTGTGCATTTTTTTTGCAGGGCTGCTACTCGTCATATTCAATTTTGAATATGCGAGATATGAACTTGCAAGTGGCATGTTAGTTTCCTCGGGCAAATCATCGCGTCTTACAGCTCAGAGGAGTGGTGTAATATCACAACTTCATGTGAATGAAGGTGATAATGTAGTAGAAGGTGATGTCTTACTCACTATCAATCCCACTAATTTTGACTCCGTGGGTAACAACACCATTGAAAACTTAATTTTCGAGCTCGACAGCAGTATCGCCCTGTTGCGGAAACGTGAAGTGAATCTAAATCAACGATTAGTCTTGCAAAGCGCACAAGTCATGCAAGAAAAGTCGCGGTTGGAAATGGAAATTCAGCAACAAAAACAGTTGTTGGATACTCAAAAAGACGTGGTGTTGCTTATCGCCGCAGAACGTGATGCAGCACAGACTTTATTTAAGCAGAAGCGTCTCTCGAGAACTGAATTCAATTTACAGGAAAGAGAATATTTAGACAGCAAAATCACGCTCAATCAACATCAAATTGATATTCAGACGTTGCAGTTCAAGCTAAATGCTACTCAAAACAAACTTGCATTACTGCAAAATGAAGTAGACTCCGCGCGGCAAGATATTCAATTGGAAGTTAATGAATTAAAAAGGCAGGTCCACAACCTTCGTTCCCAGTCAGGTTATCAAGTACGTGCCCCAATAAGTGGAACCGTTTCTGGGCTTCTTCTAAAAACTGGTAGTAGTATTACGCCAGATAGCTTTTTGCTTTCAATTGTGCCGGCAGATCTATCATTGATGGCTGAAATGTACGTACCTTCAAATTCAATAGGGTTTATAAAGCAAAATCTTGATGTCAATTTGCGTTATTTTGCTTACCCCTATGAAAAATTTGGGTCGTACAAAGCGACAGTTAGCAATATCAGCAAAACCGTAATTTTGCCTAAAGATCACTTTGATCGCTCAGGGCTAGACGTTCCCGCATACAGTGTCTATTTGCAACTGGAGCATCAATATGTGAAAAGCGAGTCCGATATTTTTCCTTTGTATCCGGGCATGCAGGTTGAGGTCTATCTCGCCAGCGAAAGAAGAACGTTAGCTGAATGGTTCTTTCGTCCGCTGTTCTCTATTTCATCAAGAAACTAATCAATGTTTGCTAAAAAATTTCCAAATATATTGCAATCGGAAGCTGCTGAATGTGGTTTAGCCTGCCTTGCCATGGTAGCCAACTTCTATGGGAAAGGGCTCAGTCTGTTTGAAATGCGCGAACGGCATGCAGTGAGTTTAAAAGGTCTTACAATTAAGGATCTTATGTTTATCTCAGACCATTTAGAGTTTAATTCTCGAGCAGTTCAGTTAAATCTAGACGAATTACCTGAATTGACTCTTCCTGCGGTGCTGTATTGGAACTTCGATCATTTTGTAGTTCTGAAGGAAGTCAAAAAAGGCCGTTTCTACATCAACGACCCTGCAATCGGTGAGCGCAGCTTTACCATCGAACAGATTTCAAAGCACTTTACAGGTGTTGCACTGGAGATTTTTCCAAAAAACAATTTCGCACCGAAAAAACCTAAGCCTGCAATCCGATTTAACGACCTAATTACTGGCTTCAACACCTTTTGGAAGTCTATCTCAATCATTATGGGATTGTCTTTTGTAATGCAGGTATTTCTGCTTACCATACCTTTTTTCGCGCAAATCTCCATAGATAATATTCTCATTAGTGAGGACACTGATTTTCTCATTGTACTTGGCATTGGTTTTGTATTTGTCAGTCTGTTTAAATCGCTTGCATGGTTGATCCGTGGTTATCAAGTGGTTGAATTAAGTGCTAAGTTAAATTTGCATGTTTTGTCATCTGTGTTTCGACACTTAATGGGGCTACCCCATGAGTATTTCGCTAAACGACATATGGGCGATGTCCAATCCAGATTTAAGTCTTTTGAAGTTATCAGCCAGACTCTTACTACTGACTGGGTTGAAAGCATCGTTGACGGGATTTTTCTTGTGTTCACGCTTTTGATAATGGCCTTGTATAGCCCATTATTGGCATCGATATCGATGGTATCTATTCTTGTTTATTATTTATCCCGCAGATTTACTTTACAACCTTACATTTCAAAGACTAACGAAGCCATCATATGTAAAGCACGTGAAGATACACTATTTTTAGAAAGCCTTCGTGGGATCGTACCCCTCAAAAATTTCGGTCAGGAATCAAAACGTCTTTCAGTTTGGGCAAATGCGTTTGTCAAATCTTTGAACAGCAACATTGGAGTCCAAAAAACTCAAATTGGCTATGCCTCCTTATTTCAGCTGACAAGTGGTTTGGAATATATATTGATTGTCTGGTTAGGCATTACAATGGTGTTAGATAGTACCCTGACCGTTGGCATGCTAGTAGCTTTGTTCGCCTACCAACAAAGGGTATCTGAACATTCCAAGAAGCTTGTAGATAACTGGTTTGAAATGAAATATCTGATTGTGCACTTCCAGCGGATGAGTGACATTTTAAAGAGCAAACAAGAATCCCATTTAGAAGGCAAGCTAAATTACCCTCTCGCATTCGAGCATTTCAAAGTTGAGAGGATCACCTACAACTATTCGTCTCTGGAAGAGCCTACTCTCAGTGACGTGAGTTTTGAAGTAAAGCGAGGTGAAATTGTTTGCTTAGTGGGGCCATCAGGATGTGGCAAAAGTACACTTTTAAAAGTTATGGTGGGATTAATACAACCGCAAAGAGGTCAAGTCAGCGTGGATGATGTATGCATAAATGACATTGGCCTTAAGAATTATCGCCAGCAAATTTCGGCAATGATGCAAGAAGACTCTCTGTTTAGCGGTAGCCTGAGAGATAACATTACTATGTTTGACCCGTCGCCCGACACCAAACATCTACACGCCTGCTGTAAAGTCGCTAGTATTTACAACGAAATCATGAATATGCCGATGGCTTTTTCGACACTGGTGGGGGATATGGGAAATACCTTATCAGGCGGACAAAAACAGCGCATTTTACTAGCACGTGCGCTGTATCAGTCGCCTAAAATCTTGTTTCTTGATGAAGCAACTAGTCATCTTGATCCCATCAGGGAGCGCAAAGTAAATCGTGCGCTCAAAAAACTAGGGATCACGACTATCATGATTGCTCACCGCAAAGAAACTATTGAATTAGCAGACAGAGTCATTGATTTGAACTCCATAAACTCGTTATCGGTAGATTAATATGCAAGCAGTTTCTAATATCGCAAAAGATATCAAAGACCATTTTTTTGAATTAAATTTAGCGTCGTGGAGTAGCATAGCAATTAATGTAGATTTTTCTGATGGACTGGAGAGTAAGGCTGATATTGATATAGCAATTAACTACAGTTCGCCATCCAACGTCGAATTTTTAGAGCCGGACGCCAATATTTCACAATTATTTCATAGTTTGGGTCGTCTTATCGCAAATGAACAGAGCGAACAAGGAGTACTAACAGAATTTGATTTTGTTATAAAAAACGATGGTGACGTTTCGTTAAAAATCAGTTTCGATCGTCACGCTGATTGTTGATGCGCACAACGAAAACGACGTGCATTATAGTTGTGGATTTAAGCGTGTATATGTCCGTCAATATGATGGCAACTATCTGGATTTGGTATATAAGCCCAATCCATTCGCGTTGCAGCAAGTTTCATTCGAAAAGCACATGCTGTCTGAAGGAGCCGAATCATTTCCAGTTTTTGGTTCGCCCAGGAACTCTATTTTTGGCAACATGCAGGGTAAAGTGACGCAAATCGTGCATTCATTACAGGGAAATATATAAGCGTTAACTCGCTTCCCGATCGTTGTAACAATCATGGTGTTGAAGGTAAATGCTGATGAGACGCGTCTTACTGATGTTGCGAACAATCGACGGTTTGCTATTAATAATGGTTCAATAAAACTGTTAAAGGTCATTTCCAAATAAGGAGTAAAAATGAGCCAATTGGAAGAAGCACAACAGTCTCTTTCTCGGATACAGGCATTTGATCCAAAAAGCCTTGCTAGAGAAGAGGAACTTAGACGGAACTTTGATTTTGGTGCTATTGTAGCTCCAGCATAAAAATTAATTCGCCACTAACGCCAAACTTGAAAATGCTGTCAAGCACACCTTAATGTGATCGGTTACTTTAAAATAACATAATCTTGCAACTCGCTATAGCAATCTGGGGTATTAGCTCTAGCGAGCTGCTTTTTAAATGTTTTGGCCTAGTTGGTTCATGGTTTTCAGATAGTGTTTATATAGAGAAATGAATATGTTATCTATCAGAACCAGTATAGAGAAGTATATAAAGTAATTTTCATACTGATAGTTTTCGTTTAACAATGTCTTTAGGGTTGGTAAATTCTGCTGATATGAAAGGGTGTTGTGAGCGACTCTATTTCGGTGCTTATATAAATGGTCATACATATCAATAAGATCTTTTTTAACATCGTTCCCGATATTACTTTTGTTTACAAACAAATTATCTTTGTTGGCGAAATATTTGGCGGTGACATTAGACCAAAGAGACTCATACTCAAGGTATTGTTTGTGAGCCCAAATCAATAAGTTTGTATCTTTAAAAGAATGAATTATTGCATTCTTGGTCTCATTTATTATTAGATTATTATCTATTAATCCGTTTTTGAACTTTGATTCACCGTGTTTTTCTATTTGTGAAACTAAATCTTTGTAAATTTCTTTTTTCTCTAGATAATTTGAGCATTCGCCAAAAGGCTTTAACGTAAACCTTTGATATCTATATTCATAATCATTTGTGGCAAGCTCCCAACATATACACTTCATTTTTTGTTCTTGAGCGCCTGTTATTTTAAGTAGAGCTGACTGCATTACATAATCACAAAGCGGATAGGTCTCCACTCCTGAGCCTATTCCAATGCTTGCAGAAGTTACATCTACGAGAATGTCCTTTATGGGGGATAATATAAATTTATTGTGATTCATTGTTTGTATACTTCCGATATATAGCAATAGAATCTGATATTCTTTGTCTAAGTTGGCCTAAATTGTTAGGGCTTTTTAAATGAGAAGGGTCCTTTTTATATTGTGTTATTTTTCTATCCAGTTCGGCAATTAACTGCTCTTTTTTTGATGTATCAATCTGCTTCTTTTTGAAAAGAGTGTGATAAATAATACCAAAAAGGTAAGCGTCTAGTTCAATGATGGAGTTATATTTTTTAAGTAAACCGATCTCAGTTAAAGTTTTTTCCAATTGTTCTAAGTAAACTTTATATTCTTTGTCTGGAAAAATATTCAAGAAAGTACCGTAAATGTTAGAGGTTTCACCATTGATAGCTGAAAAAATATACCCTTCGTACAATTTCTCCATTTTCTGCTTGTAACCACGAGCTACCTTCGAAGGGTCTCCATCGTTATGATACTGTGATAAAAGGGCTAAATAACGAATGAAGTCAGCTTTTGACTCACTACTTACAAGCTTAATTACAATTTTTTTGGCAAAGTCTGGGTCAAATAGCCCTACCAGCTCTTGGTCAAGAAAGTATAAAGATGCTCTACTTTCTTGTGGTAATAATGGTTCACCTTGAATATTAATGTTTCTGAAAACTGATGAATAATACTTTTGCTGTGTTTTTTCTTCAGATGTTTGAGGAACTAAGTATGAAAAACCAAGGAAATTGCTATCTAAAAACTCATCAGTTATATTCAGGTTGGTGTGTTTATAGTTGCCTTGCTGGATATTACTTAAAATTTCTTCTTTACTTGTTCCTCTTTGAACTAAGCTTTTAAAGTTCCACTCTAGAATGTTGTCAAAAAGGCTTTCGTCACCATGTTCGTCATCATCATTATCGTTGGCGAAAGAATCAAGATTTGATTTATAAGTGGCGGCGTCAGGGTAGAGGCCAAGATAAGCAAGCAAAATGCTAGTGACCCTTTGCTGGCCATCTAATAGCAAGTTTTCATTACTGTTTCCTAGTTTGAATGCACCAATAGTGACAGGGGGAACAAATTGCTTATTTTTAAATGTTTCGATAAGTGTTTCGACCTTCTTCTCATTCCAAACGAAATATCGTTGATAGTCAGGTAAAACAATATTTTTTCTTAACACTAAATCAATCCAGTGACGTAGTGAGTATTCTCCATAATATACTCTGTTTTCCATTTGATTTAACTAACTCCAAGTTTTTTCAATGATTTTTATAGTCTTCGAGCAGTTTAAATCTTGTGATTAGAAAGTCAATTTGGTTCGACTAAAGCCCAAAGTATTGAACTCACTCCATTTAATTTAATGGAGTATGGTTCAAAGGTAGTTATTCTATAACGTCCTTTCTATCTTTTATAAACCGTACTTGGTGGTATAGAAATCCATTAATTTTGAGTACGTTTTATCAATCTTTTCAAGTGCTTTTGAGCTTTTGTCATATAGCTCTTTATGCAGTTGGTAGGAAAATCGTTCTTGCTGTTTATCTTCGTTGTAATACTGGATTCCAATCCAACCTGTGCTAGTTAGTACAGAGGTTACTAGAATTGTGATTAATTGTTCTTTGAGAGTACTAGCTATTAATTGCCGCCTCAACTGAATTTAATTGTTCTTTGAATAATTTATAATCATCTAGCCAGAAGTACATGGGTAACGGGTATCTATAGTGTCTACAAGCAACGGCTATTAACGGTTCTAACCGATCTTCAACAGCACTTAATTCATTGTAATATTCTGAATTGATACACTCGTCAAATACCCGTTCTAGTCTATCTGCATCTTTACCAGAAAGATCAATTGGGTGAAGTACTCCACCGTGCTTGCGTTTGTTTGTATAAAGAAAGTCCTCAGTATCAGCCAGCGGATACCAGTATTGCATAGCACCGTGGCTTAGTGATTTTTCGTAAAAATCACCAACTGCTTTTGATATGTCTTCCATTTTGTACAGTGAGGCTACAGTCGAAATTAGTGGATACAACACACTAGATTTTGTAAGTTCTTCTTTCTGCTCTTTAGTCTGTCGCTCTCCCAATGTGATTAATTTTGAGTAATCGGATGTGTTGCTAGGGAAAATACCATTAGCTTCATATGAAAACTGAGCTCTTTGTATTAACTCTTTTAACCAATCTTTTATGAAGGTCATATTTGATTGATCAAGGGAAAGGGAATAGATCGCTATGGCTATATCAATTGCTTGGTCATCTTTATAAGGTGACAGTAAAACAGGGTTGTTACATATGAGTTTTTTTACTGCATCGAAGTTTTCGTGCAAGTTATTGATTAAATTGTCGCTTATGATTTCACTCTTATCGTAATTCTGTCTTATTTCATTGGAAAGCCAAATACCTTGTATGCTTAGCCTACTAAGTAAATCAAATAACTTTAAGTTAACATCGAACTTGCACATAGGGTTGACTGCATTCGATATTGCATGTCTTCTTCCAACGTGGGGAGTTACGCATTTATTCAAATATTCATTAGTGACAGTTTGATAAGTGCGTAGGCATGATGAAAACGTACTCATTATACTTTTAGATACTTTTAAATTTGATGCTCTATGCGACTTAGCTATTTCCCATGCGTTTAGCAATGTGATTTCACTTGCAAGATAGGCGGGTTCTAGATTATTAGCGTCTCTGCACCAAGAAAAAAGAATCCAAAGGCAAATATTTAGTTGCCGTAGCAGTGTTAAACTCTCTTTATCGTTTTTTGTTTCTTGGTTGCTAAGCCAATAAACCAGTCTGCAAAAATGTTGGTATGAATATTCTGGTTCATCAATAAGTGCTAAAGACTTTCTGAGCATAGAGCGGGCGTCTATAGGGAGCAGTTCTTCTTTTAGGAAACCTTGCATAATTAAATCGGCGATAAAGTCGCCATTCCACTCTTCAAAGCAGATATTCTCAAGAGTATTACGAGCTATAAAGCCTTCCACTTTTGGTCGTACTTGCTCATTGATAAGACCTCCAAAACATAAGCAAATTACAATTTCTTTATTCTTGTGTTGGACGGGAAGTCTATTTGGAATGTACGCGTCAATAATGTCCTCTAATGAAGGCCTAAGTGCTTGGTGGGAATCTCCACTCCAAGTACTTCTAGTTAGATCTCCTGACTTTATTGACAATAGATAAATTTTTTCTGGCTCACCATTTAATGAGCCGACGGCCGCAACATCAACACCGTCCTGAGTTGTGCCTCTTCCAGGACGAGAAAATACAGTTAGTCCTAATTCACTTAACAGGTCTGGCAGTATTATATCTAATTCATCACGTTCTCTTAACGAAGCAAGATATTGGCTGATGATTAATTTCATTTATCACACCCTTCAACTCTGAGAACGCGCAGGTCAAAATCGCATCCGTATGGATCTAATGAATCTAATCTAGGAAACTCAGTAGAGTGTTCAAATGACTGGAGAGGAGACTCCACTCGTTTAGATTTACCATCTCCTAAGTGAACTTGATGAATAGAACAGTTTCCGTACAAAAGCGTTACACTAGTAAAAAGCTCAGCGATTGAACCTTTCCTAGTTTCCTTATAAGACTCTGACACTTGTTGGTTAAAGTGCTGATGCCAAATCTCGTATTGTGATTGGGGGCATCGAAGTTCTTTTATTTCCCAAGCAGATTTTAGTCCTTCATCGTATGATGATAGCCTGCTTAAAGCTTTCGATGCTATTTGAGCTTTTTTCTCATTTCCAATTTCTTTTTGTTCGATTAAGTATCGCTTAACTTTGCCTGAGTAACTTAAAAGTAAAGGTTCGAACAATAGCTCTTCTAAGTGTTGAGCTTCTTCATCGCTGGCAGTATCAACTAATGAAAGTAAATAGCTAGCAGCTGTGATCGGTTTGTGGAATAGCCACCCCACAGCTTTTCTTGCTGTAAATATTCTTTTGTCAGTATCGTTGCCTAGTAGTTTAATATCTGCGTAAATTGCAAACTCTTCAGCGTGTACATTTTCGAGTATATCCATTACAGCTCTACATAAGAGTGTTTGTTTGGAGCAGAGCCATTTAGTTATTACGTAATTTAAGTGTTTCTCGTCATTATCCAATAGCTTTCGAATAGTACAGCTAAAGCTATTGATAGTTATGTGCTTTGGGTGGGTAATCAAGTAGCGTTCAATAAACTCCAAGGCAGAATCAATATTTTCAGCTTTGAATTGTCTGCTTAAACCATGATCAATGTTACTTAACGTACCTTTGTTTTTGGTATCTGTCGAACTGAGATAATTTAATAGTTTTGAAGAAATACTTTGAGTGATTACATCTTGGTGATGTAAAAAAGTAGTAGACGCTACGTGCAACAAAACATCGTCAGTAACCAATAAAATATTGTCAATTTCCTCTTCTATTTCTAATCGAGGATTAACTTGTTTTAGCGATATCAGCGTTCTTAAAGCGTTAGCGTATAAGTCTGACACCTGTTCTTTTTTGATTGCATTTGATACTTGTTGGAGCGCTAGCTCCGTTTTCTCTAGTCTTTCTTCGTAGTTGATACGACCAAACGCCAAAACAGCTGACGCTCTGACTACAGCTGATTTGTTAGTTGTAAGCTCAATTATTTTAGAGAAGTATTTGGTGAAATTAACGCGTGAACCAGCGATTAAAGATAATGGAATAAAATGAGATTTTGCTTTAATATGTTTTATTGAGAAGTTTAGACTGTCAATTACTCGGCTTTCACTAGCAACACAAAAGTCTATGTAAGCATCTAGTATCGTACCTGAAGCAAGATCTTGCTTATTTAATTCGTGTAGGTAATCAACAACTTTGATTGCCTCACTGACTTCAATATCAAGCTTTGGTAGCAGTTTTGAAAAAAAGTCTAAAGCCCAAAATAAATTATACTGTTCTGTTGTATCACCAAGACTTAAGAATAGCTCGGGTATATCAATTATTGAATCCTTGTGTAGCTTAATAAGCTCACTAACAACACTTTCGGTATTTTTCCTTCTGTCTTCTAACTCTAGAACTTCATTAATAAAGCGGTTTTCATTTATTGCAGCTAGAATTTTTGTTTTTATTTCAGACACGCGAGTTAAATTACCATACATAGAAGTATTTGTTCCTAAAAAGGTTTATTGGGGCTGTTGGCTGATAAATCAACAGGTAAGATGTAAGAAATTTATCGTAACCGTCTGCCAAACCCCGTCTTTTAGATCTCACATAGGCACCGCACAATAAATTCTTTCACAATTAGACGAGGACTTTATGCGTCAGCAATGTCGAACCAAGGAACAAGGCTACGCAACTTTCTGAATTAATGTATCAACTAAGTCGTAATAGCTACACCAATGAGACTATAGTAAAACATTGGCAAGTTCATCTTGAATTTTTAAGTATTTGGTTAGATGATATGCGAGGCGCATATCTCGGTAAGAAGTGGTAAGTTCGGAGTAATCTAAAAACGAAAATGAGTTCAATAATGAACAAAGATGAACTTCAGTCAGCAGTGACTAATATTGAAGCCTGGCTCAGTAAGCAGATGCTCTACTACTGTATCCGTCACGAAAAATATTATATCGGGTATTATTCGGGCATGGGGAATTTTGACGTAAATGAGTTGCCAAATGAATATCAAGGCTTAATATTCGACAGAGAGCTTGACGACTTTGAGGCACAATATTCGGTGATATCTAAAATGTCGCTAATAGATCGTCAAAAAGAAGAATTGAAAGTTTATGCAGTTTCCCTGAAAAAAGTTTTAAGTGCGAACGTTGTTGGCCGATAAACGGAGGACACAAGATGAATTCACATGAACTTAAAGAACTAAGCGATTTATATAATGTTGACCATCAATGCTTTAGCTCGTTAGCAAATGATGAGGTTGAGCTGCAAGCAGCTAAAATTAAGTATGTTTGGATATATGCGCTTGGTTATTTTGGAACGCCTGAGGGTACAAGACTGTGGTTCAATGCGAAGAATCGAGGGCTCGGAAATATAACACCCTTAGCACTAATGGATAGTGAATCGGGAATTATTAGAGTACAAGACTCAATCACGAAATTAAAGTATGGAATGACAGCTTAAGATAAATAAGCTTATTGTCATTGAGGTGAATTTCACCAAATGATTCTTATAGTCCAGTCTCTTTGTGCGAGTCATCAGTAATAAACTTAATTCTCAATTTTATGCTAAAAATCTTTCTCGCCAACGAGTTCGCTTCTTAGCGATAGCGAGATACGTAGTGAAGATCAGTGTTGATTTGCAGTCCAGATTGATCCAATTTTAACGGTTTTTGCACTGAATATTGACCACAGTCAGACATGGTAGAACTCCCGTTTTTCATGCTCGTCAGAATGAATAGGGTGGGTCACTTATTGAATGAAAATGCGGATCAATCGGACTAACAAACTATGGCTTTTTACCCAATGACTGTCGCCCGAAAAAGCTGATATTTATACTCAAGGAACAAGATCGCACACCGAAAAAAGTTGCAGACGATAAATTGGAGATCCAGGAACTTATATAGTTGCTATAAATAAAACAATGTCTTAGGATTGTTTAAAAATTAGACTGCTACTTTAAAGTGGGCTGAACTGGTAGTGATTTCCATAGGGATTGCTATTTCAGTCTTCACCTTGATTGAAATCCGCAAGCAAACCCAAGTAAATGCAGAGCAGATAGACGTTCTCAAGCGCAACTCTGATATAGCAAATAAATTAATAATATTCCGCGATTTTTATCCGAAATATGCGATTAGAGATGCTCAAAAATTTGCAGAAAACACTACAGTTGGTGTTAAAATGAACATGATAAATTATGCCGAATCGCCATTGGCATACGATAGTTATTTTGCGTTCAAATTTCATAATTGTGGCACAGGAAAGTTGATTCCGTTAGACGGAATAGACCGCAAAGGGACTGAAGATGCGCTTAGAGATAATAACCACTATTCTATAGCACCTAATAGTTCAGAGAATGTTATTTTTCAAATAGATGTTGCGGAAATTGAAAGTGCGCGTAATGAAATTGAAATCACCAATGCTAATTTTGTATTAGTCATCTATACATTCCTGCGATTGGAAAATATCGAACATTTCGACGACTTTGTTAAGGAAGCTGGCTTTGATCTATCTGATGATTTTCAGATTAATACCGAAATCGCGAATCTTCCTCCGAACACAAAAAGCATAAATTTCAAGATTCCTATTAGATGGAATGGTGCAGGTATAGAATTATCTGATTATACCGGCTGTATTAGTACTACAACCAAGTTAAACCCTCAAAAGTGATCTTACCCTAAATCTGTAGACATTTTTTACTTAGAAAGCGAAGTAAGATAAAAAGTGTTAACACTAGGCAATTACAACTCGATAACATTAAAGGGAGAGATCTCGGCACTATTTTGGCACACGTCAATGCATCAGATGGAAGCTAGGCAGCCTTTGAGCGATAAATTATATTGTTTTTGTGCCCACTCTCTCGAAATCGGCATTAGTTTGTTTAATGGTGATTTACTCTTGTATTTCGTCATAAAGTACATGAGACCTTAAGTTTTATAAAATCTGCAAACTTCTCTGTTTAAGTTTTCGCTTTGCGACAAGAGCTGTGAGGCGAGGCCTGTTCAAAAGCAGATATTACTAGAGTGACAC
This sequence comes from uncultured Alteromonas sp., assembly GCF_963976965.1. Lineage (NCBI taxonomy): Bacteria > Pseudomonadati > Pseudomonadota > Gammaproteobacteria > Alteromonadales > Alteromonadaceae > Alteromonas > uncultured Alteromonas sp. Next base: position 198,182 of record NZ_CAXBMP010000001.1, read on the forward strand.
GCAAAGCAATGGCGACACGTGAAATGCAGTACAAAGCAAGCTAATACAAAGATACAACACTGTGTTCTAGTCGAACATAAATGCGATGTTTGTATCGCATGACAGTAGTTAAAGCCTGAATTTCCTTTGGAAAGTATTGCAACTGAATGTTTTTTATACAATACTTGTAAAGTGGTTAGTTGGACAAGGTGTCCGGTTGTATGTCCGATTCATATTTATTGGCAATAGGAATTTAACAACAACATATCACCGCGCAGGTGATGTTAAGGATAAGGAAACAATGGCTAAGCCACACATTATTCTTGTGCACGGCATGGGCGAGCACGAGAAAGATATATTTCTAGAAACCCTCTTTACACCACTTGATGCCGCTAGCGAACACTTCAGTAGCTTGGAGAAGTTCAGTGAATCAGTGGAAACGCACTATATCGACTATGATGCGATCAATCACGACGTTCGAGAGTACATGAAGAACGCAACGATTGATGAGCTCGCCACCAAATACCCTGGTGCTCCCTCTTTGGTTGCCAAAATCAACGAGTTGAACACCAAGTTTGCCGAAGATGACAGTTTTTGGGCGACGCATCTATTGGATGTGGCGATATACAGAAGCTATTTTTCTGATGCCATTCAGGCAAGAGTAGGCAAACAGATCGTTGAAGCTATGAAGGCGGCCACCGAAGCGGGTGAAGAGGTTCATTTCGTCTGTCATTCACTGGGTACAGCCGTCACGCATGACACGTTGCACAAACTTTATGTTAATAGCCTCTATGATGAGCATGGCGAGCCGTTATTATCAGCCGGACTGAATAAAATCGGCTCAATCTCAATGATTGCAAATGTCTGCCAATTGCCTATCACTGAATCAAACCCGTACACCTCTGTGGTGAAACCTGGTCCTGACGGAATATGCATTAACTTCATGACATGCCGTCACGTATTAGATCCCATCGCATCTTTGGTGAAGTTCAACCAAGCTGCTAACTGGCCTTTGATCCAAGGCAGTGAATTTAGAAATATCGCTATCAATAAAGTCGAACGTGCAAATGTCCATGATCTCGACCACTACCTAGCGGACCCAAGGGTCTATTTACCGCTTTTCATGAATGTGTTCCCTAAATTTAAAACCAATAAAGACGAACTGGCAGCAGCAAAGCTCGCGTATGCACAGACCACGTTGCACGGCAAATTCGAAATACTCCGCGACTATATAGAAGATGCGGATATCAGCCTGTATTGGGACGAGGATGAAAAGGAGTTTGTATTCTCCAATGATGCACGAAACATCTACGAGAATATCACCGCGTTCAGAGACCAACTGAGAGCCATCGAGGCACAGTTTAGCAACTTAACTGGAGGTAACGACGATGAATAAGCGATTAGTCAACCTAATCTTTATCACTGTATTCGGCTTCCCTCTGAGTGTTTGGGCACAGACTCCTGCCACTTGCAATGTAGGATTTGATCCAAACGCCAGTACGTATTTTGCTGAGTCTCTCGATGAAGCCAAAGAAGCGATGGAGTCGCTGTGTAAAGCCATTCAAGGTGATGGAATATCTGAAGACGAGCTGCATGACACGCTACTTAGCTTTCACCTAGCGCTGCGACAAGATGCAAATGCAGCGATGCCGGCAATATCAGAATATCTGGATATTTACCTCACACCGTTGTTTGACGTCCGGGGCGATGTGGCAACAGGCATGATACCGAACAGTAAAATCGACAGACCCGACGAACTGACCGTGAACAGCATTACCCTGTTTAAGCAAGGAAGAGGACTTCGTATAGACAAAGACATACCACAAGTCGATGCACAAGCTTGCTTTGATGACAATGCATGCTGGGCAGCCTTTCATCTGTATATGGGAATCTTGGCTGACGTCTACAATCCGCTACGTGCTGAACCCATACAACTTGCCTTGACATTACTGACGCTGAAAGACAAGGAATGGACAGACTATATCAAAGAGTCCAGAGCGCAGACGCCACTGGGTATTGGACTGACGACGGTATTGTATGAAGCATTTTACGGGAAGCAGGAGCACGATTTTAAATCGCCCCCGAAAGTACAATGGTTCGCCATGCGGCCCAACCTGCTGTATGAAAGCGTCAGTACGGCCGATGATGGTGACCAAGTTCGTGGCACGATCGCATTAGAAGTCATAGGCTTCAACTATTGGCAAGATGCCTGCTTTGGCTATGCCTGTGGCGCGTCAATCACCGTTAACTACGCGGATAGAGGAGGCGTGCAAGACGAAGGTTACGGGCTTATGTTTCATTTTGATAACACCTACTCGATTGGTGTTTCACAATTTGGCTCTGAGTCTGGTGTTTTCTTCACTATTGATTTGCTTGAGCTGTTTAAGGACAAGAAAGCGTCATTCGATCAATACAAAGATAAATATCGAGAGATGGGCAATTAAGCGCTCAACACACAGCACGGCCTAAAAGCGTTGTGCTGGTTTGCCATTTAATACTGCTGAAGCTCTAGGAGCTTCTCGCCATAAATGCAGGCTTCATCACTTATTTTTTGGTGCTGTGGTCTTAACTGCATTAGCATTTGTCTTTTTATTAGCTAAGGTGATGTACTATTGGGCAACACCTGAACAGATTGGTAGAGGTAAGGAAATTTTCGAGGCATGCATTCGAATTGTCCCGCCCATTCTGACATTAGTTATTGGATTCTATTTCGGAAGAAAATCGAACAATCCAGTAACTCAAATGGCGAAAATATATTAAATACTAACAAGTCAAGTAGCACGGACGCTGAACAGCCGAGGGTCTATTAAGGCGATTGAACCAACCAAGATGACCGTCAAGGGCCTACAACTGAAGAGATTAAAAGAAGAAATCAAGACCGGTTAAACCGCCTGAGAGCCGCAAGGCAATAGCTACACATAATTTGCCAAGGAGTAACCATGTTTTTATCAAAAGACGATGTGAAAAAAACCATTCACAAAGAAAGCAAAGAGATCCTCTCCATAAAAAGTGTGTTAGGTATCCATGGCAAGGATGCCCTAGAGGGATATGTAGATGAATATGCTGCCTTATCTTACAACATATATAATAAAAACGATGACAACGACTCCGAGACGTTTTTACATAACCGCGGGTGGAGGCGTTGCGAGGTAGACTTGAATACGAAAAAGGGATTAAAAGCACAAACATGGTACAAAATTTTAGATAACGACGTGCCTGTAATTGAGGTGACTTTGGTATTTCGCGGCACGAAAAGTCTGTCTGATTGGATCTGGGGAAATTTAGTTATTCTGTTAGACCTATTTGGGCACGCCAAGGAAAACTCATATTATCGTCAAATACAGGCAAACCTCGATCAATGGTTAACCGATATCAAGCAATGGATTGTTAAAAAAGTTAATCGAGGGGGTGTAAAATTTAAAATAAGCGCCACTGGACATTCTCTTGGGGGAGGACTTGCCCAGTGTGCTTGCTATTGCACTAAAGATATATCTCACGTATTTACCTTCAACAGCTCGTGGATCACTTACTACTCAAGACTGGTTAGGAATGACTGGGAGGCAAACTGTAAAGGTACCTACATACTCAGGTTCTGGGAGTCTGGTGAAGTTTTATTATATTTGAGAAAGCTGGTCGAAGTTGCTTATCTTTTTGACACTAAATATGACAGCTATAACCCTCGCTATATCGAGTACAAAATAAATCTCACCCCATGGTATATCCCTCCTATTTCGTCTCACTCAATACACAAGATATTCAAAGGCCTAAAAACGTTGAAAGAAATTTCATGACTTGTAATGGTCAAAATAAACTCCGACTACTAAGGTCGTTGCTACGAAGTCACTTGGTAATACGCGCTCCATCGAACTATTATCCCAGCAGTTACCCCGGGGACTCATGCTTTGAGTCATCTTGTAACGCCACAGCCTCTGTCTGAATTTGCGAGCACCGTATTGGGAACCTTGGTTGCTATGGAAAATCACACATTTGGGCTTACCTCTGTGTTCATACGCCATATCCGAGGCTCTTGCGGCAAGCTCCGCATCCAGTCGATGCGACATACTCCAGCCGATAACCCTGCGAGTGTACAGGTCAATCACAACCGCCGCATAATGCCATGCTGAGCCTGTCTAGATGTAGGTGTCTTGTTCCGTTCGAATACTTGATGCATTTGCTAAGGCAGCTCAGCGGGCCCGAGCCAGATATCGAAAAGTTGTTACCATGGAGTGTTAAGCTAGGCTAGACGGTGATCGCCGGACGCTTACTATTAAAATTCACTGCATGAACTATCGCATTGTGCCCAAATGTCTCTAGCCGTGAAAGTCCTTGTCTATTAGGGCCCTTCAAGATTCGCTGTAGGATAGCTCCGTAAACCGGAAGTTGGACGCAGTAAAATTTTTGCCTGAAAACGACATTTGCAAGCAAGTGTTGTTTACCCGCTAGATTTTGGGGAAACGATTTATTGGAGGAACAGACCGTGTTGTCAAAGCTGGAAAGTCCGGAATATTTTTTCGAAACTCAATGCTAAGCAAACTCAATTCAACACGCACTTAGGCTTGGTGTATTTGTTGCCAAATGTTGGTGTTGACTCCCTTTAGAAACAACCACAGAGCAAAACAGAACTCACCGATAAGACTGATAATAAGAATTGGGAAGACAACGCCTGATAAGAAGCAGACCACCGACGGCGAGTTGGTGACGGTCTGAAATTCGCTCAAACCCGCTTGTCAGTTTATTAAGCAAGCCTGAGTTTCAAACATTAATTAGTCGAGTTTTATAAAGTTTAAGCTTTGGTTTACCCTAGTTACAAACATTGAGTAAATTGGGCAAAACCTAAGTACACAAAATCGCGGGTTTGAAGGAGTTTGAGTTTCAAACTTTAATATGCCCGCACACGATGTACATGGATTTTCATCAGTCGCATCTCTCTTTATTAAATTAATTTAGCTTACGATTGAAATCTTTTATACTACACTGCGTTATTTTTTCAAAATTTGAGCCATTGTTAAATTTATGCTGAAGCAAATATAAATGTTAGGCGAGATATATTTGGCATAGTTGGTCATTCGGTTTGCACAGCGAAAGCCCACCATCTGATACCTCTCGGATATCTACTATTGGGCGACGATCAATGTGAATGGTCAAGTGCACAAAATACCGATATCGTACAACGATTACCATGGAATCTTGCAAAGAACTAGATGGGATTACCGGACGATTACATTTAAAGCAGTTGAATCTCAGGTAGTTGAAAAACGTATTGCTACTTTTGAAGGCCGTGGCACACTAACCTTATCAACGGATGAAAAGAGGGCGGTATGAACGAACAACAAGATGTTCAAAAAATAGATACGCTTGAACCCTATGCCGCCATCGTACTTTGGCAAGCGGGAAAAGGCGAATGGAACAAGTGGGTGTCTGAAAACCCTATATACAATATTTCTTTTGGGAGTGTAGACTTTTCAAAGCTTAGAACCAAAGACAATCCTGATATTTCATTTAAAGGCTTCACTTTCCCTAATGGCAATGTCAGCTTTAGTGAAGCTATATTCGGCGAGGGGGACGTGGACTTTTCAAGTGCCACTTTCGGTGAGGGCGATGTGCACTTTAGCAACGCCACGTTTGGGAAGGGCAGTGTGAGCTTTAATAAAACAATATTCGGCAATGGCAATGTGTACTTTTATACCGCTTCGTTCGGAGCGGGTAGCGTGAGCTTTAATAAATCAGCATTCGGCGATGGCGATGTGCACTTTTCTCGCGCCAAGTTTGGAGAGGGTAGCGTAAGGTTTAATAATACATCATTCGGAAAAGGTAACGTGTATTTTAGCTACGCCACGTTCGGTGAGGGAAATGTGGATTTTTATGAAGCCTCGTTCGGTGAAGGAAATGTGTACTTTTATCTAACCTCGTTCGGTGAGGGCAGCACGAGTTTTCATGGTGCGAAATTCACGGGGAAATTCTATTTAGATAACTGCAATGATACAGGAAAAATTAAGTCGTTCACTTTTCAAAATTGCACCTTTATCGATGCCGTAGTCATCAAAAATATCACGTTAAATTGTGTATTAGATATGCTTAATACCAGTTTCGCCAATCATATTTCCCTTTATGGGATAATCTGCCACTTGCGACGAAAAAAAAACAAATGGGGCGTGAAAATTGTTGAGAATAAAGACGACATCGAAAAACTGATCCGACTAAAAGAACTAACAGAAAACAGTAAAAATCATGAACAAGCCTTACTTTTTCATGCCGAAGAGCAACGGGCAAAACGCTGGGTTAAGACAGACAATATAGTCTCTCTTATCGATATGGTTTTTTCAGGGATATGTGACTATGGCCAATCTTTTTTGCGGCCTATGTTTTTGTGGTTGCTTTCAATATTTATATTCGCCGTACCATATGCCTATCTCTCCGAAAAGCCAATTCAATCACTTAAATCTGTTTGGGAACTATTCGTTTTTTCTGCATTTAACAGCGTGCCATTTCTCACGATGGCAAGAGATGTAAGAACGGACGGGGTAGGGGCATTTTTTCATGATGATACAATGTTAACGATCGTTTATCCAATTATGGGGTTACAGGGGATTACTTCCATCATTTTGATTTTTATTGTGGGCTTAGGGCTGCGCAATCGGTTTAGGATTTGATCAAATGAAACAGAAGATATCAGTCGGTTTCATAGCTGAGAAATGAATTAATCACAATTGCCTACAGACCGGCAGTTTCCCTTGGTAATCACAATGATACAACTTAGAAATCGAATTTTGCAAGCTCGTCAATGTGAGTCAATAACGATTGAATCGCTTCAGTTTCATCGATTTGTTTGGCTTTTAAGGACTTACTAATATTTATCATTCTTGTCATTCTAATTCTGATCTGAGACGACATTTCAAGTAAAACACTATCTAGCTGAGTTGATTGATGATTCAGTTCAGACGCTAAATGGACATATCTTGCCATAGTTGCATTCGAAGCATGCATTGTGACTTTTCGACATGCTGTAGCAGCAACACTCAAAATATTATTAAAGCTTCCTGATGCTGCTAGTTTCTTAATCGCCTTTGCTACATTCATTGTAATAAATCTGTGTCGGAAAGAGTGATTTGTGACATGGCGCAACTCTTCCTTATACTTACTAGCATTAATCACTTTTTTAGCATAGTTTTTTAGATATGATTTTGCCAATGGTTTGCCACTTCGTGCATCAACAAAAATAGCGTCATGGTTTTGGTCTGGAAACGTGTTTTCGACCAACTTTAGGTAATATATTATGATCTGTAGGTCATCACCTGTGACCTCTACTTCCCTGTTTTTGCCTTTATATTTACCCTTAAGAATCGGTATATCTCTTAATACACACTTCTTTGCATTCAGGAGTGTCTTAGCAGCGATTTTTACAGAAGATTTTGTTATCTGGTGAACTTCACTTATTCTTGCCCCAGTAATCTCCAGTAGTGTGGAGAAGGCTTGCCATCTGTATATTAAAAATTCATTAAGCTCTGGGTGATAGGTGCTTTCATTTATGGCGTCCAACCATAAAACAAATTCATGATCGTGAATATACTCTACGTCCACGGTAATGCTAATCAACCCCGTAAATGATACATGATCTACATAAGTTATTTCTCTATTACCTGCTTTAAACTTCTTTTCAGAGTAATGAACATTGTATGCTCTCACCGTGTCTTTTTCTTTAGTTGCTAGTTTCCAGATGGGATTTTCACCAGATAAAAATATAATGTAACCCAAAGCGACTCTGGCATGCTTTAATACTGTGTCATCGGCAATCTTTCGATCTTTTAATACGTCTATGAATTGATACAATATTGCATCATTAATGCCGGATAGAGAAATTCTTTTATCTTCAAGGAAAGAACAAAATATATTTAGGCTATAAGCTTTCTTTGTAACCGTTGGTGCTAACGGCTTAACATTAAATATTTGAGCGCCTCCGCCTAATTTGGTTAGGTAAGCATTGGCGTGCCAATCTATACCCCCGTCTTTCTTCATTATTAGGGAAAGCGAGCAATCGTGTTTTTCATTTCTGCGCTGACTGGTTATAAGGAAATCAAGGCAGGGTGATTTAGCCGTCATAACATATGACATTACTTTATCAAAGCCAGTCTGTTATTTCCTAGAATACGAGCCTGATCCAAAATCAGTTTTCTATAAGCTTTGTCTATTTGTTCATCCTCTCTACAATTATCTAAAAGTTGCATGTATGCTCTATAAACTTCTGCAAGTGCAGATTTTAAGTCTTCATTTTCTCTTTTCAACTCATTAAAATCTTGGGTTGTTAACCGACTCTTTTTTGTCGCAAAGTTATTATTTTTATTTGCTTCCGATTTTTTAAGCCTTACGTTAAGGTCTTCAATAGCAACTAATAATGCACGTAAAGCTAATGCGTTATGTTCTGTCATTGAAGAGTTGTAAGAATAGCTTATTACGCCTAATGCGTCGTCCTGCCACTTATTTACCATTGTCTTAGTAATGATGGATTTACTGGTAGTTAAACTATCGGGAATTTCATCATAATGCTTTATGTTATTGAGGATTTCACTTTTACGAATCATTGATTGAGTGATCATTTTTTTTTTCAAAATTACAGATTGAGAAGTTTGCCCTTTTTGAAATCTTGCCATGTCAATATGCCTCTTTTTTCTGAAAATAAAAAAACAGATCCTTTCCTTCAATTCGATGAAATCGAACTGTCTCGCCAGTATTTTTTTTATGCTCCTCGATCAAATCTCTTACTAAAGGTTCAATTACCAGAGATGTTTTTGCTTTTTTACGAGCTGTATTTACAATATTTGTAATGCTTGCATCACCCAGTATCGCCTTACCGAGAGAAGCACCAATCTTTGCAATTGTAACTTCTGCTTCGTCAATCCACTCGGAACTTGGCGATACTTCTGCGTAGTGAAAAGTTTGCTCTAGGTTAGCGTGCCCCAAAAACCAGGACAATTCTTCTAACCCCGTATTGTCAGTCATGTTGAAATACAGCACAGCAAACGTTCGTCGGTATTGGTGACTCCTTGGGTACCATCGTTTTCCATTAATTAAGGGGGAGGAACTCCAGTCTGCAAACAAGTCTAGGCAACCATTTATATAATCATTGCTGAGAGGGGTAACACGCCCTTGAGCTAAATCTGATGTATAGGCTTTAAAAGACCTGTGTGACAAAAAACCGCCAAATAAGAACTGTTCGTTTTCATCTACATTAAAGCCTCTTCGCTCTTCTAGCTCATTGTTTAAAAGAGCAAACTCTAGGCCATAGTCGAATATCAAGTCTGGTATAGGACGGTGAACATCTTCAAGCTCAATACGTTCAGAACTTTTTGGAATTCTTAAAATTAAATCGAAAAGTCCATCGATAGGTGATTGAACAAAGCAATTCCGTTTCAAACTTCTCATAGACGTAACTCTGCTAGCAACAAAACTAGCTACTAGTATGTAGATTGAGGCTACATATAGCCTTAGCGCAACCGCCATGGACATTTCTTGTCTAAATTGGCTGAAGCACACCAAATTGTCGTCACACCACGACGTAACATTCAGTTCTTTTAATACATCTGGCAACGGTGTTTCTTTAAACACTTTCTCTTGCAATGATGAGCTTGAGCGGTAAATGTCGCTGTTATTAGCTACTTCTTTCAGCTCATTTTTCGCAAGAGCGGATAAATGCTGACGGATAGCATAACCATACTTCCTTGCGAATTTAAGGCTTGTTGAAATAGAGTGCAGGTAATTAGATGTAGGCATTATGGGTGTTTTTATTGATTGTCTCATGCTATCAAACAGAGTTTCACCATTGCTGAATAATGCTGCGGGTGAGTGAACAAATTTATATTTTTGAGATGCCCTTGCCGTGTAGACCGCCTCAAGCAAGGAGATTATATTTGATATGGTTTTTTCTGAAGGTTGTAAATCTGTGTCTATATCGAAATCTATTGTATTTGCAGGCTGAAATTCACGAGCCTTACTGGGTTGGTTCCATTTCTTTGTCTCTGAGTGGTCTTCTTGGTAAGAACTCTTATCGTTTTTTAGTGGATTACTCTTATAATGTTTTTTCAAAGAGTGCTGCAATGACATAAGTGATCTTGTTGTTAAGTTCAGCTCATTTTTTATTTTAATCCAGTCGATTCTTGAAGATGAACCAGAGTTCAACTCTATGGTTTTAAGGGCGGCAGTAAAGATATGAGGCTGTGTGTTAAAGTCCATAATAAAATCTTTAAGCTCCTTTAATTTAATTTGATCTAGGCCCCTTACAAGCAATTCTGATTTTTTCTGTCGAACCTCATTAGCATATTTAATTAAGTCTGTAATGGCGACCAGAATAGCTTTAGCTCTTAATGGTCGCGTTATTTTGCCTCGTGCGTCCAAGTATAATAAGCTGTGCATAATGTCTTTTAATAGAGGTTCATTAATTGCGTCAGTCAAATATTCCCCGTCAGAAATCTTTCTTTTAAAATTTATCTTTAGTGCTTTGTTTTTGTTTTTACGATAGTAGTCAATATCTATAGCCACCTTTGAAGCCAACCATTCTTGGTCGTAAATACTGTCATTTAATAGCCATCTGGGGAGTCCATATTCAAACTTTTCTGCGGAATCAACCAATTTGGAAAAGTCAACGAATTCATCGTCTTTTAAATTTGCACTTTCACTCATGATTTATCTATCCTCGCATTTTTGCACTGCAAGTTGAGCAGTTCGGAGCATTTGTTTCATTATGACAGTGCTTTCGGATATTGCTGAAACAGCTGTGACACATTGCTCTTTAAGTATCGGGTCACTACCAGTTTTAATATAGATAAGAGCGGTCTTTATGTTGTTGGTAGAAACACAAAAATACAGTTCTTCATTCTGGATATTTTCCTCATTCGGATTTTTAAGTTTTTCGTACAAATTACCACCCATATCTTTATTATCGAAAGCAACTTCAAGCTGAGACTTTAATTCCTTCTCACTCATATTAAGGGCGTCTGAGGGCGAATCTTCTAAACCAATCGCCATGTACAGCAATACATTTTGAAACGCTCTAATTTTATTCCTATAGATTAGTTCTGATAGATAATGAGGAATGTATCTATTTAAGGTTGTTTCGATGTGATTACCTAAGTAATTGGCAGTTCTCAATGCATCCCCTCGTGATTGAAGAAATATTAACACCCCTTTGGAACCTCTAATTTTTTTTAATGTTGAGTGTTGTATGGCTTTGTTTTTACTCGGAAGGCTAGCTTTCATTTTGTTGAAGTTATCTTGAAATGCACTGTCTGAAGCATGATGTACCCCATTTATTGTACGAAATACCCAGAGCTTCCTAATTTCGCTTGACTCTCTGGCTCTACTTGTCATTTCTAAAGCCATTTTAAGACAAGTAGCAGCATCTATATCTGATTTTTGTATCTGTGAGAGTAAGACGGGTACTCCTTTAGCTTTCCTTGTTTTTGATTGTTTTGCGCGTTTTTTTAAAGCGCGAAGTCGGACAGACCCTTCATCAGTAATTTGAACAAACTCTCTGCCAACCCCGTCAGATGATATTGAGATATTGTAGAGAGAAAATGGATTGATGCCAATTTCTTCCACGATTATTGCTTGCATAGCTGAAGCTACTTCTATGGTAAGTCCCAAATATCTGTTTACGGAATTACTTACTTTGTAGGGACTATTTGGATCATTGGTTTCACCTGAGAGGTAAAATTCATAGTTGCTGTCATAATATGCAACTCGTTTAGATGTTAAAAAGTCAGATATGTTGCTTTCCGGCCACATTGTGCTTAATTCAGTTTGAATGTTGGGGACAAGCTCAGCTTCGTCATGAATGTTTTTATCTGTATGTTGTTCAATGAAACTTTTATATTGAGTAACAACTTCGGATCCTAATAAATAGTCTTTATAACCCTTCCAAACATTATTTTTTGCTACATCCGTCAAGCAGGCAAGATTCGACTTGATTTCTTTTTGCAACTGTTCGAGAAATCGTGGCGTATCTTTATTAGCAGATATATTTTTCAAATCGTATAAATCTAAGTTAGAAATCAAGGGATTGTTTGCACGCAATACTTGATTGCGCCTTGACGCCTTATAGTTGTCAGGCAGATCTATTTGGCTGTTGAGCAATCCTTGTTCCATTAGTGTTCTTATTGCTTTACTAATAATATGGAAATGCAAATAAGCTGTATTTCTATTATACCGATCAAGCAGGTTTGCACGGAACTTAATTATTTCACTTTGTAAAACCAGTGGATGATTATACCAATCAGTCTTATCTGAAGTTATACCGTTAAGAAAATCTGTTAATTGGGATATTATCCTTTGCTTTGTTTTCTTCTTATATGCCATCGAGTGGTTTATCAGAGCGTCGGAGATTTCAGGGCTACATGTTTTTTTCAGGACTTCTTTAAATACTTCAGTTTTAGGCCTTACGTGCAGGAAGCCTAATTGAATTTTTTTAGGGATTGCTTGCTTTTTTAGCTCTTTATAAGTCGTTTTGGATATAGCATGATTGAGAAAAGAGATATCTTCTTTAGAAAAAGGTACCCAAGGTATATCACCACGCTCTATCAATTTAATAATATGTGTTTTAAGTGATATAAAGTTTGAAGATGCAGTAGATTGAGAATATCGCTGGCTGAAATCTATAGCTACAAGTTTCAAACAATAAGTTAAGTCGTCTCTACCATTCGATAGCAATACAGGGCTGAGAATATTGCTATATGCAACAAGAATTTTTGATATTTTAGAGACTTGGGGATAGTTCATTTCTTTGAATAGTTCAACCGTGCCATCGTGTATAGGATCACTATAATGGATTTTAATAAAGCCGATTTTTTCAGCTAAACTCATTGTAGTATCCATTTGCTTTTCCTACTTGAATGTTTTCAAATAGGTGAGGGTATTTTATTTTGCGTATTAAGTCTATTATAGAATGAACTTCTCTAATTGAAATTGAGCTGTTTTAGTGACACTTGCGTTTAACGCCAGTGGCAAGATTAGAGCCCGTGTTTGTTGGCGGTGTTACAGTGTCAAACGCCACGCTACATAATCAAGATGAAATTGACCGACTAGGAGTGAAAGTAGGCGACTACGTTATTATTCGACGTGCAGGCGATGTTATTCCCCAAGTGGTATCTGTTGTACAAGCCAAAAGAGACGACAATGTTAAAGACATTGTATTTCCTACAGACTGCCCAGTTTGTGGCTCTAATGTAGAAAAACTGGAAGACGAAGCGGTTGCTCGTTGTACCGGTGGCCTTATCTGTGCGGCGCAGCGCAAGCAAGCGTTAAAGCATTTTGCCTCTCGAAAAGCATTTGATATCGACGGTTTAGGCGATAAGTTGGTCGATCAACTCGTTGATGCCGATTTAGTGCATAGCCCTGCAGATTTCTTTAATCTTAAGTTAGGCGATGTTGTGGGCCTTGAACGCATGGCCGAAAAGTCTGCGGCCAAATTGTTGCTCTCACTTGAGGCGTCGAAAGCCACCACGCTAGCTAAGTTTTTATATGCGTTAGGTATTAGAGAAGTCGGTGAGGCCACAGCAGCGAATCTTGCTATGCACTTTGAAACCCTTGAGGCAATTCGCAACGCCAGCGAAGACGAACTCATTGAAGTGCAAGATGTAGGTGGTATTGTTGCGGCGCATTTGCATAACTTCTTCAACGAACCTCACAACACCGATGTTATCGATGCCTTACTAGAGGCGGGTATTAATTGGCCTGCAATTGAGAAAAAACCACAAAGTGCGTTACCTCTTGATGGAAAAACCTGTGTAGTCACAGGAACATTAAGCGAAATGGGCCGCTCTGATGTAAAGGCGAAACTGCAATTGTTAGGGGCTAAAGTGGCAGGCTCGGTATCGAAAAATACCTCGTTTTTGGTCGCTGGTGAAAAAGCGGGCTCTAAGTTAACTAAAGCACAAGAGCTAAATGTTGAAGTGTGGGATGAAGCTAAGTTACTCGCCTTTTTAGCAGAGCATGACTAGCACGTTATAATTAGCACTGCTTGAGCGTTCAGTATTAACAGAACGCAAAGCATACAGATTAAAAAAAGGCGCCTTAAGAGCGCCTTTTTCGTGTTTGTTTATGTAATTGGTCAACGGGGTATCGGCAAGATACGCGCGCTACTGGGCTTGCAATTTTGCTTTTGCACGCGCCAATCTTCTGCGTTCCCAAGCCTTTTTAACCTGAAAGCGCCAAATCCAGTTTAGGGTGAAGTAACCCACGGCACTGGCAATGATGGAACAAATTGCGCAACCAACCAAAAATGCAGGGCCAATAGTGCTGATGCTTTCCACCACCCATTGCCAACTGAATTGGAATTCAAAGTGTTCCGGCTTGGTCCCAAGTACAGTAGAACCAATTTTATAAGCAGCATAAAATATGGGCGGTATGGTGAAAGGATTGGTAACCCATACCGTGGCTACCGATAGCGGTAAATTCGCACGAAAAGGAATGGCGACGCCCGCAGAAAGCCACATTTGAAAGGGCACAGGCCAAAACGCAAAAAACAGCCCGATACAAAATCCGCCTGCCGCTGAACGTCTGTTTAAATGCCATAAATTAGGTTCGTGCAAAACGCTGCCAAACACGCGCAGAATTTTGTTGTTCTTTACAGCCTGCGGTTCAGGCAGGAAACGTCTAATAAATTTCTTAGGCATAACACTCGTTCGTTAACTATCAACATATGGGCTACATTCAGCCATCTATATTTATTGCTACGTAAAACAATGGTAAATCGTATCACAATTTGGTGTGGCAGTTTTTGTGTTAGCGCAACAACCGCTGTTTTATGGCCCGAGTTGCCATCGCTAAACCTAGTGATGACGCTTGCCATAGGTGGTGGTGTACTGCTGTTCCTATCAAAGTGCAATTTTTACCTTTATTCAATAAGCGGCGGTAAACAAACGTCTTGGATGAAGTTTGTACTTATTGCAGTAAGTGGCGCATTAATAGGTGCTACATGGATGGCGAGTTTAGGGTATTGGCACCTATCTTGGCAACTACCACAGAGCAAAATTCAACAAGATGTCACAATTAATGCGACGGTTGACCGGGGAGGCTGTCTAAGTGGTCAAAAAAGCGTCGTGAGTAGTCAAGAAAATAGAGTAAATACACAAAATTTGGAAAATATCGACAGTGTAGCAAACGCAGGGTATGAAAAAGATGAACCGCGATTTATGTCGTATGTCGTCAACGTCAACGGCATAGACGATATAGCATTGAAGTTCACTCGAAAAATGGCATTGAGCCATCGCCTGACGGGTACCTGTTTACACAACGGAGACAAATTCACTGCCACAGCAAAATTAAAACCGGCCTACGGCACGCTGAATCCAGTAGGCTTCAATCGACAACAATACCTTGCCAGCCAAGAAATTGTGGCTACGGGTTATATCAAACATTTACACAGTGAAGCCGTGGTTCACAACCATAGTGTTCGTCGTAACATATCCGTTTTTTTATCTACGCTGCCACTTGATCAAATGCGTTGGTTTCAGGCGTTATTGATTGGTGAGCGTAGTCTGTTAACCAAAGACGACTGGCACACGATTGGGCAAACCGGTACCGCGCACATTTTCAGTATATCGGGAATGCACTTATCCATTATCGTCATAACGGTATTTTATGTATGTAGCGCGTTTATTTTTGTTGCCAGTAGCATATTAAAAAGGAAGTACGCTTTCATAAACCTAAGGCGCTACGTATTAATGACTTTGGTTTGTAGTACGGCGCTGTATGTGATGTTAAGCGGGATGGCATTGCCAGTAGTCAGAGCTTTTGTTTTATTGGTGGTGGGTATTGGCTTTGCGGTATTTAATAGTGTGTTACGGCCATTTCACATGGGCGTTTTCATGTTGTTTACTTGTATTGTGTTGTTTCCCTTGTCGTTGCTGCAAGCCAGTTTTTATTTAAGCATAGGCGCGGTGATAAGTATTTGGCTGCTGAATTGGCGATTTCGATTCCAGGCAATGCCGTGGTACAAAGCTTTATTTTGCATTCAATTAGGGGTAAGCGTTGTGATGGCGCCTATCACGCTATTGTGGTTTGGTATGGCTAGCACTATTGGCATTATCGCTAATCTTTTTGTATTGCCTATTATTACGCTTGTTCTTCCTGTTGCACTGCTTGCGGTAATGGCGGGGTATTATATTCCTACAAGCTTAGACTTTGCTATTTGGGTGCTACTTAAAATAGATAAGGTATTAGGCTGGCTTTTAACCTGTTTAAGCGACGCGGCATCTTGGCCAATAAGTGCAATTCACTTCTATCCCACCACGGGTTCAATGCTGTGCCTGCTTATCGCCATGTTATTAGCCATTTTACCCAGGTGGCGATATAAATGGGCCTGTGTATCATTGCTAATACTGCCAGTTACCCTCACTTTTATTCATTTTTCTCCAACTCGATGGTTTGTTAATGTGTTTGATGCTGGCCAGGGAACTGCTATCGCGTTAACCAAAGGGGAACATGCCATCATTGTTGATACAGGGCCTATGTATAACGGTGAAGCGCCATTAGCGAGTCAGGTTATACCTGCATTTCTGAAGCAAAATAACAGCCAACACGTAGATATGGTTATTCACAGTCATGGTGATACTGATCATGCAGGAGGAAAAGCCGCGTTGAGTGCCTGGTTAGACACCAAAGGTATTAAACCCGCATGGATAAGCCCGATAGACGGATGTGAGCGAGGAAGGGTAATTAACTGGCAAGGGTTAACGCTTACCTTTCTATGGCCTGAAAAAGGGAATCTAGAAGACAGTAATGCTATGTCTTGCGTGATTAAAATTGATGATGGATACCACAGTGTTCTCATTCCTGGTGATATTGAACGAGCCAGTGAGTACGCCATACTACATGCAGAAAAAAAGCGAATGGCAGCGGGGATTGAAGCGAGAACAAACGGTACTCAAGATAATAAAAGCAACGTTGAAAAAACAGCTGTGCGTGCGGATGTGTTAATTGCACCTCATCATGGCAGTAAAACTTCATCTACCGACATATGGATTCAACGCGTCTCTCCTGATGTGGTTCTTTATACCCAAGGATATGAAAATAGATGGAAATTTCCAAGCCAATCCGTCTTTTCTCGCTATCAGAAATATGGCGTTCGCCAATTTACCACCAGCGAATTTGGTTTCATTCGACTTGAGTTCACAGAAGGTGGCTATATAGTTAGGTCAGAACGAAAAGACGCCCAAAACCGTTGGTATTTGCCAAGTTACACGCCTAGGCACCTTGTTGCCTCAGAATCTGAAGTGAAGAAAGAGGAAAATTTTTAATCAAAGCATGGGGTTGATTAGGGAAATGACTCAAGTACTAGTACAATAGCGAGGGTGAAAGTAATGAATAACGAACAGGTTAAAACACTTTGATGCAACAAACCGATCCGTCGGCCTTCCAGGTTAAACGCTTTTTACGCTATCTGCGTGAATTTAAATTCCCTTTCTTCGTTGCCGTTATTGGCATGGTGGGCTACTCCGCAGTAGATACTTTCGTATTTGCACAATTGCAGCCCATGATTGATGAGTCGCTAGGGAAAAATGATCAGGCGTACTTACGATTAGCTGCGTATGCGATAGTCCCGTTGTTTTTATTAAGGGGTCTATTTAACTTTCTTGGTACCTACACACTAACGTGGATTGGTTCGCAGGTCGTCATGCGCATGCGACAACAGTTGTTCGATAAATACATCCATTTGCCGGTGTCTTTCCACGATACCCAAGCGGTGGGCGCGTTAATTAGTAAAGTGACCTACGACACAGAACAAGTTGCCAATGCTTCTGGTAAAGCCTTGTTAACCTTGGTACGGGAAGGGGCGCTTGTTATTGGATTACTCGCGGTCATGTTCTATTACTCATGGCAGTTATCTCTTATTTTCTTGTTAATTGGTCCCTTGGTTGCCGTTATTGTCTCATTCGTGAGTAAGCGCTTTAGAGTGGTGAGTCGAAACATTCAACAAGCGATGGGCAATTTAACATCTGCGGTAGAGCAGGCGGTAAAAGGCCATAAAGTGGTCATTATGTTTGGTGGGCAAACCATCGAACAAAAACGCTTCGAGCAGAAAAATAATAATAACCGCCAACAAACCATGAAGCTTGCGGTTACCCAGATTTTAAGTGTGTCATCTATTCAGGTTATTGCATCTGTGGCGTTAGCTGTAGTGCTCTATATTGCCAGCACGCCTGGCATGGTTGAAAAGCTCTCTGCGGGTGTATTTATTAACGTGGTGTTTTGTATGGTGATGCTACTAAAACCTTTAAAACAACTGACGACGATTAATAATGAGTTTCAAAAAGGCATGACTGCCTGCGTAAGCGTGTTTGAAATTCTAGATAGAGAAAACGAAGCTGATTCAGGCGACATAAAACTAGAGCGTGCAGTCGGTAAAATTGAATTCGATGATGTGACCTTTACTTACCCTGGAAAGCATTCGCCTGCGTTAACGAACGTGTCGTTTACCGCAGAACCTGGCCACTCTGTTGCTTTGGTAGGGCGTTCTGGAAGCGGAAAGTCGACCATTTCGTCGCTGCTTACCCGATTCTATTCCCCGCAAAGAGGGCAAGTCAGGTTGGATGACAATCCTTTAGACAGTATCGATTTAAAATCACTACGGGCGCAGTTTGCGGTAGTGTCGCAAAACGTAACATTATTTAACGATTCTATTGCCAATAACATTGCTTATGGTGCAAAAGAAACCGTGTCGCAGGCCAAAATTGAGCAAGCCTGCAAAATGGCTCACGTCGATGAGTTTTTGGGTAATTTACCTGAAGGTATCGATACTGTTATTGGTGAAAATGGCCTTATGTTGTCTGGCGGACAGCGTCAGCGTATCGCTATTGCTCGCGCTATTTTAGCCGATGCGCCGATTCTGATTTTAGACGAAGCGACCTCGGCGCTAGATACGGAATCGGAAAGACTTATTCAAGATGCACTAGAAACATTACAAAAACGATGCACCAGTATTGTGGTAGCCCACAGGTTATCGACGATTGAAAATGCCGACACTATCATGGTGGTTGAGCAAGGTCGCATTATTGAAAGTGGTAAGCATCAGGAGTTACTAGAAAAAGGCGGGCATTATGCTCAGCTTCACGCGTTGCAGTTTGGTGATAACTAAGTGAGTCGTATGGTGAAGCGCTGGTACGCTGGTCACCCGCTAGTGTGGCTGTTATCGCCACTTGCGATACTTTTCTGGCTGTTATCAGCTTTTCGAAGGTTTTTATTCTCTACCGGTCTGAAAAAGGTGTATCGAGGCCGTGCTAAAGTTATTGTCGTAGGCAATATTTCGGTTGGCGGTAACGGTAAAACACCTGTGGTACTTGCACTTGCGCAGTATTATCGCGAAAAAGGTGTTCGAGTTGGTATTTTAAGTAGAGGGTATGGGGGGAAGTCTAGCTATTATCCTCGTCAAGTCACCGCTAATGATGATGCCAGTGAAGTAGGGGATGAACCTCGACTACTGGCCATTCGAAGTCAAGTACCCGTGGTGATTGACCCTATACGTAGGCGGGGCGCAGATTATCTTTCAAGTGATCTTAATTGCGACCTTATTATCTGTGATGATGGCCTTCAACATTATGCGTTAGCAAGAGATGTTGAAGTGGTGGTAATGGACGAACGTTTAACCGGCAGTGGCTTTTTAATACCAATGGGGCCGCTTAGGGAAGGTCACTGGCGGCTGGCAACAGTAGATGCCATTGTGCATAACCGTGCTGACAATACGTTACCAGACCTTACAGCAGGCCAGACACCTCAGTATCTTATGAAGTTGGTAGCCGGTGAATTGTGCTCTGTTACAAACCCCACCGAGCAGGCTGAACTGACTAGCTTGCGCAGTAAAAATATTACTGCCATGGCAGGTATTGGTGCGCCTGAACGTTTTTTCTCGCAGTTAAAGAGTATGGGGTTAAACTTGTCCAGCACATTACCGTTTCCCGATCATCATCAATTTACTGCAGATGATATCCCATCGGGCGTTGTGCTAATGACCGAAAAAGATGCAGTGAAGTTAAGTGATATCGCTCACAGCGATTGTTGGTATCTGCCCGTTTCAGCAAGTATCGATAAGAAGTTTTTCACACAAATAGATAACAAGCTGGTTAATGCTGGCTTAACAATGACGCCTTAGCAAGCAAGGAAATACAATGGCATTTGATAACAAATTATTAGAAGTACTGGCATGCCCAGTGTGCAAAGGCAAGTTGGTGCTTAATGATGAAAAAGACAAGCTAATTTGCCGCTTTGACCGTTTAGCTTACGATATTAAAGACGGTATTCCGGTGCTTATAGAAAGTAAAGCAACGGTAATGACACTCGATGAAGTAGACGCAACGCGATAGGTGTGTGATGGCATTTACAGTAGTTATTCCCGCACGATATGGCTCTAGCCGCTTTCCAGGTAAACCTCTGGCTGATATTAACGGCAAGCCCATGATTCAGCATGTGGTAGAACGTGCCACTGAAGCGGGTGCTGAGCGAATCATTGTCGCCACTGACGACATGCGCATTGCCGATGTTGCTAATGAATTTTCTCATGTATGTATGACCGCCGATACACATCAGTCTGGCACCGAACGTATTGCCGAGGTAATTGAGAAAGAAAATATTGCCGCTGATAGCATTGTGGTTAATGTACAAGGTGATGAACCTTTCATTCCGGCGGCAAATATTAAGCAAGTGGCGAGTAATTTATCGAATGCACCTCAATGTGTGATGGCTACCTTGTCTACGCCTATTTTAGAAAGCGACGATGTATTTAACCCTAATATGGTTAAAGTACAGGTAAATGCACATAAAGAAGCGATGTATTTTTCTCGTTCCGCTATCCCGTTTGAACGTGATCGTATGATGGAAAACCGTCAAAGTGCTGATCCTAAATTGTATTTTCGACATATAGGCATTTATGCGTACCGTGCACAATACGTGCAGCAGTATGTTAGTTATCAGCCCAGTGCCCTTGAGCAAATTGAATCTCTCGAGCAGCTTAGGGCATTGTGGTATGGCGACAAAATCCATTGCGACGTAGCAGATGCTAAACCACCCGTTGGCATAGACACGCCTGAGGATCTTGCGCGTTTGCTGGCATCGTTAGGGTAAGCCGCGCTTTTTATTCGCTTTTTTAGCGGCTCAAAAAAACGAGTAATCATCAAAAAAAGCCAAAAGATATTCCGGTATTCAAATGCAAAAATGATTAGCCTGCTGAAAGGCTAATTAAGCGTTGCCAATAAATGGTTAACGCAGGGTTTTCATTGTGAATGCATGCCATCGACTTTTTTCGGCATAGCACTGGTATTTGTATTTGTATTTATATTTGTAGCGTGCAGCATATAAATAGGGAGCGTTAAAATGAACGTAGTCATTACAGGGGGCAACCGCGGTATTGGTCTAGCCCTGGTTAAGCAATATAAAGCGAAAGGCGCGACGGTGTACGCCACCTGTCGCAATAGTTGTGATGAGCTTAATTCATCTGGCGTTAAAGTGATCACGGGTGTTGATGTATCGCAGCCAGATACGCTGGCTGATAGTTTAGCGGAGCTAGCAGACGTTAAGATTGATTTGCTCATTAATAACGCAGGTGTGTTAGGCAAAGAAACCTTAGATGACTGGGAACCTCATACCATAGATTATCAGTTTAGAGTGAATGCGATGGGGCCTCTGCTTGTCACACAAACTCTTCTTCCATCAATGGCCGACAACAGTAAGATAGCCATGATCACCAGCAGAATGGGCTCTATGACCGATAACACCTCTGGCGGATATTATGGCTATAGAATGTCGAAAGCGGCGTTAAATGCTGCTGGTGTGTCACTAGCGAACGATCTCAAGCCACAAGGAATAGCGGTAGGTTTATTTCACCCAGGGTTTGTGCAAACTGAAATGGTGAATGGAAGCGGTGATATTGATGCAGATACCTCTGCTGAAAGATTGGTCGCTCGCATCGACGAAATGACCCTTGATAGCGCAGGGCGTTTTATACATTCAAATGCTGATGAACTGCCTTGGTAAGTGCGCTATAACTTCTGTCTGATGTGCATTCGGCATACTATTAACTAAAAAAAACCGGTAGCTCCTTAGGAACTACCGGTTTTTTGTTTATTATATTGTCATTATTTTGAACGACTTGTTGAAAACCTAGTGGCCATTTCTATGATTAATCTTGGCTTTCATCTTCGTCTTGATCTTCAGACAGTACCGCCCACACATCGTGTTCGTTAGCATGAATGACTTCGGCCCACACCCGTTGACCAGGTTTCACGTCATAGACGCCATTGAGGTGAACTAACCCATCAACTTCAGGTGCATCGGCATAAGTTCGCCCTACAGCGCCTTCGCTGTCTACGCTGTCGATAACCACTTGGTATTCATTACCAATGCGCGCTTGTAAACGCTGTGCACTAATTTCACCCTGAACTTCCATGAAGCGCGCTAAACGTTCTTGTTTAACGTCTTCAGGTACTGGATCAGGTAAGTCGTTGGCACGAGCTCCTTCAACAGGTGAGTAAGCAAATGCGCCCACACGGTCTAGCTGTGCCTCACGAATAAAGTCGAGTAACTCTTCAAACTCTTCTTCAGTTTCACCCGGAAAACCTACGATAAAGGTCGAGCGGATAACCAATGAAGGGCAGGCTTCACGCCATTTCTTAACGCGCTCAAGCGTACGATCTGCACTACCAGGGCGTTTCATTAAGCGTAAAATACGTTTGTTGGCATGCTGAAACGGGATATCAAGGTAAGGTAGAATTTTACCTTCATTCATCAGTGGAATAAGGTCGTCAACGTGCGGGTAGGGGTACACGTAATGTAGACGCACCCAAATGCCCATCTCACCCAGTTTTTCACACAATTGCTGCATGTGTGTTTTAACGGGCATACCATCCCAGAAGCCTGTTCTGTGCTTCACATCAACGCCGTACGCACTGGTGTCTTGTGAAATAACCAATAGCTCTTTAACACCCGCCGCTTTTAAGCGCTTCGCTTCATCAAGCACACTGCCCACCGGACGGCTTACTAGGTCGCCACGCATGGAAGGAATGATGCAGAAGGTACACCTATGGTTACAACCTTCTGATATTTTTAAATACGCGTAATGACGAGGCGTAAGTTTAACACCGTGATCGGGCACTAAATGTTCAAACGGGTTATGTTGAGGCTTAGGTAAATGTTCGTGAACTTGCTCAACTACCGATTCATAAGCGTGAGGGCCGGTAATAGCCAGTACATTAGGGTGTACTTCACGGATTTCATCTTCTTTAATGCCCAAACAGCCAGTTACAATGACTTTGCCGTTTTCTTTAAGCGCTTCACCAATGGTATCAAGTGACTCTTCTACCGCCGCATCAATAAAGCCGCAGGTATTAACAATAACCAAATCAGCATCGTTGTATGTAGGCACAACATCGTAGCCCTCGGTACGCAATTGCGTAAGAATGCGCTCGGAGTCTACCAAGTTTTTTGGGCAGCCTAAGCTGACAAACCCAATGCGGGCGCCGTTGCTTGCACCTGTACTACGATTTTCAGTCAGTGTTTTGACTGGTGTTTCTAAAGTAGTGGTTTTGTTTGCTGCTTTACTTGGATTGAAGGTTTCTACAGTCATCTAAAATATCACCCGGTAAACGACGCTACTTGTGCCTAAAATGGCCGCGGATTATACAGTAAGTATGGCGGGTTCGCAGCTCTTTGAGGTAAAACTTTTTCAACTAAGAACAATACTGCCTATTAGTGGAATACTGAACAAAAATTCATCATACTCTTTTGCTCTTCTCACATAAGTTTCACGGCAGGGCTTCATGGGCAGTTTTAAGTGCAGAAAAACGTTACCCATTCTATTTAGCTTGGTTATGTTTGGCTTAGCATCGTGTTCTTCAGACTATTATAAATCTGAGCCCCCATCACTCACATTGCGCTTGTCTAATGCGCCAGAATTCACCCTTGATTATATTGAGCACACCACCCGTGAGCTTTATTGGAGCTGCGTGACCATATGGCCGCGTTCGACAGAAGGCTTAATTAACAGCTTGTTGTGTACACAAGCGCTACTTGGGCGGGATGATGTCAGTGCTGACGAGCGCCAATTTGCGCTAAAACGTCATCGAGATGCGCTAATGAGTTTGCTGACATTGCGCATGTCGGGAAAAGAAGATGAAGCACATTTTCACACCCATTTAAATTTAGACCAGCCAATCATTTTTGCATCTAGAATGCTGACTTCAGAAGATGCTCTGCAACCCAACATTCTAGGAGAATACGGCGTTGCCGTGGTAGTAAGAGAACAAGCAGCCACAGAAACTGAACAGACCTATTACCCTCAAGAAGGGACTTACAGCAGTTACACATTGATGTTTCAGGGCATTAAGCTAGATGGTAACGAGGTGCACATAACGTTAGATGCTCAGAAAATTCATAGCCGAACCACGGTACGTGTGGGTAATAACGCCTATATGGCTAGGTACTCTCCAAGTGCCAGCTATTTAGCCTTACTAAATGATTCGATAGTCGGAGGGCTTCGCTGGAAAGGCTTTGTGGGTACTAAGCAAGCAAAAGCCCTTAGAGGAATTTACGTTATTGGGGAAATGTCTGACACCAAAATTCCCCTTATTATGATCCATGGACTTAATTCCGACCCCTTGATTTGGCGTTATTTGACTATGGCAGTAATGAATGACGAATGGTTGAACGAACGCTATCAAGTTTGGCATGTGCTTTACCCCTCAGGTCAGCCGCCACTGTATAGCGCCATGAAAATTCGAAGAGAGCTTGATGCGCTACTGGCCACTATTGATAACCCACTAATCACTCGCGAAGCGGTATTTATTGGGCACAGTTTAGGAGGGCTTATAACTAAGTTACTTACAGTATCGCCTGGCGACGCCTTTTGGAATACCACCTTTGCTGTACCTCCTGAACAGCTTGAAGAGGCGATGTCCGAAGATATTCGGGACACCTTTTTCTTTGAACCTAGGTTTACAACGAACACCGTTTTTTATTTAGATACGCCCCATAAGGGGTCGGCGTTAGCGGCGTCGGCAATCGGCTATATTGGTTCATCGTTGGTACAAATACCCTATGAACTCAAAAATATGTTTGTTGAGTTACTCGATGAAAATGGGGTCGACATTGTTCAGTCAGACATGCAAAGCTATTTAACCGACACTAAATTTAAAAGCCTCGACTCATTAAAGCCAGGTCACCCCTTGATGAACACCTTGTATCCTATGCCTATTCAAGGAAAAGCCTATTCCATTATTGGGTCGAAAAAAGAAACCGAATGTGAAAGAAGAGAAGTGTGTTTGTTACTCACTGATGGCGTGGTGACCTATGAAAGTGCCGATATACCAGAGGCCTTAGAAAGACTCATTGTTGTGTCTAAGCACAATTCATTTAAATCACCTGAAGCCGTGTCATTTATATTAGAACATTTATAAATATGCCAAATTGTCTGATATTTTCTTTTAGCGCTTTAAGTTTGCATTATTAGCCCAATAATAACTGGGTTATTAATTATTCTTTGAAGCAAGGCTATTTGTTTTTCATGCTAAAACTGCCATTAAAATATTACGATGAATCTGGCCGAATTTTACCGCCAAAATGGCTGTACGTCATACTGGCGCTATTTAGTTTGGACTGGATTGCGTTTATTTTTTCGCTGGCCTCGCGCTCGCAAACTGAAGCGTTACTTAAGCTGTTTTATCCTCAAAGTGAAAGTTTAGGCTTGGCATTACTAAGCAGTGTACCGATAGTGTTAGGGCTTGTGCTTATATCGCAACGTGAAAGGCTATGGAAAAAGGGGATCACAGGGTGGTCTCGTGCATTGTTGCCACTTATTTTAGTGGGCGTGATAGCGTCGTTGAGTGTGCAGTTTTATCATATTGTGTCGGTACATTGGGGGTTTGAGATGATAACTGCCATTAAGGTGGTGGTGTCTATTATCAGCTTATATTGTATTAGCCGAAGTCGGCATTTGCGCTGGATGATACAAGATTGGAAAAAGCCTCATTGCGAGTAAGTTGCAAGTAAATTGGCAACAAATTACGAGTAAAACCCGAATAAATCAGAAAATAGCATTTGTTTGAGGTGTTATTTTTCTGGGAATTAAGAATTAATTTTTAGGTGAAGAGACCCAAAAAAGCGTCTGGCGTGTGAGGCAAAAAGTTATAAGCCTCACACGAAAAAAGTGCAAAAAAGACCGATTACTGGCGGTGATTACTTACAGATTGATCAAAATAAGCTTTAACGCTGACCTGGCTGTCGTTTACTAGTCGCTCGTAGCAAATACCTGCAAAGGCATAAGAGTTCTCACCGACCACTAATAAAACGTAGGGTGCACTAGGGTTCGATTGGTCATAAAGCCATGTTCCACCCACAAAACGCTGGAACGTTTCTCCCAAATAGGCGCCAAAGATATTACATATGGTGAAAACTGCTTCATCTTCTAACGCGCTGTCATGATATTTGTCTAAAAAACTAAGTAAAATATCATCTACAAGCGAAACACTTTCAGCAGAGTAATCTAAGGTTAAACTGAACTCTTCTTGGGCTGTAGCAACCGCATCTTCTGCGCAGTCCTTCATTAATTGTTCGAGCTCTATAGGTGACATTTTATTATCCTTCTGACTTAACCTTTACGCGATAGAGTGATGTTCGCTATCGTCATTTTTAAACCTGCTAACAACATTGTGCGGTAGTTATTCCCGTTTGTCTATTTATGACCGGTTAAGCGATTGATTACACTGGCTGATGCGAACATACCAAAGGTGGCCGTTACCGTTACAACAGCGCCAAAACCGCCTGCACAATCAAGTCGCGTTCCGCCTTCCATTGCCGATTTGTTATAACACACGCTGCCATCAGGTTGGGGATAACGCAACTGCTCGGTTGAATAGATGCATTCAACCCCGAAGCGGCGTTTAGGGTTCTTACTGAAATTGTAATTGCGTCGCAGTTCACTGCGCAATTTGGCCGCAAGAGGATCTTGGGTGGTTTTTGATAAATCACCCCGGGTCACTTGGGTAGGGTCAATTTGTCCGCCGGCGCCACCAACAGTCACAATAGGTATTTTTGCGCGTTTACAATGGGCTACCATGGCAGCTTTCGCTCTTATGCTGTCAGTTGCGTCAATAACGGCATCCATAGCTTGGGTTAACAGTTCTGTTGTGTTTTCTGGCGTGACGAAGTCTTCAATGCATACCACTTCGCAATTTGGGTTTATGCGTTTAATACGCTGTGCAATAGCGTCAACCTTTGCTTCGCCTATGGTATCGGCCATCGCATGAATTTGTCGATTGGTGTTGGTTACGCATACGTCATCTAAATCAATCAGGGTGATTTTACCAATACCAGAGCGCGCCAGCGCTTCTGCACTCCAACTTCCAACCCCACCAATACCCACAACGCACACATGGCTCATTGCAAGTTTTTCTGCGGCTTCTGCGCCATATAGGCGCACGATACCGCCAAATCGTTGATCTTCCAATATACTCACTTTGTATTCCAGTTCTTGCTAGGCCAATAGCCGCATTGTTTAAGCGCTGCGTTAAAATTGTTCAGCCATCACTCGTTAAACGGCGAAAAAACAGAACAGCTTAAACATAAAACAAAGGCTTTTACTCAAGGGGCGCATGATCGCAAAAAAGCGTAATATTGCAAGGGATCTTCTTTAAACAGTCAGTAAGACATGTCAAAAAGCTATGATACTGCCATTATTAAGGCACACGTAGCGAATGGTGACATGCCTATGAAACATGACTGGACATCGACGATAAGATGGATGCTAGGTAAACTTGTTATACCCATTCGTTCTATAAACTAGGAAGTTAAATCCAAAAATACAGGCATTACGTTCAAAGCTATACATGGTTGAATAACGCGTTTTAAAATGAATGCTTGGAGAAATAAATGGGATTGCTTGTAGACGGAATATGGCAAGATAAATGGTATGACACGAGTGAGAATGGCGGTAAATTTGAACGTCAAGCGTCGAAGTTTAGAGGTACGATAGGCGGTGAAGCAGGAGCTGAACACCCACCAGAGTCTGGTCGTTATCATCTTTATGTTGCTTATGCCTGTCCGTGGGCGCATCGTGCGTTAATTTTAAGGCAACTGAAAGGGCTGACTCAGCACATTGATGTTTCTGTGGTGAACCCCGATATGCTTGGAGATGGTTGGAGTTTTTCTGATTACCCAGGTAGTACCGGCGATAAGCTATACCATAATGATTATCTCCATCAGCTATACACCAAAGCAAAGCATGATGTTACCACGCGGGTAACGGTTCCGGTGCTGTGGGACAAACAAACCCAGTCTATAGTGAATAATGAATCTGCAGATATCATTCGCATTTTCAACAGTGACTTCAATGCGCTTACAGGTGGCAGCCAAGACTTTTACCCCGCGCCATTACGAGAAGAAATAGACAATATTAATAATACGGTTTATCACGCGATTAATAACGGCGTGTATAAGGCTGGCTTTGCTACCACGCAAAGTGCTTATGAAGAGGCGGTTGAGGTCTTGTTTGAAGCATTGGATGCGCTAGAAACAAGGTTGTCGACACAACGTTATTTAGTGGGCAATCAAATTACCGAAGCGGATTGGCGCTTGTTCACCACCTTGATTCGCTTTGATGCGGTGTACCATGGTCACTTCAAGTGCAATATTCGCCAAATTGCAGACTACCCAAACTTGTACGGGTACATGAAAGAGTTATATCAATATCCAGGTGTGGCAAGCACAGTAAATTTTGACCATATCAAACGTCACTATTATTACAGCCACACCATGATAAACCCTACCCAAGTTATTTCCGTTGGCCCAAAACAAGATTTAATGACTCCCCACAACAGAGAAAAAATAAATTAAGTTTAATTACTTAGTAATTTGAAAAGCGCATTGCGCGAAGGTGAGGGGTTTTATACCATCTACTTTACAATCATTGCGTCACTTTTGTTGTAACACATTTTCTTGTCACAAAAGTGACCAATAATAGCTTTAACAGGGAACAGAGACTCTAATACATGACTAAACCAATTACATGCTTTAAAGCATATGACATACGCGGTGAGCTTAATAGCCAACTTGATGAAGCAACAGCTTATCGCATTGGTTACGCCTTTGCTGAAGAGTTGAAAGCGAAAACAGTAGTGGTGGGCAGCGATGTTCGTTTAACCTCTACCCCCTTAAAACTTGCCTTGAGCGCAGGACTAATTGATGCTGGCGCGAACGTTACCGATATTGGTATGGCAGGCACCGAAGAGATATATTTCGCGACTAAACACTTAGGTGTTGATGGCGGAATAGAAGTAACTGCTAGTCATAACCCCATTAACTACAATGGCATGAAGTTGGTAAAAGCTGATTCAGTGCCCATTAGTGGCGATACTGGCTTAAATGCCATCAAAGAGCGCGCTGAGCAGTTGAGCGATGAAGCGGTATCACAGCGCCTTGCCTATTACACGCAAGGTGAGGCCATTGACGCTGACGCCTTTTACAACGGTCATGCACACATCAAGGTTTCACATTTAACTGATACAGGCAGCTATGTAGAAGATAGCTGTATGTCAGCCTATGTAGACCACATGTTGTCTTATGTGAATCTTGATTCGTTCACACCACTTAAAATAGTGGTTAATGCAGGCAACGGTGCTGCAGGTCCAGCGCTTGATGCTATTGAAGCTGAGTTAGCGAGCAGACAAGTTCCAATTAGCTTTATTAAGGTGCATCACGAAGCAGATGGCACCTTCCCTCATGGTATTCCAAATCCGCTATTACCTGAAAACAGAGCAGATACTGCCGATGCTGTTATTAAACATAACGCGGACTTTGGTGTGGCGTGGGATGGCGACTTCGATCGTTGCTTCTTGTTCGATGCTAGCGGCAACTTCATTGAAGGTTATTACATTGTTGGTTTGCTTGCAGCAGCGTTCATTGAGAAAAACCAAGACAGTAAAATTATTTATGACCCACGGGTATTTTGGAATACCGAAGACATTGTGGCGAATGCTGGCGGTACACCTATTAAATCGAAAACAGGTCATGCGTTTATTAAAGAGCGTATGCGCAAGGAAGACGCGGTGTATGGCGGTGAGATGAGTGCGCACCATTATTTTAGAGATTTCGCTTACTGCGATTCAGGTATGATCCCTTGGTTGCTAATTGCCGAACTTGTGTGTGTTAAAAAGCAATCGTTGGCGAGCATGGTTAAAGCGCGCATTGAAGCATTTCCATCATCGGGTGAGATCAACAGCAAGCTTAAAGATGCAGATGCTGCACTTGAGCGCGCAACATCTAAATATAAGCCACTTGCAACGTCGATCGATACTACCGACGGCCTAG
Source organism: uncultured Alteromonas sp. (assembly GCF_963976965.1). Taxonomy (NCBI): domain Bacteria; kingdom Pseudomonadati; phylum Pseudomonadota; class Gammaproteobacteria; order Alteromonadales; family Alteromonadaceae; genus Alteromonas; species uncultured Alteromonas sp. Next base: position 228,494 of record NZ_CAXBMP010000001.1, read on the forward strand.
GATTGGAATTCGACACATGGCGTTTTAATTTGCGTAAATCGAACACCGAACCGGTTATTCGCTTAAACGTAGAAAGTCGAGGCGATATAGCCTTGATGGAAGAAAAAACGGCTGAGTTGCTTTCGGTTATACGTGACGAGTAACATCCCGCGTTTTTACTTTTTTTACGGCTGACTTGTTAAATAAAATGAACAAGGATTAGTTTAAAAGAAAAGCGTAACGCATAAACCGGAGTGTATCGTCGGTGTACTAAAAAAGCGCAGTCATGATAATTATATGACTGCGCTTTTTTGTGTCTTGCTGGCACGTGCCGTTTCAACAATTAGCAAACACTTGTAGCATCAGCCAATTTTGATAACGTAATGATGTTTCCTGACTACATGCGCGCTATGTACTATGAAAATTAGGTAATGAGATAAATCATCCAAGCATGGCTAATTACCACGACCGAGGTAAGTGCTATACGTAAACTGATATAACTTACAATTTGGCCTTTTGGTAGGCTAAGCGTGAATTTGTCATACACTAAGATGGCAACGTAACTAAGCGAAAGCACCCCTAACGTTTTCGGGTCGTGGCTAAATACCAAACAAAGCCAACCGACAATGCTGGGTAACATGGCGATATACATTTGTTTACCATAACGCGCATTACTGATTGAGTCCCACCAATGAATGCCACCAAAAAAAGACAGTAAAACCGCTGAGTACTGCATAAAGTAAACAGCGCTTTGGGTTAGTGATAAAAGATTAAAAGAATAAGCTATTGGCATAGCCAAAAAAGGGATGAGCCCAGCAACGCCAAGCAACACAACAGAGTAGGGCATATAACATAATCCTTCTGCGGTTATTCTAATAAACTGTTGTACGAAAGTTTATTAAAAAAGAGCCAAAAAAATAGCGCCAGAAGGCGCTATTTTATGAACAAATAATTATCTGTTCACGCTTATTTTAATGGCGTGTACTTACGCTGGTTGTGACCAGTGTAAAGCTGACGAGGACGACCAATTTTTTGTTTTGGATCGCTCATCATTTCATGCCAGTGTGAAATCCAACCCACTGTACGAGACAATGCGAAGATACACGTAAACATATTGGTTGGAATACCAATAGCTTTAAGTACGATACCTGAGTAGAAATCTACGTTAGGGAACAATTTCTTCTCTGCGAAGTACGGGTCGCTTAATGCAATTTTTTCAAGTTCCATTGCTACTTCAAGTAGTGGATCTTTAACATTAAGTTCACTAAGTACTTCGTGACAGCTTTCGCGCATTACTGTTGCGCGTGGGTCGTGATTTTTATATACACGGTGACCAAAGCCCATAAGACGGAACGGGTCAGCCTTATCTTTAGCGCGTGCAATAAACTCAGGAATGCGGTCAACAGTACCAATTTCCTCAAGCATATTCAGACATGCTTCGTTCGCACCACCGTGGGCAGGGCCCCAAAGTGAAGCAACACCAGCGGCAATACATGCGTAAGGGTTAGCACCAGATGAACCAGCTAGTCGAACAGTAGATGTAGATGCGTTTTGCTCGTGGTCAGCATGAAGCGTAAAGATACGATCCATTGCACGTTCAACCGCAGGGCTAATCTCAAATTCTTCAGCAGGAACTGAGAACATCATGTTCAGGAAGTTAGCTGCATAGCTCAAATCGTTACGTGGATAAACGAATGGTTGACCAATGTTGTACTTGTAACACATGGCTACCAAAGTAGGCATTTTCGCAATTAAGCGATGTGCACTACGTTTACGCTCTTCATCGTTAGAAACGTCTAAGTCGCTGTGATAGAAAGATGACATACCACCAACCGTACCGCATAACATTGCCATAGGGTGGGCATCGTTGCGGAAGCCATGGAAGAACATGTTAATTTGCTCATGTACCATGGTGTGGCGTGTAATCGTTGATTTGAATTCTTCATATTCTTCTTTAGACGGTGCATCACCGTGTAGAAGCATATGACAAACTTCAAGGTAGTCTGCATCGCGCGCTAATTCTTCAATCGGGAAACCACGGTGTAGTAATACACCAGCAGCACCGTCAATGTAAGTAATAGCTGACTCGCAAGATCCTGTCGCCATAAAACCAGGGTCGTAGGTGAAGTAACCGTGTTGACCAAGGGTACGAACGTCGATTACGTCTTGTCCTTCGGTGCCAGACAAGATAGGAAGCTCGATTTCCTTACCGCCGGCTTTAAGAATGGCTTTCTGATCTGCCATAAAATGCTCTCCTCAGAATGGTTCTGTTTGCAGCGAAAACGGGCGAAAATGCTCGTTTCGTTGGGGAAAAGTGGCGTATTTGTACTTTATTATGTACCAATAAGTCAATTTAATTGCATTTATGCACAATAAATATTCCGAATTACTGAGATTTATAATGCTCAGCCGGAATCTCTATCGTTAACATTTTGGTAATCGCACTAAACCCGTTTCAGGGTAATTATCAATGTCTTTTGGCAAAAGGTAAACCACCGTTTACCAAATTTATTAACACCTTAGCTGAAAAAATAACCTTTTGTCGATTGAGAATTACCCGTTTTCATTAAAAGACCTTAATTTTGCTAGTGAAAATAGTGTTATTCTAGTTTAGTGCTGATACACTTTACAGCCTTGTTTATTAAGCATTCCATGCTTGTTGTTAGTATTTGTGGCTACTTTTCTTTGTGTTTATCAGGAAGATTTGTCAAAAAAGACTAAAGTCTTACTACAGCACAAAAAATTGTAATTATATACTGTGCTGGATATACTCAGCAGTGCATTAAAACAGAATAATTATTCTGTTAATTGCATTAAAGAATAATTCACAAATTGTTAACAACTCATTGGATGAGGTAATTAACAGGTAATAAACGAATTAACTCACACAGGACATAATAACGGTGAGTAATTCATTATCCCTACGGATTAAACAGGCATACATTGTGAAAAAGCAAAGACCAGTAAATTTAGAACTCAATACTATTAAATTTCCGCCTGCCGCTATTTCGTCAATTCTCCACCGTGTTACCGGTGTCGCAATGTTCTTCGCATTACTCTTTGTTATTTGGGCATGGGCAGTATCTGTTTCCTCGCCTGAAGGGTTTGCGAACGTACAAGCGATGATGGACGGTATCATTGGAAAAGTGATCGCAATAGGCACTTTATCAGCGCTGACTTACCACATTTTAGGCGGCCTAAGACATGTAGTTATGGATTTAGGTCACTGGGAAGAGTTGGAGTCAGGAAACCTCAGCGCCAAAATAGCTATCGCTCTTTGGATTGTGCTGACAGTAGTATTGGGAGTAGCACTATGCTAGGCAACCAAGCAAGCTTAAAGCGTAATGGTATTCAAGATTACGTTTCACTACGTACTACCGCTGCAATTATTTTTGCTTATACGGTATTCATGGCGTGGTTTTTTATATCCACTGATAATATTACTTTCATTGAGTGGCGCGGATTATTTTCTGGGCTAGCGATGAAGGTGTTCACATTGGCAGCACTTATCGCCATCATGATCCACGTTCGTATTGGCCTTTGGCAAGTACTTACCGATTATGTGAAGGCGTCTGGTTTGCGTGCAATCATTCAGTATGTTCTAAACATCATTGCTTTTGGTTACGTCGCTGTTGGTCTGTTTGTATTGTGGGGAGTGTAAGATGAGTTTACCCGTTCACGAGTTTGACGCAGTAGTTATTGGCGCTGGCGGCGCTGGTATGCGTGCAGCATTGCAGATTTCAGAATCTGGCAAATCATGTGCACTACTGTCTAAAGTATTTCCTACCCGTTCACATACGGTATCAGCGCAAGGTGGTATTACTGTTGCGCTAGGTAATTCCCATGAAGATAACTGGGAATGGCACATGTACGACACTGTAAAAGGGTCGGACTACATTGGTGACCAAGACGCTATTGAATATATGTGTAAAACCGGCCCAGAAGCCATCATTGAGATGGAGAACATGGGTTTACCTTTCTCACGTTTTGAGAATGGTAAGGTTTACCAACGTCCTTTCGGTGGTCAATCAAGAAATTTTGGTGGCGAGCAAGCAGCTCGTACCGCAGCGGCTGCTGACCGTACCGGTCACGCCTTGCTGCATTTGCTTTATCAGCAAAACGTAAAAAATAAAACAAAGGTCTTTTCTGAGTGGTACGCACTCGACCTAGTTAAAAACCAAGACGGTGACGTTGTTGGTTGTACTGCTATCGATATCGAGACTGGCGAAGTGGTTTACTTCAAGTCTAAAGCAGTCGTATTAGCAACGGGTGGAGCAGGGCGTATCTTCGCTTCTACTACCAATGCACACATTAATACCGGTGACGGTGTTGGTATGGCAATCCGTGCTGGCGTTGCATTACAAGATATGGAAATGTGGCAGTTCCACCCTACGGGTATCGCCGGTGCTGGTACGCTAGTAACGGAAGGTTGTCGTGGTGAAGGTGGTTACCTACTTAATAAAGACGGTGAACGCTTCATGGAACGTTATGCGCCTAACGCGAAAGACCTTGCTGGTCGTGACGTTGTAGCACGTTCAATGATGACTGAAATTCGCGAAGGTCGTGGATTTGATGGCCCTTGGGGACCTCACTGTAAACTTAAACTTGATCACCTTGGTAAAGACGTACTTGAATCGCGTTTACCAGGTATCCTTGAGCTATCTCGTACGTTTGCTCACGTTGATCCAGTGAAAGAACCAATCCCTGTAATACCAACTTGTCACTATATGATGGGTGGTATTCCAACTACCGTTGACGGTCAATGTTTAACTGTTGATGCAGACGGTAACGATAAAGTAGTCAACGGCTTATTCGCTTGTGGTGAAATTGCATGTGTATCTGTACACGGTGCTAACCGCCTTGGCGGTAACTCACTACTTGACCTTGTAGTATTCGGTCGTGCGACTGGTCTACACTTAGGTAAAACCCTTTCTGACGTATCGCCATTCCGCGAAGCATCAGAGTCTGACCTTGAAGTGGCAATGTCTCGCTTCAATCGCTGGGAAAACTCAGAGAAAGGTAAGGGCGAAGATCCGGTTCAAATCAAAAAAGATATGCAAGAATGCATGCAGCTTAACTTCTCAGTATTCCGTGAAGGTGAAGCCATGGCAGACGGCCTTAAGCAACTTGGTGAAATTCGTGAACGTCTTCAGAATGCTCGCCTTGATGATAAGAGTGCCGATTTCAATACTCAGCGTATTGAATGTCTTGAGCTTGATAACCTTATGGAAACCGCGTACAGCACAGCAGTAGCAGCGAACTTCAGAACGGAAAGCCGTGGCGCACACAGCCGCTTCGATTTCCCGGACCGTGACGATGAGAACTGGTTATGCCACAGCGTTTACGATCCGAATACTGAAAAAATGCTTAAACGTGATGTCAATATGGCGCCTAAGCTTCGGGAAGCTTTCCCGCCTAAAGTGCGTTCATATTAAGAGAGGCAACGATCATGCAATTACAATTTTCGATATATCGTTACAACCCTGATGTTGATAACAAGCCACGCATGCAAGACTACACTCTAGAAGTAGAGGAAGGTCGTGACATGATGGTGTTGGATGCACTAATTGCTCTTAAAGAGCAAGATCCAACGTTATCATTCCGCCGCTCGTGCCGTGAAGGTGTGTGTGGTTCAGACGGTGTGAATATGAATGGTAAGAATGGTCTTGCCTGTATTACGCCATTGTCTGCATTGGGTAAAAGTAAAGTTGTTGTTCGTCCACTTCCAGGTTTGCCCGTAGTACGCGACCTTGTGGTTGATATGACACAGTTTTACACCCAATATGAAAAGATTAAGCCATTCTTAATCAACGATGACAAACAGCCTCCTGCAAGAGAACACCTTCAGTCTCCTGAAGAACGTGCTAAGCTTGATGGACTGTATGAATGTATTCTATGTGCATGTTGTTCTACGTCGTGCCCATCGTTCTGGTGGAACCCGGATAAATTTATCGGGCCTGCTGGTTTGCTTCACGCTTATCGTTTCCTTATCGATAGCCGTGATACTGCAACTGATGAACGTTTGAACGATCTAGATGATGCATTTAGCGTATTCCGCTGTCACGGTATTATGAACTGTGTAAGTGTATGTCCGAAAGGATTAAACCCGACAAAGGCAATTGGACACATTAAGTCTATGCTTTTACAACGGGCTGTTTAGTACTATATTCTGGTTACTCCTGAGTGACAGAAAGCAATGCTCTAAATAGCCATCCGGATGTGATGGCTATTTTTTTTTGTATTCATCGGTATAACGCTTGGTTATGTCACGAATAACCTTATAATACAAACCGATGGTTAATAGAATTTACAAAACGTAGCAAGGCAAATTAAATGCAAGAAAGCGTGATGAAAGCGTGGTGGGATTCCTCGCATATGGCAGGTGCCAACGCTGCCTATGTCGAAGAATTGTACGAATCGTATATGGAAGACCCGCAGAGCGTTTCCGATACTTGGCGTCAAATCTTTGATAGCCTCCCCAAGGTCGAAGGCGTTGAACTTGAAACCAACCATACTAGTGTTAAAGATCAGTTTAGGAAGCTAGCTGCTCTAGGCCCGACAGCACGAATGTCGAGCGCACCAGTTGAAGGCACTCCGGTATCGGATGACAGGCAAGTTAAAGTGTTACAGCTTATTAACGCCTTTCGTTTCCGTGGTCACCAGCATGCCAACCTCGATCCGCTAGGATTATGGAAACAAGAGCGTGTTCGTGATTTAGAACTATCTCACCATAACCTTTCTGATAAAGATTTTGACAGTGTGTTCAACGTAGGATCTTTTGCCATTGGTAAAGATTCGATGTCATTAGGTGAATTGTTTAAATCACTTAATAGAACATATTGTGGCTCTATCGGTGCTGAGTACATGCACATTACCGATACAGACCAAAAACGCTGGTTACAGCAAAAAATTGAGTCAGTACAAGCAAAGCCAGAGTTTTCTAAAGAAGAGAAACTTACTCTTCTTAAGGGCTTAACCGCTGCTGACGGCATGGAAAAGTATCTTGGGTCTAAATTCCCAGGTGCCAAGCGCTTCTCACTGGAAGGTGGCGATGCACTAGTTCCAATGCTTAAAAACTTAATCACTAACGCAGGTGCTGCCGGCACTAAAGAAGTGGTTATTGGTATGGCTCACCGCGGTCGATTGAACGTACTTGTTAACGTATTGGGTAAAAACCCATCAGTGTTATTCGATGAATTCGCTGGTAAGCATGATGACTCACTAGGTGCAGGTGATGTTAAATACCACGCCGGTTTCTCATCAGATTTTGCTACGCCAGGTGGCAATGTTCACTTAGCACTTGCGTTTAACCCGTCTCACCTTGAAATTGTGAACCCAGTAGTGATGGGCTCAGTTCGTGCTCGTCTTGAACGTCGTAACGACGATACTAACACCGTACTTCCTATTACCATTCACGGTGACTCAGCGATTGCTGGGCAGGGCGTAGTTCAAGAAACCTTCAATATGTCACAAACTCGCGGTTTCGCCGTGGGCGGAACAGTACGTATTGTGGTGAACAACCAAGTTGGTTTCACAACGTCAAAAACTGAAGATACTCGTTCTACGCAATACTGTACTGATATTGCGAAAATGGTTCAGGCACCTATCTTCCACGTTAACTCTGACGACCCAGAAGCGGTTGCTTTTGTGACTCAGCTCGCCCTTGAATACCGTAATAAATTCAAGCGTGACGTTGTTATCGATTTAGTGTGTTATCGCCGTCATGGACATAACGAAGCTGATGAGCCAAATGCAACTCAGCCGCTTATGTACCAAAAAGTGAAGAAGCATCCTGTACCTCGCGCTATTTATGCCGACCAGCTTATTGCTGAAGGGGTTATTGAGCAGCGTGATGCCGACCGCTATTTAGAAGAATACCGCGCAGCATTAGATCATGGTGCATGTGTAGTTGAAGAATGGCGTCCGATGACAGAGCACAGTGTAGACTGGTCTCCGTACTTAGGTCACGATTGGGATACGCCATATGATGGTGCTATCAGTGTTGAAAAACTTCAAGCACTTGGCGAAGCGTTAACCAGTTTTCCTGATGGTCATAAACTTCAATCTCGTGTAAACAAGTTATATCAAGACCGCAAGGCCATGGTAAGCGGTGAAAAGAAACTTGATTGGGGAATGGCAGAAAATCTAGCCTACGCATCATTGGTTGATGCTGGTGAAGACATTCGTATGACAGGTCAGGATTCTGGCCGTGGTACTTTCTTCCACCGTCACGCGGTATTGCATAATCAAGCTGATGGCTCGACATACATGCCACTGCAAAATATTCGTGAAGGTCAAGGCGAGATCGAAATATACGACTCTGTGCTTTCAGAAGAAGCGGTTATGGCGTTTGAATATGGTTACGCAACGGCAGAACCTGAGTGTTTAACTATTTGGGAAGCCCAGTTTGGTGACTTCGCGAACGGTGCACAGGTTGTATTTGACCAATTCTTGAGTTCAGGTGAAGCGAAGTGGGGCCGTTTATGTGGTCTAACCATGCTGCTTCCACACGGCTACGAAGGTCAAGGTCCTGAGCATAGCTCTGCTCGTCTTGAGCGATTCTTGCAAATGTGTGCTGATCACAACTGGCAAGTATGTGTACCTTCAACACCAGCGCAAGTGTTTAACATGCTTCGCCGTCAAGTGGTTCGCCCTATGCGTAAACCGCTTATCGTTATGTCGCCTAAATCCTTGTTGCGTCACCCGCTTGCAACCTCTTCTCTTGAAGAGTTAGCAGAAGGCAAATTCCACAACGTGATCAGCGAAATTGACGATATTAATCCGAAAGACGTTAAGCGTGTGGTGATGTGTTCAGGCAAGGTTTACTACGATTTGCTTGACCAGCGCCGTAAAAATGAACAAACAGACGTTGCAATCGTAAGATTGGAACAACTTTATCCATTCCCACAAGAAGAATGCGCTAAAGTTGTGGCACAATACAGCCACGTTACAGATTGGGTTTGGTGTCAGGAAGAACCGCAAAACCAAGGAGCTTGGTATTGCAGTCAACACCATTTCTGGCAAGCAATTCCAGATGGCGCCAAATTAACATATGCAGGTCGTGAAGCATCTTCTTCACCTGCTGTAGGTTATGTTTCCGTTCACAATCAGCAACAAAAAGCGCTGGTTGAAGACGCACTCACTATTAAATAAGGAACAATGATGACAATTGAGATAAAAGTTCCGGTCCTACCAGAGTCAGTTGCCGATGCCACCATTGCAACTTGGCACGTAAAGGCCGGCGACGCGGTAAAGCGTGACCAGAACCTGGTTGACATTGAAACTGATAAAGTTGTGCTGGAAGTTGTAGCACCAGCCGACGGAACTATCGGTGAGCTTCTTAATGAAGAGGGTGCAACGGTACTAGGCGAGCAAGTTATTGCTAAATTAGAAGAGGGTGGCGCTGCGCCAGCTAAATCTGAAGCTAAAGCTGAATCTAAAAAGGAAGCAGCACCTGCAGCTAGCGGTAAAACGTCAGAAGTTAAAGTACCTGTATTACCAGAGTCGGTAGCTGATGCAACCATCGCCACATGGCATGTTGCAGTAGGCGAAGTGGTAAGCCGTGACCAAAACTTGGTTGATATTGAAACTGATAAAGTTGTTCTAGAAGTGGTAGCGCCTGCTGATGGCTCACTATCAGAAATTGTTGCCGAAGAAGGCGCAACAGTGACAGCTGAAGAAGTGATTGCTAAATTTGTTGAAGGCGCAACGTCAGGTGCAGCAGCATCTGAGTCGTCTGAAGCTGCATCTGATGATTCAGATGACAGCAGTGATGCACTTAGTCCTTCAGTACGCCGTTTATTGGCAGAAAAAGGCGTAGACGCAGCAAAAGTTAAAGGTACGGGTAAAAATGGCCGTATCACTAAAGAAGACGTAGAAAAACACCTTAAAGGTGGCAGTGCACCAGCGGCTTCAGCGCCATCTGCTGCAGCTGATTTACCTACTGGTAATCGCACAGAAAAACGTGTTCCTATGACACGTCTTCGTAAAACGATTGCAACTCGTTTACTTGAAGCTAAAAACTCTACTGCTATGCTAACTACGTTTAACGAAGTTAACATGAAGCCAATTATGGAACTTCGTAAGCAGTATCAAGAGAGCTTTGAGAAACGTCACGGTATTCGTTTAGGTTTCATGTCTTTCTACGTGAAAGCGGTAACTGAAGCACTTAAACGTTTCCCAGATGTTAATGCATCGATTGACGGTGATGACATTGTTTATCACAACTACTTCGATATCTCTATCGCGGTATCAACACCTCGCGGTCTAGTTACGCCTATCTTAAAAGATACGGATACACTAGGTATGGCTGGTGTTGAGAAAGGAATTAAAGAATTGGCAATTAAAGGCCGTGATGGCAAATTGTCGATGGCAGACCTTCAAGGCGGTAACTTTACTATCACTAACGGTGGTGTGTTTGGTTCATTGATGTCTACGCCTATCATTAACCCGCCACAGAGCGCTATTTTGGGTATGCATAAAATCCAAGATCGTCCAATGGCTGTTAACGGTAAGGTGGAAATTCTGCCAATGATGTACCTAGCCCTGTCTTATGACCATCGTATTGTTGATGGTAAAGAGTCAGTAGGCTTCTTGGTAACAATTAAAGAGATGCTTGAAGATCCAACACGCCTTCTATTAGACGTGTAAGGCTTTCCTCTCTTGTTATTGTGTGCAGCAGCGCTGCTTATTTATATAAGTCGCGTTACTGCCACAACGCTGATATTCGCCCTATAATATCAGTCTAATTAATCAAGTCGCGAAAGCGGCTTTTGTCTTACTAAAAATCGGATAGAAACACCATGAATTTGCATGAATACCAAGGTAAGCAGCTATTCAAAGAATACGGTCTACCTGTTTCTGAAGGATACGCAGCAGACACTCCTGAAAGTGCTGTAGAGGCCGCTAACCGCATTGGCGGTAGTGAGTGGGTAGTAAAATGTCAGGTCCACGCAGGTGGTCGCGGTAAAGCAGGTGGCGTTAAGTTAGTAAAAGATACTGACGCAATTAAAGCTTTCGCAGAAAACTGGCTTGGCAAAAATTTGGTGACTTTCCAGACTGACGAAAATGGTCAGCCTGTGAGCAAAATCCTTGTTGAAACTTGCACAGATATCGCTAACGAATTGTACCTTGGTGCAGTAGTTGACCGCACAACCCGTCGTGTTGTGTTTATGGCTTCTACTGAAGGTGGCGTTGAGATTGAAACTGTTGCTGAAGAAACACCAGAGAAAATTCTTAAAGCTGAAATCGACCCAATTGTTGGTGCTCAGCCTTACCAAGCACGCGAAATGGCGTTTAAACTTGGTCTTTCTGGCGTTCAAATCAAACAATTCACTAAGATTTTCCTTGGCCTAGCTAAGATGTTTGAAGATCTTGATGTTGCATTGATTGAAATTAACCCGCTTGTCATTAAAGAAGATGGTGACCTTCACTGTCTTGACGCTAAGCTAGCAATCGACGGCAACGCGTTATATCGCCAGCCTAAAGTTAAAGCTATGCAAGATCCTACTCAAGAAGATGCACGTGAAGCGCATGCTGCTGAGTTCGAACTTAACTATGTTGCGCTAGACGGTAACGTAGGTTGTATGGTTAACGGTGCCGGCCTAGCAATGGGTACAATGGACATCGTAAACCTACACGGTGGCAAGCCAGCTAACTTCCTTGATGTTGGTGGCGGCGCGACTAAAGAACGTGTTGCAGAAGCATTCAAAATCATCTTATCTGACGACAACGTTAAAGCTGTTTTAGTTAACATCTTCGGCGGTATCGTTCGTTGTGACATGATTGCTGAAGGTATCATTGGCGCCGTTAAAGAAGTTGGCGTTAGTGTTCCTGTTGTTGTACGTCTTGAAGGTACAAACGCAGAGCTTGGCCGTGAAGTTCTAGCGAACTCAGGTCTTGATATCATTGCTGCTGAGTCGCTAACTGATGCAGCAGAGAAAGTTGTTGCTGCTGCGGAGGGCAAATAATGTCTGTATTAATTAACAAAGATACCAAAGTAATCTGTCAAGGTTTCACTGGTGGTCAAGGTACTTTCCACTCTGAGCAAGCTATTGCTTACGGTACGCAAATGGTTGGTGGTGTTACACCAGGCAAAGGCGGCACTGAGCACCTAGGTCTTCCAGTATTCAATACAGTACGTGAAGCGGTAGAAGCAACAGGCGCAACTGCGACTGTTATCTATGTACCTGCTGCATTCTGTAAAGATTCAATCGTTGAAGCTGCTGATGCTGGTATCGAGCTTATCGTTTGTATTACTGAAGGTATTCCTACGCTAGATATGCTTTACGTTAAAGAATACGTAAATGCTAAAGGCGTTCGCATGATTGGTCCTAACTGCCCAGGTGTTATTACTCCTGGAGAGTGTAAGATTGGTATCATGCCTGGTCACATCCATAAGCCTGGTAAAGTAGGTATTGTTTCTCGCTCTGGTACACTTACGTACGAAGCCGTTAAGCAAACTACTGACGAAGGTTTCGGCCAGTCTAGCTGTGTTGGTATCGGTGGAGACCCAATTCCTGGTTCTAACTTCATCGACATCCTACAGTTGTTCCAAGACGATCCTCAAACAGAAGCTATCGTTATGATTGGTGAAATTGGTGGTACAGCAGAAGAAGAAGCTGCTGAATTCATCAAAGCTAACGTCACTAAGCCTGTTGTTTCTTACATTGCGGGTGTTACTGCACCTGAAGGTAAGCGTATGGGTCACGCTGGTGCAATCATTGCTGGCGGTAAAGGTACAGCTGATGAGAAATTTAAAGCACTAGAAGACGCGGGCGTTAAAACAGTTCGCTCTCTTGCTGAAATCGGCAAGGCACTTCGCGAAACTACGGGTTGGTAGTTGGCAAAGTGCACGTAAGTGTTTAAGTGAAGCCCGCTAATTAGCGGGCTTTTTTGTGTCTTTCTATTGGTGTTTTATAAAAAAGTCTAAGCAGAAAAATTCTGCTTTTTAAACTTTCGTCCTCACTGTTTGCGCCCTCGCATAACCCTTCAAAAAATACCTTTATGACGTAACAAAATTACAACATAAAACAAGTTTGGTGGCGAATTTACGTAATTTTGTTGTTAAATTTCAATAATTTCATAACGGTTAATGTTAATGGGGTGTTGAATATTTTCTATGAATACGTATGCAAGCAATTGTGCAAAGCCCGTGTGCTCTATAGGATTGTCAGCGACTGGATACATTGTCATTCGATTGTCATAAAAATAACAAAAAGACAACAAATATAACTGAATGGGACACCTGTTTTATGAAACAATTTAAACCAAATCTCATCAAGGTTGCGCTGATCACTGGTGGCGTAGCTTTTGGTTGTTCGCCTACATTTGCACAAGAAACAAATTCAGAAGCAGCTGATGAAGCTAATGTTGAAGTTATTCAAGTTAGCGGTATACGTGGCAGCTTGCAACGCGCTCAAGCGATTAAAATGGATAGCACCTCCATTGTTGAAGCGTTATCCGCAGAAGACATCGGTAAATTACCAGACACAAGTATTGCAGAATCTATTTCACGTTTGCCTGGCTTAGCTGGTGAGCGTAGAAACGGACGTACAAGTGGTATTTCAGTACGTGGTTTCAACGAAAACTACGTAGGTACATCACTTAACGGCCGTGAATTATTAGGTATGGGCGACAACCGCGGCGTTGAATTCGACCTTTACCCAACTGAGATCATTTCTAGTATCGTTGTTTATAAAACAGCAGAAGCTGGCATGACCACCCAAAATATTGGTGGTTCAATTGACCTTCAAACCATTAGTCCGCTTGCAGCAAAAAGTACATTCGCTATTAATGGCTCGTATGAAAAGAATGCTGAAGATTCTCCTAACCCAGATTTTGACAACAACGGACATCGTATTTCAGTAAACTACGTTGACCAATTTGCTGACGATACTATCGGTCTTGCACTGACTGTTGCTAGCATGGAGTCACCACGTCAAGAACAACATTTCCGTGGTTGGGGCTATGCAGGCGCGAATGCTGATAATGCAGCAGCCGGTGTAGATGTGGCAGAAGGAACTACTATTTTAGGTGGTCACGACTCTTTTGCACGTTCAGCAATGTTAGAGCGTGATTCTATCGCCGCTGTAGTTGAATGGGCGCCTACTGATAAACTAAATGTTCAAGTAGATGCGCTTTATATCGACTTCGTAGAAGATGACGTTCGTCGGGGTCTTGAAGAAGGTGGTGCTGAATGGGGAACTGGCGAATATACCATTACTGGTGTTGAAAACGGTTTAGTAACATCAGGTTACTACGATGGCTTCTATTCAGTTATTCGTAATGATGCTCGTACTCAAGAAGCTGATTTAACGACGGTAGGCGTGAACGCAGAATACATCTTAAATGATAACTGGACCTTAGAGTTCGACTACTCTACCGGTAAAGTTGAAAAAGACATTATCGATGTAGAAAGTTATTCAGGCGTAGGCCGTGCAGGAATTGATGGACGTCCTATTACTGCTCGTAGCTGGGAAATGACGACTACCGGCGCGGTATATTCTGATCACCCAAGCATTGCACCTGTTGACCTTACTGATGAAAGCTTAATTCGTCTTGCAGGTCCACAAGCATGGGGCGCACCTATTATTGGCGCAGACGCACAAGATGGTTTTGTTAACCAACCAAACTATGAAGAAGACCTAGATACTTACCGCTTTGATGCAAAAGGGTACGTTGAATGGGGCGTAGTGACTGGCATGTCTGCGGGCGTTATCTACTCAGATCGTAGCAAAACCAAAGAAAACAACGGTGCATATTTAACTGCCCCTAGCTATCCTGGTGATGCGGCTATTCCAGATGTACTAGGCGTAGTACCTCTAGATTTCATCGGTATAGACGGCATTCTAGCGTATGATTCACTTGGTCTGTTCCAAAGTGGTTATTACACAGCGACTGATGCCAAGCTGGTACAAAACGATCGCTTAGGTGATAGCTATACAGTTGATGAAGAGTTGCTGACTTTCTACACTAAATTTGATTTAGAAATGGAAGTAGGTGATATCTATATTCGCGGTAACGTGGGTGTACAAGTGGTTAATGCTGACCAGCAATCTACGGGTTTCTCAACCACGTCCGATGCTGATGGCATGACAGTAGCGGTACCTGTTTCTGGCGGCGCTGATTACACAGATGTACTTCCAACACTTAACCTTTCAGCAGAAGTTGCCGAAGGTCAGTTTGTACGTTTCGCATTGGGTAAAGTCATTTCAAGACCACGTATGGACGATATGCGTCCAAATACGCAGGCGTCTTTCGCATTTAATGATAACCAAATTACCAGTACCGATCCTGAAAATGGTCCTTGGAGCGGTAGCTCAGGTAACCCTGAACTTAAGCCTCTTGAAGCTAACCAGTTAGATATCGCTTATGAGAATTACTTCTCGGATACGGGTTATGTAGCGGCATCATTCTTCTATAAAGATATTAAAAACTGGCATCGCGATACGAGCGTACTAACGGATTTCTCTGATGTGTACATTCCTGATTTACACCAAGGTTCAGAAGGGCAGACGCCTGCTACTTTCTTAGGTTCAGTCGGCAGTGTACTAGATGGTTTTGAAGGTTATGTGCGCGGTTATGAACTGCAAGGTTCATTACCAGGTGAATTGCTTCATGACTCACTTGAAGGCTTTGGCTTGTTCGCAAGTGCCACCTTCATGGAAGGTGAAGTAGACGCAGCACCAACGCAAACTGAAACCCGAATTCCAGGCTTGTCTGAAGAGTCATACAGTATGACGTTCTTTTACGAAAGCGATGGTTTCGAGTTCCGTGTTGCGGCAACTAAGCGTGATGATTACTTAACGGAAGAACGTGGTACTAGCTTGGCATTGGTAGATGCTACTAAGCAAGGCGGTACCTTGGTTGATGCCCAAATCGGTTACGACTTTAGTGAGTCTGGTATTGAGTCTTTGGAAGGCCTACGTGTTACTTTCCAAGCTCAAAACCTAACTGATGAAGATGATATTCAAGCGTCTCAGGCGGATTCTCGTCAGATTACGCAATATCAATCATACGGTACTAACTACTTGTTAGGCTTTAACTATACCTTCTAATGGTTAAGCGAAAGCAAACAGTAGAATAGATACAAGCCACCTTGTTGTTTCAGCGCTCGAAGATGTATTCAGGCGAGGAAGCAAAAGGTGGTTTTTTATTGTAAAAGTACAAGTAAACCATCTACAGTGTGGTGAAGTAAGTAGTAAGGGCTGAGTATGGCAATAGCAAATAAAACACCAGCGAGTCAACAAGCAACTGATCAACAGACAACAGATCACCATGAAGCTAAGCAAGCGCCGGTAAAACGTGTTGTTGTTGCAGGCGGCGGCACAGCAGGGTGGCTAACCGCGGCGTTGCTCAAAAAAGTCATTGGCGACGCTGTGAATATTACCTTGGTCGAATCTGAGGCTATTGGCACAGTAGGTGTAGGCGAGGCCACCATTCCGCCCATTAGACTCGTCAACCAAGTGCTGGGGATTGACGAGGCTACCTTTCTTCGCGATACCAAGGCCACCATTAAGCTGGCAATTCGCTTTGAAAACTGGAAGCAACAAGGACAACAGTACTACCATACGTTTGGTGCACCAGGCAAAAGCATGGCCTTTTGTCACTTTCATCACTTTTGGCTAAAAGCACGCCAGCAGGGTTTGAAACACGATTTATGGGAGTATGACCTTAACTACTTAGCAGCCGAGGCAGGTAAATTTGCACGTATTAACGCAAAAGACCCGGTTTTAGAGCTCCCTTTTGCTTATCATTTTGACGCTTCATTGTATGCCAAATACCTACGTAAACTCAGCGAGGGACTGGGCGTTAAACGTGTTGAAGGTAAAATCAGCTACGTATCAAGACACAAACACAGTGGGAATGTAAAAGCATTACATCTCGAAAATGGCCATGCCATTGAAGGGGACTTGTTTATTGACTGTACAGGTTTTCGAGGGCTGTTAATTAATGAAACATTGGGGGCAGGCTATGATGACTGGTCTCATTTATTGCCTTGTGACTCCGCCATTGCTGTACCTTCTGAACGCCATGAAAATACCGCACCCTTCACCCGTTCTATCGCGCACAGTGCTGGCTGGCAATGGCGAATTCCTTTACAACATCGTAATGGTAATGGTCACGTTTATAGTTCACGTTATATTAGTGATAGCCAAGCTCACGACACCTTGATGGCTAACCTTGACACCAAACCACTGGGCGATCCTAAACTCATTAAATTTACTACTGGCCGTCGTAGACAACAATGGTGTAAAAATGTGGTCGCGGTAGGGCTATCTTCTGGATTCTTAGAGCCTTTAGAGTCTACCAGTATTCACCTTATTCAATCAGCTATCGTGAGGCTAATTAAGCTTTTCCCGCATCAAGGTATCTCAGATAGTGCGGTTGAAGAATACAACGCACAATCAAAAGTAGAATTTGAACAAATACGAGATTTTCTAGTATTACATTATTGTTTAAATGAACGTGAAGACAGTGATTTTTGGCGAGATATGCGCCATTTAACCTTGCCAGATTCGTTGACTCACAAAATGGCGCTGTTCAAACAAAATGGCAATTTGGTGCGTGAGCAAAATGACCTGTTCTTAGAAAGCTCTTGGCTGCAAGTTATGTATGGACAAGGGCTAGTACCAGAAGATTATCATGGGTTAGCAAATAGCCTTTCAGATGAGAAAACGCAAGCCATGCTATCGTCGTTGTATAACATTAAGCGTGAACCAATAGCATCGCTACCCACTCATGACGCATACATTCAATCAATGATCGATAGTGCAAATAAAACGTCTGTAAGCTTTTAATCTAATTGGCCTGTGTGCTGTGATGCAAGTTACTGCGTCTTGCTGTAAATCACGATAAATCGCGCCTCGTCACTTAACATTCTTAAGCCGTCAAGTACTCAAGTCCTCCCTTAAGTTACCCTTGAGGGGGCTTTTCTCTATTTAATTTCAATATCTTACTTATCCCGTTTAAGTTAGCCCTTGCTAATATTTAATGCATTGTAAATTTAATGTAAATGAATACGTATGCATAGTGTTGCTCTCTTTTTATACAACCCGATACTATTTGTGGCAGAACCATAAGTGACGTGTTTGGGTGTGGTATTCCCGAACCGTTGATAAAAAAACAAGGAACGGGGCACCAATGAGAACATTCAAACTTAAGCCCATCATGGTGGCGTTGGTCAGCAGCGGGTTGGCATTTACTTTGCCAACATACGCTCAACAAACGCAAGAAGACACCATTGATGAAGTCAGTGAATCTGCCATAAATAGTAACAATCAATCGAGTAGCCAATTATCAGGTGAAGATATACCGGTCGACGATATATCCGAGGAAACGCTCGAACGCATAGAGGTGAGGGGGTTTAGTACTAGCCTCATACAATCACTCAACCAAAAGCGTTTTTCTGACACGGTGTCAGAACAAATTTCTGCTGATGATTTGGGCGGTTTGCCTGATGTATCTATGGCAGATGCGCTTACCCGATTGCCAGGTATATCTGCAGTTCGTACAGGGGGCCAAGCGGCCGAGATTAACATTCGTGGTTTAGCGGGTGACTTTGTGTTCTCTACATTAAATGGACGTGAGCAAGTGTCTACCAGTGGAAGCAGAGCCATTGAGTTCGACCAGTACCCCTCAGAGTTAATCACCGAAGCGAGTGTATATAAATCGCCTAAAGCATCACTCATTGAAGGGGGGATCGCTGGAACGGTAGAACTCAAGACAGCAAGCCCGTTAGTCATGGAGGAGCAGCATAAGTTCAGTGCCAATATGCGTGGCATGTATAACGACCGAGCCAGTGAGATATCGGATGCGAGTGAATTTGGTCATCGATTGAGCTTTTCCTATCAAGGAAAGTTTATGGACGACACCGTCGGTTTATCCCTAGGTTATGCACGCTTATTCCAACCCAGTGTTTCTACTCAGTTTGTGGGTTTAGCGTATAACGGGGCTGTTGATGTAGATGGTATTGAAGGTGATAACGACAGAGCTGGCACCGACTGCCCAGAATGTGAGCTTATTTCTGAAGGCTTTGAGATTCAACATAAAGGTGGCGAGCAAACTCGCGACGGTTACGTTGCAGCCATAGAGTGGGCACCATTAGAAAATTTCACCTTAAAAGCCGATGCGTTTATCTCTAAGTTCGATTCAGAAGAATTTGCCCGTGGGTATCGAGTCAAGCTAGGGGGGATAACGGCAGGCATCACGAACCCTGTTATTGTAAACAATAGTGTGATTGGTGGCACTTTCTCACGAACAGACAGTAGCTTTACTCGAGTTGAGTTAGTTAACGACGACAACCAAGATTTCGATAGCGTTGAAAACGTTGGTATTAACGCAGATTGGGAAATTAGTGCTGACTTATCGGTGCAATTTGATGTGTCTCGTTCCACCGCGAAAAGTGATTTCCGTAATGGCTTGTTGTGGTCTTTAGTCAGTGAAGATGCTAACGCTGTCAGCCCAGTGTTTGATGAGAACGTTCAAATCTCGTATTTGTTGAATGGCAACAACCTTCCTGATTTAGCCTTTAATCAAGCAGATGCATTTTCCGATATCGATAGGGTGATGGTCAGTAAATACGGCATTTATCCATTTGTTAACAAAGACGAGCTTGATGCTTATAAGGTAGATTTTCAATATTTTGTCGATATGCCCATCGTGACTGGATTGGAGTTTGGCTATCGCTATTCCGATAGAGAGTACAGTAACGATCGTTCGGTATTTGAATACGGAAACGACAGTGCGTTTTCTGCAAGTGAGCCACCGCTGCGTTTAACGGATGATATGGTAGAGCAAGTTGATTGGGCTGGCGATTTTAGCTATTTCCCAAGCTATTTGTCGGTAGATTTAAACAGTGCGCTTAATGCATGGTTTCCAAGTGGCTATCCTCAACCAGTACAAACCTGGGGAGCAGGGGCCGCTGGCGTGATTAATGGCCCAGGTACAGGGCCATCTACCTCTTGGACTATGCAGGAAAGTGGGCAGGTATTTGAAACCGTAAACTCTGCTTATTTGATGGCAGGACTCAATACTGAGATTGCGGGTATGCCTGTAACCGGAAATGTGGGTGTTCGTTACGTAAAAACAAAACAAAGCTCTACCACTTACCAGCGTGCCACATCGTTAATTACCGATCCAGAAACCGGTGTCACAGTTGAAGTCAGCGATCCCACCGCTGGCGCGCAAAACATTACCGACGATGCCGGCCTTATTAACAACTTTTATCGCTTCACAACGCTTACTCATGAATACGATGATGTGTTGCCGTCTATCAACCTAAATTTTGCGCTGACAGATAATACGCAACTAAGAGTAGCCGCAGCAAAAGTGATGGGCCGTGCGCCTATTAATAGATTTGCGGCAAATGCTTCTACCACCGTTGAAACGGTAACCGCTGTACAGGATAGAGACTCCGGGGAAGTGACCTTGTCGCAACCTACCGCCAAGGTAAACGGTAACGCAACAAATAGCCCTTACCTAGAACCTTTTTATGCCACTCAATACGATATTTCATGGGAATACTATTTTGAGGATACCGAAGGGGCGTTAATACTGGCGGCATTTTACAAAGACATAGAATCTTTTATTGAAGAAATTAACATAGAACCTTATGACTTTAGTGGCAACGGCATTGTGGTTCCAGCGTCGGTTCAGGTTCCTGTGTATCTTGAACCTGAATTTGTAGGGCAAGAGGCTGAGTTGTCACGGGATGCTGATGGCAACCCTATTTTTGTTACCGTGCCTACAGAAAATGGCAGCTATAGCACGGCGGTGAATAACGCTGAAGGTGGCTATATTCGGGGTGTTGAAATTGCCTACACTGAAATTTATAGCATGTTGCCAAGTTTCTGGTCTGGTTTAGGGGTAACCGCGAGTTACTCATACACGGAAAGTGAAATTCAACGTACGCTGAGTAGTTCGGTGTATTCGGATAGCTTGCCTGGCTTATCTGAAAATGTGGCCACGGTAACGCTATTTTGGGAATACGATGGGTTTGAAACCCGCTTATCTGGGCGTTATCGCGATTTCTTTGTGTCTGAGCAAGTAGCTGTAAACGATCAAACCGTAAATTTTGATTCTGAACTGGTTGTCGATTACCAAGCGTCCTATGAAATTAACGACAATTGGAGCGTATTGTTTCAAGTTAACAACGTTACTGACGAACCTACCAAAAGCTATTTCACCTCTTCTGAACAAACCGGCACCATTCAGTTTTTCGGAACGCAGTATTACTTGGGGATGACATATCAATTATGAGCATTTTACCTATCTGCCAGAAACTGAAACCAAAGGCTATCGCTGCCAATACTGCGTTTATGAAAAAGAAAAATTTGGAGTTATCCATGTTAACAAAACCCTTATCAGCGCCAATGTCAACGCCAATGCTGAAGGCCTGGCGCATTGCGGCGCTTATCCTAACGGCGCTCTTTATAGTAGGTTGTGGGGGCTCAGGTGTTGAGTCTGGCTCGAACAATTTACTGACTTGTAATGTACCAAACGTACCTAATGCAGACGGCACAGCGTGCGTAGCACCACCGCCTATTCAATGTGATGCACCCACGGTGCCTAATGAAACTAATGATGCGTGTGTAGTTGGCGCCGATCCGAGTTTGCCTCTACCGGTATTTTTCCCTGCCGATAATCAAGCAGTTTTATACTACAACCGCGCGGCAGTTGATGCTGATAATTCCACAAACGACCCCGCGTACGAGGGCTGGCGTTTGCATACATGGAACAATGATGAATGCGACGCTTATGCCGATGCAGATACTGACTGGGCCAATGGACGTCAACATACGGGTATCGACCCTAATTATGGTGCGTATTGGATATTAGATTTAAAAGACAATTTTGATAACTGCCACAATTTTATCATTCACTTAGGCACTGACGATGCCGGTAAAGAGCTGGGCGGTTCAGACTTTCAAGCTTCGCTAGTTCAAGATGACGAAACGTACGTGCGTATGAACTTTACGTTGTCAGGGGAGCCCACGTTGTTTGAATACCCCATTATGTCTCTTGGGCCACAGCCTGTAGATATAGAAGGTTTTAGTGCACATTGGTTAGATGCTAATACGATATTGTGGGATGTGGCTGATACCGTATCTACCGTGAAGCTTCACTATTCGGCGAATGCTGACTTAGAGAGTTCACTGGAAGATGGTATCAACGGCACCTCAATAACGTTAATGCCTGCCACGTTAGATGAAAACCAAACAGCTGAAGCAGAAAACTTGGCGGCACTTCAGGCTTGGGAAGGAGACTGGAGCCTAGAGGATGCTAAGACTGTCTTAACCACTCAAGCGGTAGTGGGTGGGTATGACAGTGACGGGGTGCTAATAGCAGCAACAGGCTTACAAAACGCAAAGGTTATTGATGCTATCTTCACCGCAGGTGATGAAGATGCAAACGAAGCAAGTTTAGGTGCCGTGTATTCTGACACGGGTATTGCTGTATCGGTATGGGCCCCCACAGCGCAAAATGTAGATTTACTAACTTACAATGACAATAAAACCCTGACGAGTCGCTATACGATGACCCACGACACTAATACAGGTATCTGGCAATTTGAAGGCGATATGTCGTTAGATAGACAACTTTATCGCTATGAAGTCACGGTTTTTCATCCGCAAACGGGGGCGGTAGAAGTACTTGAAGTTACTGACCCTTATTCGGTAAGCCTTAGCACCAATGGCCGCTTCTCTCGCTTTGTAAACTTATCAGATGACGATTTAAAACCAGAAGGGTGGGATACTCAGAATATTCCTACGTTAGAAAACCCTGAAGATGCGATTATTTATGAGGGCCATGTTCGTGATTTCAGTATTCGCGATATGTCTACAAGCGAAGCAAATCGTGGTAAGTACTTAGCCTTTACCGAGCAAAACACGGCGCCTGTTTTACATCTACAAAAATTGGTTGAGGCAGGCTTAACCTACTTCCATGTGCTGCCCGCGAACGATATTGCCACCATTGATGAAGACCCGACTAAGACTATTGGTTTATTCGACACGGTTGCAGACTTATGTCGCCTTAACGCGGAAGCCGTGGTTTGTGAAGAAGAGAACAGTGCCACATTACTTATTGATGTATATAACAGCTACGACCCTCTCGCTGAAGCAGCGAAAGCACAGCAGCTCACAAGTGACATGCGTGCTATTGATGGTTTCAACTGGGGTTACGATCCACATCATTTCAACGCACCAGAAGGTAGCTATGCATCAAATGCAGAAGGTGTAGAACGAATTGTCGAAATGCGGGCAATGATTCAAGCTCTTCATGAAATGGGGCTTCGTGTTGCGTTAGATGTGGTATACAACCATACCAATGCTTCTGGCGTTTTTGCGAAATCTGTACTGGATAAGGTTGTACCTGGCTATTTCCATCGCTATGAAATCGACACCGGCGATATTGTTCGCGAAACCTGCTGTGATGATACGGAACCGCGTAACGTAATGATGGAAAAATTAATGCTGGATTCACTACTTATGTGGACCGAGCATTACAAATACGATGCCTTTCGTTTTGACATCATGAGCCAGGCCTCTAAAGAGACGATGTTGCAATTGCGCAACAGCGTGCAAGCATTAGATGAAGATAATTACTTCTACGGTGAGGGCTGGACACGCATCGACAGAGGTTACGAACAAGCGAACCAGCTGAATATGGCCGGTACGCAAATAGGCACGTACAACGATAGAATTCGTGAAGCTATTCGCCAAGGTAATATCTTTTCACCTGAGTCTGACGCGCTGTTAAGCGACCAAGACAAAGTGAAAATGAGCATGATAGGCACACTGCAAGACTATGTGCTTGAAACCTCGGCAGGCGTAGCTAGCAATACCAGTAACCTAGGTGGTTACGCATTAGACCCAGCCGACATTATTAATTATGTATCTAAACATGATAATGAAACCTTATGGGATCAGCTGAACTATACATTACCAATGGACATTTCGTTGAGTGAGCGCGTACGTGCACAAAACGTAGCTATCGGTATTCCGCTTGTGTCGCAAGGTATTCCATTCTTACAGATGGGCGGTGATTTACTGCGATCTAAGTCTATGGACAGAAACACCTATGACGCAGGCGATTGGTTCAATTTCGTTGATTTTACCTATGAAACCAATAACTGGAACGTGGGTTTACCGTTAGCTGAAGACAATGAAGTTCGTTGGGAAGAAATGGGTGAGTTTATTTATAGCCCAGAACGTGATGCATCTATGGCCGACATCATATTTGCGTCAGATGCATTTAACGAGTTGCTGGCCATTCGTACGGAAAGTCCGTTATTTCGTTTAACCACCGCTGACGACATCATCGACCGTATCGGCTTTCATAATATTGGTTCAAACCAGCAAAAAGGTTTGATAGCCATGAGCATTGATGACGGTGTTGCTTCTGACGCTGACACTGACGGAGAAGCCCGCGCCGATCTTGATATGCAAAATGATGCCATTGTTGTGCTAGTAAATACGGGGTACGAAACGAAATCCATTAGTATTAATACCGCAACCGGGTTTTCATTACATGCACTGCAAATGAACTCAAGTGATGAAGCGGTTCGAGGGGCAACGTTTAACGAAGCAGAAGACGGGAATGGTATTTTCACCGTTCCAGCACTGACTATTGCTGTATTTGTGAAGCCGCAATCAGGGGTACAAGGTTATGGGTTATCGGCCTACGCAACTTCTGGTGCGCCGGATGTTGTGCCTTATGGCGATACTACGCCTTACCTTCGCGGTGATATGAATGGTTGGACAACTGATAACCCATTCATCTACAAAGGTGATGGTGTATATGAAGTGGCCGTTACCCTAGAAGGTTCAACCACTTACGGCTTTAAATTTGCTTCAGAGGATTGGGAAACGGTTAACTTTGGTGCTGCAGAAGGTGATGATGCTGCGCTTGTGGAAACTGAGCCTAAAGTGTTGGCTAGGACCAACAATAACTTAGCATTCACGCCGGCAATAAGCGCTACTTATCTGTTTACCATTGATGCCTCGGATGCAGAGTCTCCAGTACTCAGTATTGTAAACGAGGAGCCCTATGTTGGAACGCCAGTGTATATTCGAGGTGCACTGAACGATTGGGGCACTAACGACGAACTTGAGTATCAAGGGGGGCGTATCTATAAAGTGACAATGGATATAGAACCAGGTAGTTATGAATTCAAAGTCGCTTCTGAAGATTGGGATACGGTTAACTTTGGCGCATTAAGTGCTGATGATGCAGATAGAAATGTGAACGTTGGCCAAACAACGGCCTTAGCAAGAACAAACGATAACCTGCTTCTGACCATTGAAGAAGCTGACCGCTATGTATTTGTTTTTGATGTGAATGACGAAAACAATTCAACCATAGGTGTTTACAAAGAAGCCTATTTTGGTGACACTGAAGTGTACGTTCGTGGCGGGATGAATGGGTGGGGAACCACTGACCTATTTACCTATCAGGGTGAAGGCGAATATACGGTAGACATTGAGCTCAGCATAGGAAGTGCAGAATTCAAAGTGGCATCAGAAGATTGGAATACCGTTAACCTGGGTAACCCAAATGATGCGGTATCTAACCTTGTGACCCCTGATCAACCAAAAGTGTTGGCATTTAGCAACAATAATCTTGTTATTGAAGTATCTGAAGCGGGGCTATACGAATTTAAAGTATCTGGCCCCAATGGTCAGTCTCCTACGCTTACTGTTAGCCCTAAATAACCGTTAGCGTTAAATGAGAAACTAAGGCCGTGGATTTTCACGGCTTTTTTCATTTCTTTGAACAGTTTTTCCCATTAAACCAATCAATTTTTTCCGCAATTTTTTTTTCGAAATTCCGTCAGAATAAAAAACTCACACTATTGGAACATACTTTGCTTTATTCAACCTATGTAGTAGATAATCGCCTTACACCATTTCAACATAATAAAAGTGCATGATTATGCACAATGACATGTTAGCAATAGGTGTGGATGATGATAGGTATCATTGAGTGACATTGTTTTCCTGAGCTTTCTAAAGGGCTAGGGGAGCTCCAATAGAAGGATTTAATTAAGCAGTAATTCATATATTGCTTTAACGGAGATTGAGACAATGAAATCAGCTTTAGTGGTAGAAGGTGGTGCGATGCGCGGCGTTTTTGCAGCCGGCGTATTGGATAAGTTCATGGAACAAAATTACTATCCTTTCGATTTCGCGATAGGGGTATCGGCCGGGGCAACCAACCTTTCAACCTATGTTGCTAGAATGCCAGGTCTTAGCAAGACTATCATCACGCAGTACGCCACTAAATGTGAGTTTTTTAGCCCAATGCGGTTTATAAAGGGTGGGCATATGACTGATGTACATTGGTTATGGCACCATTCTAAGAAGTCTCTGGGTATACCAGCGCCTGGTGAAGAAGCAGCAATGCCATTGTATGTAGGGATCACCAGTGTTGAGTCAGGTGAATGTGAATACATACAAGCAACGGAAGAAAATGTTGATGCGTTGATGGTAGCATCTTGTGCAATTCCAACTGCGTTTAGAGAACAACCCGTAATAAATGGCAAGCGCTATGTTGATGGTGGTGTAGCTGATGCTATACCGGTGAGAAAAGCTTATGAGATGGGGGCTCGTGATATTACTGTGGTGCTCTCTCAACCTAAGGGCTTTACAAAACCCACAGTTAAGACAGCGTGGCTATTAGAAAAAATGTATGGCGCTCAACCGGCTTTACTAGATAAGATGACAAAAAGATCAAATATTTATAATGAAACATTGAATTTTTTGTTAGATCCGCCGTCTGACTGCACGATTACTGTCATAGCGCCTGATGAAGCGTTTTGCGTTAAGCGTTTAACAATGGATAAAAAGAAATTACTGCGTGGCTACGGGCAGGGAAGACGAATGGCAAGACGAGTGATATCGAAGTCGAAAGTAGAAGCGCAAAGTACGCAAGGTAATAAAACCGTCGCGTAATTAAACTAAAGTATAACAATAATGCGCAATACCGAACTAATGAATAAACTAGAATGGCGAGTCATAGCAATAGCTAAGTGGCAGTATTAAAAGGCTATTGCGAAGCAAAATAGCAAAATAGCAAAATAATAAAATAACAGAATAATAAAAAGAGGTCGTGTGAGTTCCCTTTCGCTATCAAAGCAAACCGTAAGTATCGGATTAGTGAATCCGAAAAACCCCGTAAATGTCGCCTCTATCTTACGAGCTGCAGGCTGCTACGGAGTATCAAGTGTGTTTTACACTGGGTACAGATACCGTATTGCAAAGAACTTTAATGCTGATACGAAGGCTTTTCATAAAAAGATCCCAACTATCGGCGTTGATGACTTAAAAGAGGTCGTGCCCGAAAATGCAAGTGTAGTAGCCATAGAGCTAGTAGAAGGCGCGTTACCTTTACCAGAATTCAAACATCCTGAAAATGCAATGTACATTTTCGGACCAGAAGATGGCAGTTTAGATAAAAGCGTACTTGAGTGGTGTGACCATGTTGTTTACATACCTACGTACTCGTGTATGAATCTAGCTGCTACCGCAAACGTCGTACTTTACGATCGTTTAGCAAAATCAGAGTATATCTCAGGTAATAGCCTCATACGTGAGAGCCGGGATAATAATAATCAATCAAAACTATAAATCGGTTTGAATCGTTGTATTCGAGAGTGAAATTGTGTGTGAGCACAAGGTGAACTTTTGTCATTCTTTTCAAACTGGGCCTGCTAAATCTATAGAGGACCAAAAATTGAAAAAACGTGTCGCTACTTCGCTAAATAAGTTAAAAACAATTCATAGCCATATTTCTTCTAATTTGAAGAAATTGAGAAACAAAAGAAAGAAAAAACAGATGGATGAACTATCGAGTTTTTTCTTTAGTCGTTACTCACTTGTGGTAGCACAAAACAATGAAGACCGAGAGACATGTTTCAGCACAAGACACGAAGTTTATTGTGAAGAAATGAACTTCGAAAAAGAGCGCTCTACGGGATTAGAAGTCGACAGATATGACGATTACTCTGTTAACTGTTATATCAAACATTTACCTACAGGGGATTGTGCAGGAACGATTCGTATCATTATGCCTGCTATTCGCCACCAAGCCTTACCGCTAGAAGAAAAGTGTATTCACGCTATTGAAGACAAAGCTTTAGTGCCCGCTCAGCTTGGCAGAACTTCAATCTGTGAAATTTCTCGTTTAGCTATTCCAAAGTCTTTTAGAGTTCGCCAACTCAAAGCAAAAGCACCATTCAAGCCTTCGGGTAAACAAAAAGTAAGCGAAGCGGAAAAAGTGCTACTTGAAAATATTCCATATTTGTCTTTAGCGCTCTACTTTGTAGCTTTGAGTATATGTGTTGAGCAGGACATTGAGTTCGGGTATGTATTAATGGAACCTAAGTTGGCACGTCGACTAAAAATGTTCGGGTTTAATTTTGAACGTCTGGGCGATCCAATCGATTATAACGGCTTGCGAGCTGTGTATCGTATTCGTACTAAAACAATCGAACAGGAAATCACCCCCGCGCTGCGTAGTTTTTTATTGAGAATCAGGAATGATCTTGCCGGTAGCTTAACTGAAAATATGTTTGGTGCCACCATGAAAGCAGAAGAAGAATTTACTGCGAGTAAAGCGGCATAGTATTAATATTATATTGCGCGTTTATTTCTATAAAGACGACTAAGATTTTACAGATTTAAGGACAAATTGAAGAACAAGGGAAACGGAACAAGGCAATGACATCGTATTAATTTAGTATTGAATACGTATGGAATTGTTTTAACATTCCCTTAACGAGTATGCTATTAGCAACCCAATGCAAAGGTATGCTTGTAGTGTTAAATATCGAAAAGACAAATCACCTTCATGTGGTGAAAAGTGTAGCAGACAAAGCGGCACAAACTCCTTCCCAAAGCGTTTACAAAAACGAAACAAAAAACTCAGCGGTTAAGAAATTGACGGTAGTGATTTTATCACTAGGCCTCTTATCCTGTATCGCTTATCCACAGTCAGGAGTGGATCTTATGCAAAATGAGAGCGCGAATAACCCAAACACAGAATTTACCACCAATTCTGGCAAGCCTGTGGTATATCAAGTATTTACTCGATTGTTCGGGAATACGAATACCACCAATAAACCGTGGGGGACACTGAAAGAAAATGGTGTGGGGAAATTTAGTGACTTCACGCCACAGGCCCTTCAAAGTATAAAAGCGTTAGGTACCACTCATATTTGGTATACCGGTGTTCCGCATCATGCCTTAGCTACCAGCTACCTCAAAATTGGAATTACTGACGATGATCCCGATGTGATTAAAGGGCGTGCTGGCTCGCCTTATGCGGTTAAAGATTATTATAACGTTAATCCTGATTTAGCAGATAACCCCGCTAACCGATTACAAGAATTCGAAGCGCTTATCCAGCGTACTCATCAGCACGATATGAAAGTGGTTATCGATATAGTGCCTAACCATGTAGCGCGCCGTTACCATTCGTTTTCGTCACGCCATGATAACTTTGGTGCTAACGACGATACGTCAAAAACATATTCTCGAAACAATAATTTCTATTACATACCCAATACACCATTTGTATTGCCCGAGGGCGTTGCAGATACTGTTTTAGGGAGCGCAGTTACTGGAAAGAAGCATCATCATTTGGTTGACGGAACATTTGATGAATTTCCGGCTAAATGGACGGGCAATGGCAGTCGAGCACCACAGCCCGATATTAACGACTGGTATGAAACCGTTAAGATTAATTATGGCGTAAAACCCGACGGTAGCTACGACTTTCCAAAGCTACCAGAAGCCTATCGAAATATGTCTGTAGAAGAACATGCGGTTTTTTGGGCTGATAAATCGTTACCTGATTCGTGGTACAAATTCAGAGACATCGCCATTTACTGGCTAGATAAAGGCGTTGATGGTTTTCGGTTCGACATGGCTGAAATGGTGCCAGTCGAATTCTGGTCATTTTTAAACAGTACCATTAAGCAAAGAAACCCTGAGGCGTTTCTACTAGCGGAAGTTTATCAACCTGATAAATACCGAGATTACATTCAGCTAGGAAAGATGGATTACCTATACGATAAAGTAGGCTTTTATGACACCTTGAAGTCAATTGTTCGAGGTGAAGGTAAAGTGAGTGAATTGGTCAGCACTACCCAAGACGTTGCAGACATATCTTCACACGTGCTCAATTTTCTAGAAAATCATGATGAACAACGCATTCCAAGCGCTGATTTTGCGGGCAGTGCGAAGCAGGGCAAACCAGCGTTAACCGTAAGTGCGTTAATAAACACCGCCCCTTTCTTACTGTATTTCGGTCAAGATGTAGGAGAGGATGGCAGTGAAGACATGGGATTTGGTAGTCCTACCCGTACCACTATATTCGATTATGCTGGCGTACCCGCTCATCAACGCTGGATGAATATGGGGAAATTTGATGGTGGCCAGTCAACAGCTGAAGAAATATCCTTACGTCGCTTCTATGAAAATGTGATGCAAATTGCATCTAACAATAAAGCCATCGGTGGTGATTTTGTGAGTTTGCATCAAGCTAATCTCAACCAAGCTGTGCGCGAAGGTAACAGTTATGAAAAACTGCAACGTGCGCGCCCTCGTGGTTATACTGAGCAACAGTTTGCCTTTATCAGGCATGCTGAAAATAACGCGATATTAGTCATAGCCAATTTTTCAAAAGAAGCCACAGGGGAGTTTACACTTACGATCCCCTCCGGCGATATGACGGAAATAAACGCACTAGCCAGGCGCTTCAATAGCACGAAGCCCATCAGCGTAAAGGCGCTGCTGCCTCATGAAGATGCCACTATGACAGCTACTGACAATGGGCTTGAAATTACAATTAGCTTAGCGGGCCTAGAAAGTAAGGTATTTGATTTGGTTCCTGATTAATTCAAATATGGTTTTCTATTATTATTCCAATGCTTAATGGAATTGAAAGAAGTTATCGAGTGGGCACTTTTTCGACGCATGCCCCGTTATGAAATTCGCTGGCCGAAAAATACACAGCAGAATGTGCTTAAAACATGCTTATCCAAGCCTTCGCTCGCTATTTCATACTCATCCTCAAGGTGAATACGTATGCATAGGATTGGCGTGAGTAGCTGGTGGGGGTAGTATGCCATAGTGGTTTAACGTCTTATTAACATGGAGGGGGTGTGTTGCATTTCCGTTTTAACATTTCTCGCATCTGGCTAATAGTAAAAGCGCCCTCATTCACTTCAGCTTTAGTGCCTCGCTTTTTGGTTTCAGCAGCTTCATTAGTCACCAACCGTTTTGTAAACAGCGTTGCGACACTTGCATCGCTGACGTTCTCATATGCTGCAATAGCTGACATAGACGTTTATCCTCCAAATTGGTGGGTGGGTATGGAAAAGCCTACGGTTGAACTTATGTTGCATGGCGACGGTGTTGCCAACTATTCCGCTTCAATCAATGCTACTGATGTCAACGTTGTGGGCTCGAAACGATTAGACAGTGAAAACTATTTATTCGTCACGTTAAATACAGATAGTGCAGAAGCGGGAAGGGTTGTTATATCGCTCATCGCACCAGATGGTTCATCCCACGACATTGACTATGCACTTAATGCACGACGACAACATTCTCAATCGCGGGTGGGCTTTGGCCCTAAAGATGCCATTTACCTTATTGCGCCTGATAGGTTTGCCAATGGTGATGAAAGCAATGACAGCGTTGATGGATATGAAGACAAGTTAAATCGCGACAACAAAGGCGGGCGCCACGGCGGTGATATTCAAGGGGTCATCGACAATCTAGATTATATTGCTGATATGGGATTTACCCAAATATGGTCGATGCCGTTGCTTGAAAATGCCATGGATACCTATTCATACCACGGGTATTCAACCACAGATTATTATAAAATAGACCCACGTTACGGTTCAAATTCACAATATCAAAAGCTCAGTAAAAAAGCGTCTGAGCATGGTGTTGGGCTTATTATGGACATGGTGCTAAACCACATCGGCAGCGGTCACCCTTGGGTTCAAGACAAGCCGTCTAAAGATTGGCTTAACAATCAAGGCGTGTTTGTTGGCACTACTCACAAACGAGAATCACTTCACGACCCACATGCAATTCAAAGCGATATCAAAGCATTTAGTGATGGCTGGTTTGTTCCCAGCATGCCAGACTTGAATCAGAGGAACCCGCACCTAGCGACATACCTTATTCAAAATGCGATTTGGTGGGTAGAGTTTGCAAATTTAAGCGGCATTCGCGTAGATACCTATTCATACTCTGATAAAGACTTTTTGTCCGATTGGACCACGCGACTGATGCAAGAATACCCGAATCTAAACATAGTGGGTGAAGAATGGTCGGTAAACCCTGCTATTACCGCTTATTGGCAAGCTGGAAGCCATAGGCATGATGATTATGTAAGTGCATTGCCTAGTGTAATGGACTTTGCATTGCAAAGTGCAGTGGCTGACGGGCTTACTTCAAAAGAAGGCTGGGACACGGGGCTAACGTCTGTTTATGAAACGTTAGCGACAGACTTTCTGTACGGCGAGCCAAATAACCTAGTGATTTTTGCTGACAATCACGATATGAGCCGCGTCTATTCTCAGGTTGATGAAGACATTAATCGCTGGGATATGGCGATGACGTTTTATCTCACTGCGCGGGGCATTCCTCAAGTTTTCTACGGCACCGAAATATTGATGAGCAACCCTAACACGGAAGATCACGGTATTATTCGAAGTGATTTCCTTGGCGGGTGGAAAAGCGATACTAAGAACGCATTTACTGGCAAAGGGCTATCGGATGATGAGCGTTGGGCACAGTCACGAATTAAACAATTGCTCTCTCTAAGACAAAACTACCCCGCGGTTTTTGAGGGCAGCTTTAAGCACTATGCACCTGTTGATGGCGTGTATGCCTACGCAAGGCAGGCCAATGCTAAAAATCCCCCAAGTATACAGGGCGATAAAGATACTAACGATACCGATGAAAAGAAAGTGAACAGTAAGTCACCCGTGATATTGGTAATCTTGAACAAAAATGAAAAAGCATCAACGGTAGATATGAATAAATATAACATGGTTACTAACGGTAAAAAGAATATGACTCGTCTTAAAGACGATAAGGAATTCGCCTCCAGTGAAACCGTAACGTTAGCGCCAATGTCGGCGAATGTTTTCATCGTTAAATAATAGAACAACAATAAAGTAGAGTGGTCTTATGCAAGTACAACAACCTCGTTTATCATTCTGGCAAATTTGGAATGTTAGCTTTGGCTTCTTAGGCGTTCAGTTTGGCTTTGCCCTACAGAATGCCAATGTGAGCCGAATTCTTTCCGACCTAGGGGCAGACCTTCATTCTTTGTCTCTTTTTTGGCTAGTGGCACCGATTATGGGGTTGATTGTGCAACCTATTGTTGGCTCGGCGTCTGACAGAACATGGAATCGTTTAGGACGAAGAAGACCCTTTATTCTTGCGGGTGCGGTAGCTGCCGTGCTAGGTATGATCTTATTACCCAACGCACCTTTATTTGTTGCCTTTCTTGCACCAATGCTAATGGGGGCGCTGATGGTCGCGCTAATGGATGCTTCATTTAACGTGTGCTTCCAGCCTTTCCGCTCTTTAGTGTCGGATATGGTGCCGCCGTCGCAACGTAACATTGGTTATTCCATACAATCGTTGCTAATCAATATTGGTGCAGTAATAGGTTCAATTTTGCCCTTCGTGTTAACTAACGTGGTAGGTCTTGAAAATACTGCGCAAATGGGAGAAGTCGCTCCGTCTGTTATTTGGGCTTTCTATATTGGGGCTACGGTATTGCTTGGTACGGTCATCTGGACCGTTTTTCGCACCAAAGAATACTCGCCCGAAGAGTACAATAGATACAAAGGCCTAAGCACTGAGAATGACGTTAAGCCAGAAAATACGCCAAAAGCACCATTTATCGAGCGTATGAAAGCGTTTTTTTCCTTGGTTGTTCACATGCCTAAAACCATGAAACAACTTGCCGTTGTACAATTTTTTTCATGGTTTGCCCTGTTTATTATGTGGGTATACACCACGCCAGCAATTACCCAACATATCTGGGGTGTTGACAAAATATGGTGGGATCCAGCGCACATTGCCTCAGTTGCTCAAGTACCCGACGCTATTGTAGCCGCTAAAGGCGCAGCCGGTGACTGGGTGGGTATATTGTTTGCTGCTTATTCGGTATTCGCCGCCGTCTTCTCAGTATTTCTCGCTCGACTCGCCGACAAGTTTGGCAGAAAAACTATTTACGCTGGGGCGTTAATTTTAGGTGGCTTAAGCTACGTTAGTTTTCTGTTCTTCCAAGACCTCACCATGGTGAATGTAAACTTATTGATTACTGAAGTTACCGTGCCCCTTGGGGCAGTGAAGCTTCTTATCCCAATGATTGGGGTAGGGATTGCATGGGCCGCTATTTTAGCGATGCCTTATGCCATGCTAGCGGGCGCGTTACCGGCCAACAAAACCGGCGTTTATATGGGCATATTTAACTTCACGGTAGCCGCACCACAGATAGTGTCTGGCTTAACCGCAGGCTGGATTTTAAGTAGTGTGTTCGATAACGAAGCTAAATACATTATTGTTGTCGCCGGAGCGTCCATGTTATTGGGGGCTATCGCTGTATTTTTCGTAAAAGAACACGACGTAGTAGAAGCAGACGTAGCTGATAAGGAACTAGCACAATGACCCCTAAACTAAAAAACCTTACCCTTGCTATCACACTTGCATTGGGTGTAGGCACAATAACAGCTTGTGCTTATACATCGTCGTCAATGTCTGCTGATTCGGCAAAGGCCGAGGCAGAATCTTCAGCTGCCTCGAATGGTAAAGCGGATAACAAAGTCACTATTTCAGGTACCACCACACCGTTTGCGAGCGAAGCGATTTACTTTGTAATGACCGACCGGTTCGTGGATGGCGACCCCAGTAATAACCATGAAGACCAAGGTGGGGAATTTCCAACCTGGCAGCTACCCATGGAAGGTCCTGACGGGAAAAAAGCCTATGTGGGCTATATGGGCGGAGACCTGAGAGGGGTGCTTAACAATGGCGACTATATTCGCGATATGGGTTTCACCGCCGTTTGGATGACGCCAGTACTACAAAATCCTAACCAATCATTTAGTGGCGATGAGCAAATTACTTTTGGTGGCGCATTTAAAGACGGTGGCAAAACCGGTTATCACGGGTACTGGGCAACTAACTTTTATAAAGCTGATGAGCATCTAATAAGCCATGATTTAAGTGTGAAACAGTACACCACACAAATGCGTGAAAGCTTCGGTTTAAAATCGGTATTTGATATTGTAGCCAACCACGGTACGCCAAGCTTTACCATGCCCTCTGACCAACCTGGATATGGTGAAATTTATAATGCTGAAGGCGAGTTAGTCGCTGATCACCAGAACTTGGCCCCGGAAGATTTAGACCCGAAAAACAATCCGTTGCATGAATTTTTTCATGATTATCCAGACTTGGTAAAGCTGTCTAACCTTAATGATCAAAATCCCAAGGTAAGAGATTATCTTATCAATAGTTACCTTTACTGGATTTCACAAGGCGCGGATGCATTTCGTATCGATACTATTCGCCATGTCCCTCATGATTTTTGGCGAGAAATGTCTGACCGGGTGAGGGCAGAGCATCCCGACTTCTTTATGTTCGGCGAAAGCTTCCAATTTGATGCGAACTTTATCGCGCAGCACACACTTCCAAAAAATGGTGCGGTAAGTGTGCTCGACTTCCCGATGCAAGAAGCCATGGTAAAGGTGTTCGAAAAGCCACTTGAAAGTGACTTCGCAACGTTAGCCGACACCTTGTATTTAACCCATGGGCCTTACAATAACCCTTATGATTTAACGACTTTCTACGACAACCATGATATGGCACGCATTAACGCCACCGACAATGGTTTCATTAATGCGCACAACTGGTTGTTTACGGTGAGAGGTATTCCGGTGGTGTACCAAGGCTCAGAAATTGGCTTTATGCGTGGTACGTCTGAGCACGAAGGTAACCGCAATTACTTTGGCCAAGACAATATAGACAACGCCAAATCGCATGCTATTGCACAAGCACTAACTAAAATAGCGCACGTGCGTAAAAACACACCAGCACTTCAACGAGGTTTGCAGTTCAATCTTGAATTAGCCGGGCACAAAGCCGCGTTTTACCGTGTTTTACAAAGTGATAGTGCACAACAAACCGCATTGGTCATGCTGAATAAAGCCGAAGAACCTGCAAGTTTTAGTATCGATGAATACATGCAAGCTGGCACATGGACTGAGCAGTTGTCTGGCGAAACACGTGAATTGGTTTCCGGTGACGCGTTAACAACCTCAGTGCCCGCCAACGGCGTTCAAGTATGGGTTAGGGAAGGGGCGTTAGATTCAGATGCCCTAGAAGCGGCGCTTATTAAGCAAATGTCGGCGCAGTAAATTTTACCTCACAATAAAAAAGCGCTTGTTGCTCGTTTACTACTAATAACATCAAGCGCTTTTTCACTATTTATAAATCATGTTTTAGCGGGGCATTTTCTATAACTAAACAACTCAAGATAGCTAACCTGAGGTAGCTAACGTAAGATAGTTAGCCTAGCGAGTTAGCCAGGCTTATTAAATTAGGCAACCAAGGCTCGTAGGCTGCCTAGGTTTTTGCCCCACATGAATGCCTAATTATGACTTCCGCTGGCATGAGATAATCTTCTACCTTTTCATTTGAAATGGCTTTAATTAACGTACTGACCAATAATTCACCGGCTAGCTTCGTGTTTTGCTGAACGGTAGTTAACGCTGGGGTCGTGAAGGCCGACACAGCAATATTATCGTAACCTACCACTGCAATATCGTCAGGCACTTTAAGCGCTGTTTGCCTTAACGCTCTCAAAACGCCCATAGCAATAAGGTCAGATGCGCAAACAATAGCGTCAGGTAACCCTGCTTCGTTAGTTTTAGCATCGTTCAACATACCTTGAATGGCATCAAAGCCAGCTTCTTCGGTAGAAACCGCATCACTTTGCAACGAACTTTCGTATAAATTATGGCTTGTTAGCGCCTCTGTATAACCTTGAAAACGAGCCATAAACTCAGGGGCTTTATTGCCTGAATCGCCGATAAACGCAAACCGAGTTCTACCTAGGGCGATTAAGTGTTCGGTAATGCTGTAACCACCTTGAAAATTATCACAGCCAACACTCACACCTGGATGAGCGGCATCGGGTGCGCCCCAACGAACGAAATGTGTGCCTTGTGACTCAAGTTGTGCCACTTTACTGCGATAATCGGTGTAATCACCGTAACCCAATAAAATTATGCCATCTGCTTTATTTGAGTCTTCATATTCTGCATGCCAGTCATCTTCCAAGTTTTGGAACGACACCAGCAAGTCGTAACCCGCAGCCGCACAGGCACGGGTAATACTTCCTAACATGGCGAGGAAGAAGGGGTTAATCATTGAATCATCTGAGGTGGGATCTTCAAACAACAAAAGTGCAATGGTGCTACTTTTTTGCTTGCGTAGATTACTGGCATTCTTATCAACTTTATAATTAAGTTCGCGAGCAATGCGCTGAACCCGATCACGGGTTTCTTGATTTACCAAGGGGCTGTTATTTAGTGCTCTTGATACTGTTGATTGAGAAACGCCTGCCAAATGTGCAATATCAAAAGAGGTTGCTTTTTCTTTCATGGGCACCATGTTTGTCTGCTACGACCGAGTTGTCGACAAGAAGAAAGATACCATACTTTCTTCTAACCACGCTTTATTTGCTAGTCACACGCCTTTTTTAATACAAGAAATAGCAAAAAAACGTTTCATCGCGTTAAAACTAATCACTTGTAAGGCTAGGTGTAATAAAACGTGGTTGTCAGTTTTAGGTCAGTGTTATACTAATCCACAATATTAATTAATTTTAAACGTTAAGATTATTTTTAAACGTTAATTCAAACGCTAAGGGGAACACGCGAATGGCCGAGACTGAGCACCGTCCGACCAACTTTATCCGTCAGATCATCGACAAAGACCTTGCCAATGGTGTGCACGAGAGTATTAAAACTCGGTTCCCGCCGGAGCCAAATGGCTTTTTGCATATTGGTCATGCAAAGTCTATTTGCCTAAATTTTGGTGTTGCGCAAGATTACTCAGGTTCTTGTAATCTGCGCTTCGACGACACAAACCCAGCAAAAGAAGACATTACCTTCGTTAACTCTATTAAAGAAGACGTTAAATGGTTGGGTTTTGAGTGGGATGGTGAAGAGCGTTACTCTTCAAATTATTTCGACCAGCTTCATGGTTTTGCGAATGAATTAATCGACAAAGGCCTAGCTTACGTCGACTTTTCTACTCAAGACGTGATGCGCGAACTACGTGGCACATTAACTGCGCCAGGTAAGAATAGCCCATACCGTGATACCGACGTTGAAACCAACCAGCGTGAATTCGCTAAGATG
The DNA here is from genome assembly GCF_963976965.1 of uncultured Alteromonas sp. Classification (NCBI taxonomy): domain Bacteria; kingdom Pseudomonadati; phylum Pseudomonadota; class Gammaproteobacteria; order Alteromonadales; family Alteromonadaceae; genus Alteromonas; species uncultured Alteromonas sp. Next base: position 266,949 of record NZ_CAXBMP010000001.1, read on the forward strand.
ACAGCGGGCGATTATAAAGAAGGTGAGTGTAGTCTTCGCGCTAAAATCGATATGGCTTCACCGTTTATGTGCATGCGTGACCCGGTAATTTATCGTGTTAAACACGCTCACCATCACCAAACGGGTGATAAATGGTGTGTGTACCCCATGTACGATTTTACGCACTGTATTTCGGACGCCATTGAAGGTATTACCCATTCATTGTGTACCTTGGAGTTCCAAGACAACCGCCGTTTGTATGATTGGGTGATTGAAAATATCACTATTGATAGCACACCACGTCAGTATGAGTTTTCACGTCTTAACCTTGAATACACCGTATTGAGCAAACGTCGATTAATTCAGCTGGTTGAAGAAAATCACGTTAGCGGGTGGGACGACCCTCGCATGCCGACTGTGGCAGGCTTGCGTCGTCGTGGTTATACCGCGGGTTCAGTACGTGAATTTTGCAAGCGTATTGGCGTGACTAAAATGGACAACATGGTAGAAATGTCCATGCTAGAAGCGTGTGTTCGTGAAGACTTGAACGTGAACGCACCTCGTGCGATGGCAGTTCTCGATCCTATTAAATTAGTGATTGAAAATTATCCAGAAAACGACAGCGAAATATTAGTAGCGCCAAATCATCCTAGTGATGAGGCTATGGGCACACGCGAAATTAGTTTCGGTCGAGAAATTTGGATTGAAGCGGAAGATTTTCGCGAGTCAGCAAATAAAAAGTTCAAACGTTTAGTGCTAGACAAAGAAGTGCGTTTACGTAATGCGTATGTGGTTAAAGCTAATCTTGTTGAAAAAGACGCAGAAGGTAACGTAACCACGGTTTACTGTACCTATGATGCTGACACGCTAGGTAAAGACCCGGCTGATGGCCGCAAGGTTAAAGGCGTTATCCATTGGGTTGACGCAGGAACAGCGCAGCAAGCTGAGTTTAGGTTGTACGATCGCTTGTTCAACGTGCCTAACCCAGCCGCTGAAGAGAACTTTACTGATGTGATAAACCCAGAGTCATTAACGGTTCTGACTGGCTGGGCTGAAGCTGGGCTTGCTAAGCGAGCGCCTGAAGCAGGTGCATGGCAGTTTGAGCGTACCGGTTATTTTTGTTTAGATGCAGACAGTACAGATGACAAGCCTGTATTTAACCGCACGGTAGGGTTACGTGATACGTGGGCTAAAATAGGCGACTAAGCCACGCCATCAAGCAAACATAAAGTTTCACCATAAAAAAGCCGCGTTTACGCGGCTTTTTCTATGGCTATGTGTTGGTAGTCACTTTTAGCGTTTAGGTTGGCAATCAAGAGATTGACCATTCACATTAATACTGTCGTTACCCATGAGGTAAAGATACATAGGCATGATGTCGGCAGGTGTTTTCAATGTATCAGGATTTTCAGCAGGAAAAGCCTGCGCGCGCATATTAGTGCGTGTGCCACCTGGGTTAATACAGTTAAAGCGCAGCGACTTATTTTGATACTCGTCAGCTAACGTCTGCATGACACCTTCTGTAGCGAACTTCGATACCGCATAAGTCCCCCAAAACGCGCGACCTTTTCGCCCAACGCTAGAGGTAGTAAAAATAACCGATGCATTATCAGCTTTTTCTAGGGCAGGGATTAGCGCCTGTGTTAAGAAAACCGTACCATTTACGTTGGTTTGCATCACATCAAGCCATTCTTGTTGCTCAATATCTTTAAAAGAACTTAAATGCCCAAGCACAGAAGCGTTGTGTAACACACCATCTAACTTACCGAATTGGTCTATAATGGTTTGCGTCATTTGTTGATAGTGTGACGGTGTTGCGCCTTTTATATCTAGCGGTACTATTGCAGGTTCTGGTGCAGGTTCAGCACTTCCAGCATTTACGATTTCGTCGTAAACGGCTTCTAGCTTAAAGACGGTTCTGCCTAATAAAATACAGGTGGCACCATGTTTTGCGTAAGTCCGCGCTGCTTGAGCACCGATGCCATCGCCAGCACCTGTGATAAGAATGACTTTACCCTTTAATAAATCGGCAGGGGCTTGATAATCGTTCATCAGTATCCTTAATAAATTCGCATATAGTTATCTGCGCAATAGGTTCAAATTATATAGGTGCAGATGATACTCACACTACGCAATAAGTAAAACTTTCGAAGTATAAAAACACCAAACGTAAAAAAAAATAACGTTTAGCGTTAACAAAACTTTGCAAAGTTGCAACAAAGTTAATAAGATTGAGGGAGATACAACTGGTCTAACATGTTTGAAGCTCGGTGAGTTTGCAGTAAGAACAAGGCGTTAAAGGTGCCAGCTTACAAGCAATGCGAGTTTTAGATACACAGAATAACAACAATGCTTGTAGGGAGTAAGAATGAGAAAACTCATATTAAGTTCCAGTGTGGCCCTTGCGCTGGGTCTAACAGGCTGTGGCGGCTCCGATGATACCCTGTCCGATATTCAGGCCGAGACAGAGGTCCAAACACCATTTTCACGTATCGTGTTTGATCCCGCTAGTGGCGATTTAAATATACCTAATGATCTTCTAATGCTACCAGGGGATGACGGCTTTTTCGATTATACCCTTAACATTCCGGTAGACGATCCAACTAACTTTGCTGACCCACAAAACGCACTTAATGTACTAGACGGATGGTCAACACAGCATCCATTTGCTATATCGGTAGAGACGCCGGCAGGTGTTTCACTTGACGCGTCTACCTTGGCGGCTGGCGTGTTGATGTTTGAAGCAACCCTAGGGTTGGATTTAAACGATCCAGATTGCGCGCAAATCACGACGCCTTCTGCGGGTTGTAAGCTTGGCGATCAGTTGGTTTACGGCGAAGATTATGTGCTTTCTCTTGCTGATGAATCAACAATTACCTTTGTGCCATTAAAGCCACTGAAGCCGGCTCAAGGTCACATGTTGGTAATGACCACCGCGTTGAAAGATTCGTCTGGTAAGTCTGTACAAGGCTCTACATCGTGGGATTCAACACGACAAGATATCAATACACTGCCATTATCAAGTGATGATCAATTATTGCTTCAAGGCATTGTGAACTCACTGGTAAACCCAGTGATTGGTGCAGGTTATGAGCGTGAAGATATCACCTATGTTTCCGCATTCACCACGCAATCAATTGCGAATTCACTCGATACCATCAAAAAAGTAATGGTAGGTGAGTTTGCAGCACGCGCTGCTGCTGGAGACCCAACCGCGGGTGAAGCACTTCCTGTTATTGTAGTAGGAGACGTTGATAGTGCACCTACGGCTATGGAAGCATTAAATTTAGTTACCGAAGAAGTAGTCGCTGGTGCGGTCTCAGTCGGTATCGACAGTTTACCTGCTGAGGCAGCAGCCCTAGTACCTGTTATTGAAGCCACCGACTTCAGTGCCCTTGAAACGTGCGCTGGGTTAGCAGGTACCGTGTCTGGTCAGTTATCTGCCCAATGGGGTGCGGTTAACGATTTCGCTGTGGCTGTGTCGACTGGCATACTTGCTGAAGCGGGTCCATTTTGTGCCGCACAACGTTATGAGGGTAGCGTGTCGCTTCCTTATTTCCTAGGTGTTCCCAGTGCAGAAAACCCAACTGCACCAGTTAATGAATTTTGGCAAGCAGCTTGCGACAGCGGTATTGTGTTGGCAACGGCTTCTGATGAAGTACTCGCCAGTGCCACACCAGGTCCAAACTTTGAAACGTGTTCAAGCCTTGGCTTATCTGATTTACGTGTTGATGGCGAAATGCTAGATAACGCGCGTAACATCACTAAGTTTAACCCATTCCCTCAGATGACGGGCGGAAACATGGGTGAAGAAACGCTAGATGTGCAGGTGACAATTCCAGACCCAGCAATTGCTGGTGCACTCGGCTTCTCTGTCAGCATGCCTGATGCGGGTTGGCCAGTAGTGATTTTAGCCCATGGTATTACGAGTAAAAAAGAAGATATGCTAGCCATTACGGGTACGTTGTCGTTGGCAGGTATTGCTTCAGTGGCTATCGACCAACCACTTCACGGTACTCGTGGTTACGACTTGGACGGCGACGGCACTGATGACATCAATGCTACAACGGTAAGCGCGACGCATTACATGAATTTGGCAAGCTTACCAACTGCTCGTGATAACCTGCGTCAAAGCGTGTCTGATTTATTGGGCTTACGTTTAGGTTTGAACGCAGTAGTTGATGCTACAGCAAGCCAGAACGTGTCATTTGATATGTCTCGTGTGTCTATCATGGGTGTATCACTAGGCGCTATTACTGGCGGTAACTTTGCCGCAGTAGCGAATACCAGCATGGGCGAGACTTTAGGTGCGCTAGACGGTATGTATGCTGTTAAACAAGCCTCGTTAGAGTCTCCAGGAGGCGGTGCGGCTCAGTTCTTACTTGAGTCTCCTACTTTTGGTCCGCTTATCAAAGGGTTATTATTATCACAGTCATCTGAAGATTTTGTTGCCTTGTTAACTCAGCTTTATGGCACAACGGATGTTTCAGAAGCACAATTAGTGGGTGCGGTAAGCGCATTTATAGATGCCTTAAGTGATGAACAAGCAGCAGAAGTAAATGCGGTATTTGCTGAGTTTGCATTTGCAGCACAAACTGTGATGGATGCTGGAGACCCAACTAACTATGCCACTACGCTTGGTGAAACGACACCAGTACACATGATGACGGTAGTAGGTGATGGCGGCGAAGAGAACCTGCCTGATCAAGTGATACCAGTAACCACATCTTTGCCATTGTCTGGCCAGTTAGCGCTTGCCAATACCATTGGTTTAGAGCAGGTCACGACTACCCAATCTGGTACCGATGCACTAAGTGGCTTGGTCTTATTTAACAGTGGTGCGCATGCATCAAGTTTAAGCCCAGCCTCCAGCGCTGAAGTTACGGCTGAAATGCAAAGAGAAGTAGCCGGGTATATTTCTACTGACGCTACAGTATTACCCATTACTGATGAAACGGTTGTATCTAACTAACGATATGTAACTAGTTGATTTGTAATTGTGAAAAGGCCGACTTATGTCGGTCTTTTTTTTTGCCTATTTAAGCTAAAAATCAAAATGCTGTTTGAATGTTTCCTATTGTTAATGTAGTGTTAATTGGTCGGATCTGTTGAAGAAAAAAAGATACAGGATCTTGATTTCGCGTATTACAACAATAAGGGACAGTTTGTGAAAATACCAAAAAATCGTATTTTGCCATATCGTACACTTCTCGCAGCCTCTATTGCTGCCACGCTAGTAGGTTGTGGAGGGAACGATAATAATTTTGATAACGTTCAAACGCCTACCACCCCTGAGCCATCTCCCGTTGAACCTACACCTACACCGGTACCAGCTTTCGATACAGATGGTGTATTAACGGCTGACATAACGTGGACGACTTACGGTGTACCTCATATTAAAGCGGATAATCTAGAAAGTATGGCCTACGGGGTGGGTTATGCGTTTGCTAAAGATAATTTGTGTGTTTTAGCCGACCAAATTATTAAATATAATTCTGAGCGCTCGAAATACTTTGGACCCGACAACCAAGCGGGCAGTGGTGATTCAGAGCATCTTATTAACGATTTCGGCTTTTTAACATTAGGGATTCGTGCGCTGGCTGAAGAAAATTTAGCACGCATGTCAGCAAACTCAAGAGCCATGTTTCAAGGTTATACAGCAGGTTATAACCGCTACTTGGCCGACACCCCTGTGGCTGACCAAGACCAATCATGTGCTGGACAGCCTTGGGTAACAGAAATTGACAGTACTGATTTATTAACGTATTCACTGGGTGTTGCTTTACTCCCCGGTGCTGCTAACTTTTTAGGCCCAATGTTTTTAGCGGCGCCTGAAGGGGAAAGTTACTTACCTACACCTGCGGCAAACACGAACATCGCTTCACAAGAGACAGATGCATCAGCCACTGCCATGGCGGCGAATAGGCGAGTAAATGCCATGCCATTTAACATTAACCCTACCATAGTACTGCCGGAAAAAAATCCGCAAGACATGGGTTCAAACGGCTGGGGATTAGGGAGCGATAAAACCACTAACGGTATGGGAATGGTTCTAGGAAACCCCCATTTTCCTCACACAGGGAATTTACGTTTTTGGCAGTTCCATACGCAAATACCAGGTTATTTAAACGTAACAGGTGGCTCTTTAACGGGGTTACCAGGTGCGGTGAATATAGGCTTCAACGAAAACGTTGCATGGACACACACCTTTTCTACCGCTGAGCACTTTGTCGTTTATCAATTAACGTTAGATGAAGATGATGATACGGGTCTTACCCACAGGGTTGATGGTAGTAAACGAACCATTTACGAGAAGCCAATGCAGATTGAGGTGGCGGTGGCACCAGGTCAAACCATCATGCTCAATAAAACAGCCTATTACACAAATTACGGGCCTATGATTGAAGTGCCGGGTAATTTTGAGTGGACGGACACAAATGCGTTTGCCATTAAAGATGCAAATTTGCCGAATTTGGATGTTGTTGATCACTGGCTAGCGATGAATATGGCGGGCTCTATGGATGAGTTCAAACAAGCCTTCAAAGACTATGATGGTGTTATTTTTAACAACACCATGTCTGCTTCAGCGGACGGTCAGGTATTTTATATTGACGATTCTACTGTGCCCAACTTAACTGAAACCGCCATTTCAGAATTAACCACTAATCCTGTTTTAATACAAACCAAGATAGCGGCAGGTTTTACTGTTTTACCCGGTTTTGCCTCAGCGTTTGATTTTGATGGACCTGTACCTTACGAGGAAGCACCAAAATATGAAGGAACAGATTCAGTTCAAAACTCCAACAACAGCTTCTGGTTAACAAATTTATCATCACCTATCACGGGTGTTTCGCCACTTTATGGCAATGTGGAAAATCAACAAAGTCTGCGATCACGGTTAGCTCAGCAATTTATTGAATCTGAAGCAGGTAGTGACAACACATTCACGCCTGACGAAGTGGAAACCTTGCTACTTAACAACCGAAGCATGCTGGCCGATATGGTGTTGCCTAGCTTACTTCAAGCTTGTACTGCCCAAGGTAGTGATCCTGTTACGGTAAATGGTGAAGACGTGGATATCTCCGCTGGCTGTGCAGCATTGGCCTCGTGGGATGGCACCATGAACAAAGACAGTGTTGGGGCGCACGTATTTAGAGAGTTTGCATTTCAATTCGACAGGGAGCCACAGTGGGAAACACCGTTTTCTGTTGATAACCCTGTTACCACGCCAAGTGGTTTATTGCAGAATGACATCACAATTAATCAATTTGCTGCTGCAGTTCAGGTTGTTAACCAAGCCGGTGTAGCGCTTGATGCAACTTTAGGCGAAGTACAATTTGTAGAACGGAGCCTTCCAGACGGGTCTGCATCGGGCGTAAAACTTCCATGGGCTGGAGCACATAACATTGAAGGTGGTTTTAATGTGTTTAATATTGTGCCTGGGAACAATGGCACTTTACTGCCAAGACATACCTATGCGCCGCTTAACAGTAATACCATTATGAGCGCAGAAGCAGAGGGTTACCATATTAATTATGGAAGCAGTTGGATGATGGTCATCAACTTTACTGAAGAGGGGCCACAAGGGAGGGGGCTTCTTTCATACTCTCAATCTAGGGGGTATGGCAGTGAACATTCGACTGATCAAACCGAGCTTTACTCGGCTCAACCCACGTTACGAGAACTCTATTTTACCGACGAAGAAATATCTGCAAATACAATCAGTACGTTAACCCTATCGTCAGAGGAAAATTAGACTGCTATTATAGGCGCCATTATATAAAGTCGCCTTAATGTAAGTTCTATTTAGGACAATAAGGTCGTTAAGAAGGGTCTGATAACAGACCCTTTTATTTTGTACTAGGAGATAGGTTTGGAGTTTTTGTACGAATACGGTTTATTTGTGGCTAAGGCCGTTACCTTAGTTATCGCGTTTATTATCGTGGTATCGACCATCGTTGGCGTTGCTAGTAAGCAGAAACAGGGTAAAGGTCAGTTAGAAATAATCTCTCTTTCAGAGCAATTAAAAGACATTACCCATTACGCGAAGCAAGTGTTGCTCGACAAAGCAGCATTGAAGCAATTGGCTAAAAAGCAGAAGAAAGAAGATAAAGCCAAAAACAAAAGTAAAAAAGCGAACGATGAAGAAGAAAAGTCGCGTTTATTCGTCATCGATTTTAAAGGCTCTATGGATGCGAACGAAGTTGAGCACTTACGTGAAGAGATCACCGCTATTTTATGTGTGGCTAACAAAGAAGATGAAGTACTTGTGCGCTTGGAAAGTGGTGGTGGTGTGGTACATGGTTACGGACTAGCGGCTTCGCAGTTACAGCGCATCAAAGAAAAAGGCCTAACATTAACCATCGCGGTAGACAAAGTAGCTGCCAGTGGCGGCTACATGATGGCTTGTGTGGCAGATAAATTGTTAGCATCACAATTTGCTTATATCGGTTCAATTGGTGTGTTAGCGCAATTGCCGAACTTCAACAAATTATTGAAGAAGAACGATGTGGAATTTGAGCAACATACGGCAGGTGAATACAAACGTACGCTTACCGTGTTTGGCGAAAATAATGACGAAGGGCGTGCAAAATTTAAAGAAGAAATTGAAGAAATTCACACGTTATTTAAAGACTTCGTTCATAGTCAGCGCCCTGATATGAACATTGAGAAAGTGGCAACGGGTGAATATTGGCCTGGTGTTAAAGCAAAAGAACTAGGTTTGGTAGATGCGCTTTCAACCTCAGACGATTACATTTTATCGCACTTCCCAGAGCGCGAAATATTTAAGGTTAAGTACTCGTTGAAAAAGAATGTGGCAGAAAAACTAGGGCTGTCGGTTGCAGCTGTTGCAGAACGGGTAGTCATGCAGACTTGGAACAAAGCAAGGCACTGGTTTTAATAATAATTAATATAAAATAATAGGTTACAGCATTCTTTTGTGGTTATGCGTAACCTTTTCGCCCCGTTCCGAGTCGTTTTTACATGATTGAACGGGCGTGATGAGACTTAGGTTAAAGAAAAATAAAAAATGGCGAAGCAAACTAAAGCTGATATTTTAGATGCTGCTGAACTGCTCTTTTCAGAGCAAGGGTTCACGCAGACATCGATGCGCGAGATTACGACTCGGGCCGAGGTTAATCTAGCGTCAGTCAATTATCACTTTGGTAGTAAGAAGAACCTTATTCAGGCAGTGCTAAAAAGGTATTTCGATGTTTTGATGCCTGAAGTGAATACCTGCCTTGCCAACAATAAGGTATCTTCCGGTAGCGAAGGTGTTGCTACCTTGTTGTATGCACTTATTCCTCCTATGTTGAAACTCAATGTGCTAAGACCGTCGGGCACAGCCATTTTTGTCCAGCTATTGGGCCGAGGGTATAACGAAACCCAAGGTCATTTGCGCCGTTTCATTATGAACGATTATGGCGAGACAATTAGAGCCTTGGTTGACGCTATTCAACAGTGCTTACCCGACCTACCTGAAGAAGCGCTTTTCTGGCGCTTGCACTTTGCAATGGGTAGTTTTGTCTTCTCAATGGCTTCAAGCCGAGCGTTAACAGAAATCGCTGAGTCGGATTTTCACAAGCATGTGGACATTGAAGAGGTGATCAGTCACCTAGTACCCTTTGTAGCACAAGGCGTTGCTGGCAACATTTCACAAAATAACTAAAAAATGAGGCCAGAGTGTTAAGTTACCGAGATTGGATAACATGCATTCTAGATAGGGATTAGGTAAAAGGAAGTATATATATGTATTACGGAACCTGTCTGTGCGGCGAAATAAGCGTCGAGATTTTAGGCTCGATAGATGACATCATTCATTGTCATTGCTCACTTTGTAGAAAGAATAGTGGTACTGCCTATGCCACCAATGGCTTTATCAATGCTAACGAATTCCGCCTAATAGACCCACAAAAGAAACTGGCTACTTACGAATTTAAACCGGGTAAAAATAGACATTTTTGCTCGACCTGTGCATCACCCATTTATAGTTCAAATGCAGCTAATCCTGAAAAACTGAGAATTCGGCTTGGTATTGTAGATTCAGATATTTCAGAAAGACCCATCTCTCACAACTTTGTTACGTCAAAAGCAAACTGGGACAACTTAGATGCTGCGCTGCCAAGATATGATACGTTTGAGCCTACTAGACAAAGTCGGTAAATTGAACGCAACTAATGAAATGCTGTTGGTTCATCTCCTGTAAGAAAATTGCAAAAGTATTATTAGCCTCATCAATGAGAGTAGATCTACATTAAAATTGGATGTTTATAATGGATTCATTGGAATTAGAAGAAAAACCGGAACTAGATTCAGCCCAACAGAATAAAATCAAAAATGAGACCCTAACCACAGAATTACATTTTGAATTACTAAAACAATATGCGTGGTTATCTTCCGCTGCTATTGGTGCAATCGTCGTTCTTGTTCAATTGAAAGCCATAGAAGCAGATAAAGATCTTTATGTCTCCCTCGGCTTTTTTGTGGCTTCCATTATTTTGTCGATTACGGGGCAGGATCATATAATTGATTCATTGCTCAAAGGTAAGCAAATATACGATGCTTCAAAGGTTTTGAAGTTCATTAGAACAATTTCTATGATGTGCTTCGGTATAGGTGTAGGTTATCTGGCAGCAAACGTATTAAAATTCTGGTAACTACGTCCTCTACCTTCATCGTGAACCAACCGCTACTTTCATTTTAAAACGGCATAGCCGAAGTTATTTTTAATTTTGGCTATGAGTAGGGAAACCCTTTGTGAATACTGAATACGCGTTTGGGTATATATGCCGTAACTTTACTATTTCAACACTATTCATTTTTTCAGTAAATGCTATTTCCGCCGAACCGGGCAGTCATAAGGAGCTGACTCAGTATTTGGATGAAGTTCGAGGTGAGTCTGCTATTCCCGCAATGGCAGTCGCGGTCATTACTGCCGGCAAAGTCAGTTATATTGAAGGTTTCGGCTACCTAGATGAGAAGTTAACCAAGCCCACAACGGATAAAACGCTATTCAGGGCTGCGTCAATTTCTAAACTTTTCACCGCGCAAGCCATAATGAAATTAGTAGAGCGAAGAAAATTAAGCCTCGATGACGAAGTGGGTTTATACATCCCCCAGCTTGAAAAATCTCAAATTACTATAAAGCAATTACTCACCCATTCTTCAGGCTTAACGGACGTTATTAGGCCTGTGAGTGTTAAACAAGGTAGATCGCTGAAGCGTTATTTAGAATTGGTGAGAGGCGCTGTCCCCGAAGAGTCTGAAAGTCACAGCTTTGTGTATAGTGACACTAATTATAATCTGTTGGGTGAGATCATTCTCTCAGTTAGTGGTCAGCGCTATGACGCTTTCATCTATGACAATATTTTTAAGCCAGCAAAAATCAGAAAAAGTCATTTTTATGATGGCTCAAATGAAAATTTCGCTGAAACGCACCCAACCTACAGGGGAAAGTTAATAGACAAGCTTGAGCAGCGACCCTATGACTTAGCTTTTAACCCCAGTGAAGGCCTCATTGCTAATGTATACGATTTAAGCCAATGGCTTACGCTCACGCTTAACCACGCTCCTGTCATTTTAGATAAGCAATCCTTCGATGCGATGTTAGTGCCACAAGTAAAAACCACGTGGGGTGAAATATACATGGCACTAGGTTGGCAGGTTTATGAGAATGAATATGGGAAAGTCGCGAGGCATCCAGGTAGTGTTCGTGGGTACAAATCGCTAGTGCTTACATATCCAGACAGTAAAAACGCAATAATTATACTGAGTAACTCAAGTGATACACCGCGCTGGGAAATTGCAAAGTCCATTACGGAAATTTTAAATAAGACCGGGGAATGGTAGCTGGCGTGTGTAAAAAGAAAGGACGGCAGTAGTCGTTCAAAATTAGTATAATGCTTAACAATTCTATAGGTTCAACATGATTGTTGAACTGATTGTATAACAGTTAACCGGAGTGTTTGTGTCAGTAAGTAACCTTGAACTTAAACGCTATCTAGATGGCACACTTAGAGCCCATGAGATTAGCGACTACTGCCCTAATGGTCTGCAAGTTGAAGGCAAGCCAGAAATTCAACGTGTAGTAACAGGGGTTACGGCCTCACAAGCCTTGATTGATGCCGCCATTGCAGAAAATGCCGATGCCATCGTGGTGCATCATGGCTATTTTTGGAAAGGCGAGTCGCAAGCAATTACCGGCATGAAGAAAAAGCGCATTCAGGCATTACTTGAACACGATATTAATTTATACGCATACCATCTACCGTTAGATGTTCACCCCGAGTTTGGGAATAACCGACAGCTTGCGACACTGCTTAATATTGACAATGTGCGAGCCCTAAGCGGCGTAAAACCTACGGGTGTGGTTATGCAAGGGGAGTTCGAAAGCCCAATGTCTCAGCATGACCTACAGCAGCTATTAGCTGATAAGTTAGGACGAGCTGTATTAGCGGAAGGTGATGATAATAAAGCTATTAAAACCGTTGCTTGGTGTACAGGCGGAGGTCAAGGCTTTATCGAACAAGCTGTTGCGGCAGGGGTAGATGCGTTTATTACCGGTGAAGTGTCTGAACAAACTATTCATACGGCGCGTGAAATGGGTATTAGCTTTTTTGCGGCGGGTCATCATGCCACTGAACGCTACGGCGTGAAGGCATTAGGTGAGCACATTCAAATCGAGTTTAACCTAGACGTGACTTTTATTGATATTCCAAACCCAGCATGACAGAAAAATCAGATCATATTTTTGACGGTATAGCCGCAAAATTTGCCGATAACATCTATGGCACGACAAAAGGGAAACTTAGGCAAATTATGCTTTGTGAGGCGTTAGCGCCTTTTGTTGAAGTATCAGACAACATACAGCCTAAAAAGGTGATAGAAGTGGGGGGCGGCACAGGTGTGATGGCCGCTCACTTGGCATCGCTAGGACATAGTGTACTGTTAACTGATGGATCAGAAGATGTATTAGTTCATGCCAAAGACAATTTAAAAACGTTTCCAAACGTGAGTATTCAACATCAATATTTGTTAGATATTCAAAATATGGAAGACTTTGATTTTATAGTGTGCCATGCGGTATTGGAATGGTTGAATGAGCCCTACCAAGCTATTCAGTTTCTCTATGACAACATGCGTAAAGGGGCAATATTAAGCCTGAGTTTTTTTAACCGTGATGCAAACTTAATGACTAACGCCATTTACGGTAATTTTGATTACATTGCGCAAGGTATGAAAGTCAGGAACCAAGTTCGCCTTAACCCTAAAAATCCGTTACCGGCTAAACAAGCCAGCGATTTTTGTGAGTCTATTGGTTTTACGGTAAAAGCGAAAACTGGCATACGATGTTTTCATGATTACTTGAAGAACCCAGAACATCAAACTACCCAGTTTGAAGGGTTGGTAAACCTAGAACGAACCTATAACCAAACAGAACCGTTTATGTGGTTAGGAAAGTACTTCCATCTTGTGTTGGAAAAGTAGCAAATATTGCTACTTTTCTACTATTTTCTTTAAGCGTTGTGCTTGATTCTATGCTCATTAGCTTTAACCCGTTAAGCCAAGCCTCTTAAAATAAGCCCCTTAAGTTATGTGCTGAACCATATTGTTGTTAACGTTCAGGCTAGAGTCACCGGCAAAGAAGCGTAAGTTATCTAGGGTAATGGTGGCAATCTCACTCAAAGCCTCTTTGGTGAAAAAGCCTTGATGCCCAGTTACCAATACATTGGGAAACGTGAGTAAGCGCTGAAATACGTCGTCTTGAATAATATCTTGTGAGTGGTCACTGAAAAACAACTCTGATTCTCGCTCATAAACATCTAAACCTACATACCCTAAATGCCCACTTTTTAGCGCATTGATTACCGACTTATCATCAATCAATCCGCCACGTGATGTGTTTATCAGCATGGCGCCTTTGGGCATTAGGGCAATACTCGACTCATTGATAAGGTGATAGCTTTGCTCAGTAAGCGGGCAGTGAAGAGTAACAATGTGGCTTTGGCTAAAAAGCGATTCAAGTGACGTGTAAACTACGCCTTCTTGTTTAAGTTGCTCATTAGGGTAGGGGTCGTAGCATAAGACATTGCAACCAAAGCCTTTCAAAATTCGGATCACCGATTGGCCAATACGCCCTGTACCTATCACGCCTACTGTTTTGTTGTGTAAAGTGAAACCCAGTAAACCGCTTAATTCAAAGTTACCTTCTTTTACCCTGTTATAGGCTTTATGTGTCTTGCGATTTAGGGTAAGAATGAGTGCTAACGTGTGTTCAGCCACGGTTTCCGGGCTGTAGGCAGGTACTCTCGATACGCTGATATTGAGTTCATGGGCTGTTGCGATATCAACATTATTAAAACCGGCGCAGCGTAGGGCAATATGCTTGATGCCAGCCTCATGCAAAATATATAAAGTTTTCGCGTTAAGTTCATCATTGACGAAAACACAGACTGCATCGTAGCCTTGGCAAAGCAAGGCAGTCTCAGCGGTGAGTTGATGAGGGAAATAAGTAAAGGAAATAGGGGGAATGCCCTCGGCTTTTTCTACGCTCAAGGCTTTTTCTGAGCTCAAGGCTTTTTCTAAGCTCAAGGCTGCTGCCTTAAAAACAGTTTCTTCATAAGGCTTGGCACTAAAAAACGCGACTTTCATTACACTGCACTCCCTCTTCATCAAACGTTAATAATTTAGGCTTTCAAGAGTCCATCAATATCATTACTTATTTCACTCGGCTTCGTGGTTGGGCCGTAACGCTTAACCACGTTTCCGTTAGCATCGACAAGAAACTTAGTGAAATTCCACTTTATGCGTTTAGAGCCAAGTAAACCAGGTGCTTGTGATTTTAATTCAACGTAAAGAGGATGGGTTTGCGTTCCATTAACGTCAGTTTTTTTAAATAATGGAAAAGAAACACCAAAGTTCATATTACAAAATTGAGCAATATCATCATCTGAGCCCGGTTCCTGGTGACCAAATTGATCGCAAGGAAATGCCAATATTTCGAAGCCCTTCGGACTATATGCTTTATAGAGTTTTTCTAAACCTTCATATTGATTAGTAAAACCACATTTACTGGCGGTATTAACGATAAGTAATACTTTGCCTTTAAAGTCTGACATAGCAATAGCTTCGCCATTGTTTCTAACCACTTGGTGAGTATATATGCTCATAGCGCTTCTCTTTATTTTAGTTATTGTTTTGTTTTAGTTATCAGAAAGTTTGTTACACTTCGCTTCAGTATAATCAGTTATGAAGAGAGTTACACTATGTCAAATAATACAACTACAACGTCTTCATCTGTAGATTCACCTATCGATAATGCATCGATAAAAGTCAGTTTTCTAGGGCTTGGCGTGATGGGCTACCCCATGGCAGGGCATCTAGCAAAATCAGGCTTCGATGTTACTGTTTATAATCGCACAAAAGCGAAGTCAGATAAGTGGGTTAAAGAGTTTCAGGGCGCCCTTGCCCTATCCCCAGCAGAAGCCGCAAAAGATGCTGATATAGTGTTGATGTGCGTAGGTAACGACAACGATGTTAAAGACGTTGCCAGCCAAGCCTTAGGTACGATGGGGCCGGGTACACTACTGATAGATCACACTACCGCGTCGGCAGAAGTAGCGCGTGAAATGTTTTCACTATGTCAAAAGCAGTCTATCGCCTTTTTAGATGCACCAGTGTCAGGCGGCCAGGCCGGTGCTGAAAATGGTTTGCTTACCGTTATGGTGGGTGGAGAACAACAGGCTTTTGACCGTGCTGAAGCTGTTTTTTCTGCTTATGCTAGACACAGTCAATTGCTAGGTGAAAGTGGTAGTGGTCAGTTAGCAAAAATGATGAACCAAATTTGCATTGCCGGTATTGTTCAAGGGCTAGCGGAGGCACTTCATTTTGGTCAAAAAGCAGGATTAGATTGTAAAGCGGTGATTGATGTCATCAGTAAAGGCGCTGCACAATCTTGGCAAATGGAAAATCGTGCGTCTACCATGCTCGAAAATCACTATGACTATGGCTTTGCGGTAGATTGGATGCGAAAAGATTTATCTATTGCCCTTGATGAAGCGCGTCGAAATGGTTCAACATTAGCGCTAACGGCCTTGGTCGACCAATATTATGGCGACGTTCAGAAAATGGGTGGCCATCGCTGGGATACATCAAGCCTACTAATGCGTTTGAAATAACATACCATCGGTATGAGCACACTTGGTCAGTTTATACCTAACGATTAATGGTGCTTGTTGTCTTCGTTGATAGCAGGGGCTATTAGCTTTTCTGCATTAGCTTGGGCCGTTAGGTTTAATTGGGTGAGCCTATTATGATTACTATCTGAAAGTGCCATATCAGCAATAACACGAAGCAGTTTGCGAATTCCGTATTTGCGATAAACGGCGGTGTCTGATTCAATCATGCACTGCAATAAATTAAGCCCGAATGCTGCCGTTTCTGGCGATAAATTCAATGCATCATAGAAATGTTTCATTGCCGGCAAGTATTGTTTGTTCATAAACAACTGTGTACCGGTTTCATTTAGCATAACTGCCTGGTCATGATTAAGGCCCAGGCGCTCACCACCACTAAAAATAAGATCGTCGTTAGCAACCTGCTCTGAGATGATCTGCAGCTCGGCATTCTTCTGCTTTGCAAGGGCAAGTAATTGGCTAGCTTTACCTTCCTCGCCCAAACCATGATGTACTTTTGCGGCAATCACTAGCATCGAAGGCTCGGTGCGCAAGTAATCATCCATGTAGTCACTTTCAAGTAAGTGAGCGGCTTTTTGATCTTCGCTTTCTAAAATGGCTGAAAAGGCCAGTAGGTAGTCTCTTTTTTGCAATACTTGGCGATCACTTTGACTGCGACCTGCCAAGCCAACTAACTTACGAGCTTGGCTTAAGCTTTCTTCTCGATTGGTACTAGGCGCTTCTTCTGCTAGCAATAAGTAAAACTCCGCCAATTCGAAGGTGAAATCGTTAAATCTGTCTTTGGCACTTCGATGCATAGCGCGCTTTTTTTGGAGCAGATCTATGGCTTCTACCACCTTGTCCTGTTTTTGATACGCGAGAGATTTTAACCTAGCAGCGGGTAAACTAAGATCGCTGAACTTTATCTGGCTTAAATAGGTCTCTACTTGCTCATACGACTTTTGCTCAAAAGATAGAGAGGCAAGCCATTCAAACGCGCTGTCTCGCGCTAGGGTTGAAGTTACCATACCAGTAAGTTCGTCTTGGCAATCGGGCCATAGTCCCGCCGCATATTGGCACCTAATTTTGCCCCACTGTGCCCAAAGTACTTTATCTGAACGCGTGAGTACATCATCATATACACGCATCGCATGTAAAATATCTTCGTTTTCAAACAAGAGTTTGGCGTAAAGTTTACCTACATCAGACGCTAGCCTTGGTGGTACGCCTTCTCGCAATTTTTTACGTAACAGTGTGATAGCAGAAGGGCGTTGTTTGTTATCCATTTCCCGTAACACGGGCTCAATATACTTGCGATAGCTCAAATAGTGCTTAATTTGACGAGACAATGAGGCAATCGTGTAAGGTTTTATAAGCAACGCATCAGGTTGCAAATCCATTATGCGGCCGATGGTTTGCGGAGAACGATCGGAGGTAAGAAAAATAAGGCCAGTGCTAGGGCGAATAAAACCTGATTCTTTAAGGCTTTGCACCCATTCCACTCCTGTTCTTCCTTGGCCTAAGTGGTAGTCCATAATGATGAGTTCGAAATGCTGCTTACGTAACGCCGATTTAAGTTCTACACCTGAACCAAAACTGCTCACGTTTAATTTTGCAATGGGCAGGAGGTGCCCCCGCAACGTCGTGCGCGCAGTTGCGTTATCTTCAACAATAGCAATCCGATAATCCAAGAGGTGTCAGTATAGTAGTGTTTTAATAAACATAGCTTATCAGCGCTGGGTGTAAAGTGCATTAGCCGTAAGTTTAACTTTCTAACTATATGTCTTTATTTATTATTTTAAGGCAAGGGGAGTTGAAAATTAGATTAATGTATAACTGTATTTGTCACAATTATTTTACATTAATTTTATTTATTTTTGACGTTTACGTTTACGTGAAGGTAAGTTGTTAGATACTGTATTTACGACTGACTACTCAATGCTTGTGTTCTAGTTGATACAGGCATGATACATCACCAATTTATTACCCAGAAGAGCAAGTAATATGAATTTCGACCTTTCAGATGATCAACTCGCCTTTGAAGAAACCGCTCGTCAATTTGCGATGCAGGAATTTGCGCCCCATGCAGCACAATGGGACAGAGACCATCACTTTCCCGTTGAGGCCATTAAAAAAGCGGGTGAACTAGGTTTTTGTGGTTTATATACCCCCGAATCAGAAGGCGGGCTGGGATTATCGCGCCTTGATTCATCTATTATTTTTGAGCAGCTTTCCATGGGTTGCACCACCACTACCGCCATGCTGACAATTCACAACATGGCCACGTGGATGATTGCGACTTGGGGCCAAGAGGCGACTAAAAAGCAATGGTGTGAAGTACTTGTATCAGGGGAAAAACTGGCTTCTTATTGCTTAACCGAGCCCGGTGCTGGCTCAGATGCTGCTTCATTGAAAACTAAAGCTACGCCGGTAGATAATGGCTATGTGCTCAACGGCGCAAAAGTGTTTATATCGGGCGCAGGCAGTACTGACGTATTAGTAGTAATGGCTAGAACCGGTGGTGACGGCCCAAAAGGGATCAGTGCGTTTGCTGTTCCCGCTGATGCCGACGGTATTATTTACGGCAAAGCGGAAGAGAAAATGGGCTGGAATGCCCAGCCAACCAGAATGATCACTTTTGACAACGTAAAGATTGATGCGTCGTGTCGTTTAGGTGATGAAGGCCAAGGTTTTAAAATGGCTATGCAGGGGTTAGATGGTGGGAGAATTAATATAGCAACATGCTCCATAGGAACGGCGCAACAAGCGCTTAATGTGGCCAGGCAGTATCTCACTGAGCGCGAGCAATTTGGAAACCCCATTGCTACTTTCCAAGCGTTGCAATTTAAATTAGCAGATATGGCAACTGAATTGGTTGCTGCCCGTCAAATGGTGAGAATGGCAGCCAGTAAGCTTGATAGTAAACATGCCGACAGCAGTACCTATTGCGCAATGGCGAAACGATTTGCCACAGATGTGGGTTTTAAGGTGTGTAACGACGCGTTACAGTTGCATGGTGGATACGGCTATATCAAAGAGTATCCGTTAGAACGTCACGTAAGAGATGTGCGGGTACATCAAATATTGGAAGGCACAAACGAAATTATGCGAGTTATCATCGGAAGGCGCTTGCTAAGCGATGAAAATAGCGTTCTGTGATAACAGGCTTGATGAAAAAGAATTGCTGATGCTACAAGGAGTAAAAAGTGGAACATACAAAATCTGTAGTGATTGTTGAAGAAATCGCAACACAGTCAGGGCATACGATTGGCGTGCTTACCCTAAATAAGCCCAAAGCCCTAAATGCGTTAGATTTAGAAATGGCGAGTTTGTTATTAGACGCACTCCAAGCATGGGAAAATAGAAGCGATCTTGTTTGTGTCGTATTAAAAGCGGCAGGGGAAAAAGCATTTTGTGCCGGTGGCGATATTGTCTCTATGTACAATGCAATGCTTGAATCGAATGGCGAAATTCCTGATTTTCTAGCCTCTTTTTTCCGTACTGAATATACCCTCGATTATACAATTCATCATTACGCCAAACCCATTATTGTGTGGGGCTCTGGTATCGTTATGGGCGGTGGAATGGGGTTAATCTGTGGTGCAAGCCATCGTGTGGTCACCGAAACGTCACGTCTTGCTATGCCTGAAATAACCATTGGGTTATATCCTGATGTAGGAGGCAGCTATTTTCTGCCACGCTTACCAGGCAAAACTGGCCTTTTCTTAGGACTAACCGGTGTACAAATGAATGGGGCAGACGCCTGTTACGTAGAATTAGCTGATGTATTAGTGGCGTCTGATCAACAGCCCGCCATGTTTGATGCACTGCAAAGCTTCTCGTGGAAACTTGATGATAAATCTGAGTCACTTAACGGGCAAGTTACCAGTATTTTAAACGGCCTTAACACGCCAGAAAATGAGCTTGTAGCAAATGTAGAATCTCACCGAGCCGTTATCGAGAAGTGGTGTGAACCCGATAATGTAACTGATGTGGTGAATAATTTATTATCAGCAGATGTAAGCGAAGATAAGTGGTTAAGCCGGGCACAATCTACATTGGCTAAAGGGTCGCCTATAACGGCGCATTTAGTATTTGAAGAGTGCAAACGTGGCGCCAAACTATCTTTGGCTGATTGCTTTCGTATGGAAGCTATTATGTCTTGTCGCTGTGGTCAACACGGAGAGTTTCAGGAAGGCGTACGTGCATTGCTAATAGAAAAAGATTTATCGCCTAAATGGAAGTACAAGAGAGTGGAAGATGTGCCAGAAGAGGTGGTTGCATCCTTCTTTGACTCACCCTGGACCAATGAAGCCCATCCATTGGCTGATTTATAGCCATGCTTTATTGTGTGAGCCTTACTTTACCTTAAACACTTTCACAACCTAGTATCAAGGCTGAAGCAGTCACGACACCGGCAGCGAAGTTTGATAAACTCGCTGCCAGTATTAGACAGTTTTACAGTGGACTCTTTTTTATGTGGCAATGCCCACTTTGCCGAAGCCCAATCGATATTAGCGCCTCGGTCATCCAATGCAGCAATAACCATAGTTATGACAAAGCGAAAGCAGGCTACGTTAACCTTCTTCCCGTCCAATTTAAAAACTCTAAGTCACCTGGTGACGACAAAAGTATGGTTCGCGCTCGAAGAGAGTTCCACGACCTCAATGGTTATGGGCCGTTAAAGCAACGCATGACCGATATAGTGGCACAGTATTACACCGATTCACGCAAGCGTGAAAATGCCAGTATCAATGGGAAAGAAGAGCTTGCAATCTACGATGCAGGGTGCGGGGAAGGGAGCTATTTAAACGCCCTAGTAACCGGTTTAGAAGCCAACGGTATTAACACTTCTGGCAGTGGTAGTGATATTGCGAAAATTGCGGTGGAATTAGCAGCGAAAGCGTATAAATCGCAGCAATTTGTTGTGGCCAGTAGCTTTGATTTGCCCATTGAATCAAATACGCAAGATGTTGTAATTCAAGTTTTTGCCCCCGGTAGCAGTGAAGAGTATGCACGGGTGTTAAAAGCGGGTGGGCTCTTGCTTACCGTGGACCCTGCGCCCATGCATTTGTTCGAGTTAAAGTCGCTGGTATATGACAACCCCGCAAAACATGCTGTAGAAAAAGAGCAGCGGGTAGGTTTTGAACAAACTTTGGATGAAACCGTCAATTACCCTTTGCATTTCGATAACGATGAACAGAAAATCGCGTTGATAAAAATGACGCCTTATTACTGGCGTTTACCTCCGGATAGGTTGGCTGTCATTGTTGAAAAGCTAAACCACGTCACCGTTGATTTTCGCGTTCAAGCTTGGCTAAAAATGCCAGAAACCGCTTGAATGCAGTTGAAGAGATAGCACAACATGGGTTCACACACTGTTAAAGCCTTATTTTTAGACCGTGATGGCATTGTAAATGTCGATCATGGTTATGTGGGCCGGTACGAAGATTTTGAATATGTAGACGGCATATTCTCGCTAATAACGCGTTTTGAAAATGCGGGCTATAAAATTATCATCGTTACCAATCAGTCGGGCATTGCACGAGGCTTGTATTCTGAAGATGATTTTAAGGCATTGATGAGCGCGGTTCAGCAAGACTTTTACCAAGCCGGAATTGGTGAAGTTTCTGTGTATTTTTGTCCTCATCATCCAGAACATGGCATTGGCACTTACAAAAAACAGTGTGCGTGCCGCAAACCTAATCCGGGCATGCTAATACAGGCCGCAGAAGAACATTCTATTTCACTACCTTTAAGTATCATGATTGGTGACAGTTGGCGAGATATACAGGCAGGGCAAGAAGTCAATTTATCTCACTGTTATTATGTTTCCAGCAAAGCCCCGCCGCCCAATGCTGAATTAGAAAATGTCACACAAGTCACCTCTTTGAACGATATACCTGTTCCCAGTAGCGTATAGGTCGCATTTGGCTTCATTCTGGCGAACACTACTGTTCATGATGAGGGAACCTAGATTGAAGAGAACACCGTGCAGTACTCAATCAGTATTTACATTGGGTGTGGAATAAAAAAGAATTTGAAAAGATACAAAAAAGGCGCCTAATTTGGCGCCTTTAACATCTTAGTTTTGGTTAGAAAACCGAGATAAGTGTTTGATGGCTTGGCTTAATAAATCAACGTTAAGCGGAGCATTGCTGCGCTTACCTGTAGCAACGTCAGTAATTTCGTAACTACCGTTACTTAGCACATCAGTACGTTTGCCATTGTGGAACACCACAATACGCTCACCAGAGGTACTTACTAGCCATTTACGACTAGGGTTCAACAAGTTTTGACCTGTGGAATAGAAGGTAGTAGGAGCTGCGCATCCAAGGGCATTCATAATCGTTGGCGCCAGATCTTCAGTGCTCGCAATATCAGCACTTAGCGACATGTTATTGTACAGCATGCCTTGTGAACTCTCATTACCGTAACCGGTAGCAATCATCACCTTGTTGGACTGCAGCATATCTTGCGTCACATAGCCCTCAATCACAGATGCAGGTAAAAATGCTATGTGTAAGCCATTGTGATTGTTGGAAAGGGGCTGGCGATAACTTTTAAACAAATCGTCAGGCAAACTTTCATCAAAATGAGTAGAGACAGGCATTCCTAGACCAACCGGCAAGGCTAGTAGCACAGGGCGTTTTTGGCTTAATGAGTCTTGGTAAATTTCTGGCACACCAAACAAGGTGGTAGTAATCAACCCTCGTAAACTACTGGCGGTAGAATGATAGTTTTCTAACGCATTAAGCCCAAGTGTGTCGATACCAGAAATAGGGGCATCATCAATCTGCACTATCACTGTCATGTTTATACCGGAATCTATAGAGCAATAAACCGGTTCCGCAGGATAGTTAATATTATGAATATCAGTATTAAACTGCAGCTGTTTACGCTCTTCATAAGCGGCTAAATCAAGCAACCCATAACGGGACATAGTCGTTTTAGCGGTAGCCGGATACGACAGCGGGAACATATTATCTTGCTTGATGATAGGCTGATACAGTTCGGCATCGGCCCATACATGCACCGCATGGCTGGTGACAAAGCACACCACGAAAAAGCTGGCTACCGGTACGCCAATTTTATGCTGTGAAAAGCGCTCAACTCTTTTCCATATGGCATTGGCAAGCACAAGCTGAAAGCCTAGCCATACTAAAAACAGCATGAATAAATAGGCCCACTGTTGCCAGTAGAACTCACTAATTTGTGTTTGTGCTTCGGTTTTAAGCAAGTCAGCAGCGTGAAAGCTGATATGAAACCCAGTGCGATTAAATAACAACGCATCGAATGCTAACAAGGCAAGCCCAACCGCTGCAATAATAGACGCACTGGCTTTAATTGCCCTTGGGTTGGTGGCTAAATAGCATAAAGGCAAAATAAAAATGACAAAGCCAAAAAAGGTCATAAAGCCAATATGGCCCAACCAATTGGTCAGTAAGTAAAGCGTGCCCACGCCCGTGCCTGGCATGGGTGAAGAAAAAACAAAAATTGATGCAATAACAATGGCTATTATTATATTCGCTAGCGCGAACCAATGGCCCCAATTAACTAGTTTCGTCACTCGCTGGCGGCGAGGAGATTCGGCTAAAATCATAAAAAAGCCTACTTAACCTTGAACACTCTTCTTGAGCACATTAGCAAACTGATCTGCCATGGCTTCGCGTTTGTCAGGACTAACCTGAGTCTGTAAAATATGGGTAATCACATTACCTAATACCATTAGCGATAAATCTCTCCCCGCATCGTTTTCTTCGAGGGTTAGAATGACTTTATTCATTAAGGTTTCAAATTCAGCATTGGTATAACGACTGTTCTGGGGCACTGTTACGCCTCTTTTTCATGATTTCTTTGATAAAAAGAATGGTTTTACTCGTAAAATGATTATAATCGTTGTTTGAGTGATAACAATCATTCATTCTAAAATCCCGCAATTCCGTTAGTTTTTCTGACATTTTTTAAGCAACAGGACACCCTAATCGCTATGAGTGCACTGATTCATCACTTTGTTGTACACCGTTTAGTCGTTAATAACGAGGATAAAATAGAAGCTATCCCTCGTGACAATTGTTTGGCAGTAACGCCAGAAATTGAGCTTCTCGCACATCAGATTAACCACAGCTTTAATGCCAAGCCAGGCAAAGGGGTTGGTCACTTTGTTTCGCAAAGCAATGAAGAAAACACTGATGACGTAGCAGAATTTTCAGAAGGTCTAAAAAACTACCTAGCGCAGAAAAAAGCGGGCGGCGACAATTTAGAAGAAGAATTTCATAGCTTTTCGTTATCAGCCACTAAGCGATTAGTGAAAACGTTAATAGATACGGGCACAGTAGAAACAGGTTTTCTTATTTTTTGCCAATACGAGTTTTTGGCTACCCAATATTTAATGATTGCATTGCTAAATACACGTTCTCACGTTGAAGTAACCAATTCACTGGATTTGTCTGCACGAGAGCATCTAGATTTGGCACGTATGCAACTCGCGGTTCGCATCGACTTAACCCAATGGGATATACAACCAGAACAGCAACGTTACGTCAGCTTTATAAAAGGTCGTATGGGGCGTAAAGTTTCTGACTTCTTTATGCAATTTGTTGGCTGCGAAGAGCTGGTTGATGTAAAGCAGCAAAACAAGCAGCTGATTTCATCTGTAGATGCCTATTTGGCCAGTGAGTCGTTAGACCCGCAAGAGCAACACCAGCACCGTGAAGAAGTGAAAACGTATTTCAAAGAAAAAATAGACGCAGGCGAAAGCTTGTCGGTAGATGAGTTGGCGAATAGGCTGCCTTCAAACGAAGAAACTAGCAGCAACTTTTCTTCATTTACTCAGTCTATGGAAGTACCGCTTGAAAAAGAAATTCAGCCAGATCCCGCTGCGCTAAAACAACTCGCGAAATTTACGGGGCAGGGCGGCGGCGTATCGGTAAGCTTTGAGCGCAAATTGATGGGCGATCGGGTATTTTACGACCCTGCCACCGATACCTTAACGATTCGTGGTATACCCCCTAATTTAAAAGATCAGCTTAATCGCCAATCTTCTATGGACTAATCACTGCGTTTAACACGTAAAAAACGTATACTAACAACAGAAAACGAACACGATACAAGGGTGTCATGCAACTATTTGTAAACGATTTGACAGTAATGGACTTTTCTTACCTTTGCCCTAAGCGCGGTATGGTAGGTGAAAGCTGGATTGTCGATGTAATCCTAACCGGTGAACTTAACGAAGAAAGTATGGTTCAGGATTTTGGTATTGTTAAAAAAGATCTTAAACGACTGATTGATGAATATGTCGATCATAAATTGCTTGTGCCAGCAGAATATGCGGGCGCAACAGTTATTCACGATGACGTGAATGAACAGGTTGAAGTGCGCTTTACTTGTGAAGACAGCCGAGAAATCATGCTTCGCTGTCCAGCAGAAGCCTATGCCTTTTTGTATTCAGATGTGGTTACCATGGAATCGGTGAGCGTTTACTTAAAAGAGGTGCTTGCCACCCACTTGCCAGAAAACGTTGATAACATAACTTTAAAGCTGCGTACCGAAGTTATAGAGTCGCCGTTTTATCATTATACCCATGGGTTAAAAAAGCACGACGGAAACTGTCAGCGTATAGCCCACGGCCATCGTTCACGCATCGATATTTACCTTGATGGTAAAATTAGCGAACAAGAACAAGCTTACTGGGCAAATCGCTGGGACAATATCTACATTGCTACCACGGAAGACGAAATAGCCTACGAAGATCGCAAAATAACCGGTTCAGTCGCTACCCCTAGCGATTACTTTTCGTTTGCTTACGAATCATCACAAGGCTATTTTGAGTTACTTATCCCAAAAGCCGATTGTGAAGTGATCACCACAGATTCAACGGTGGAATGTTTAGCTCAATATCTGTTAGTTGAACAAAAGAAACGCACGCCCAACAATCATTGCCAAGTAGTGGCTTATGAAGGTGTGGGTAAAGGCGCCATGGTGTCTGACTAGTTACGGCGTTTTTTTTGTTTGAAGGTGTTAGGCAAAACCGGATAACGGCTATTGGCTAACACACTATACTAGTGCGGTATTAGTGCGAATTAAGTGTGATGAAGCTGCGTAAAGGAGTAGTAATGAGTTCTAGGGTTAAGGGTGTTAAGGGTGCTAAGTCTATCCAATCTATTGTGATTAACTCACTTAAAGTCGCAGCACGTTCTGCTGGCTTTTCAGCCTTACTATTGATTAGTGGTAGTTTGACTGCTGTTCACGCGCAGCAAGATGGGATAACGCTAAATGGTACCCTAACACAAGGGAGTTTGATAAGAGGGCAAGTTGCCCCTGATGCAATTGTTACCCTTGATGGAGAAACATTAGCGCTTAATAGCGAAGGCAAATTCGTGTTTGGTTTTCCTCGTGATGCAAGCCTTTCTCACACGCTTAATGTTGAACTTCCCGATGGCACCACATTAGTACGGGATATTACCCTCACTAAACGTGAATACAACATTCAACGTATAGATGGGCTTGATTCTAAGATGGTGACACCGCCAAAAGCCGTGCTTGAAAGAATTAGGCAAGACAACGTTAATGTGTCGATTGCACGAAGTAAAGTAACCGATGCCGACGCATTGTTTACCCGATTTGAGTGGCCAGCAAAAGGGCCGATAACCGGCGTATACGGAAGCCAGCGTGTATTGAATGGTGTGCCAAAATGGCCACACTTTGGCGTTGATGTAGGTGGGCCAACAGGCGCGCCAGTTACCGCGCCCGTTGAAGGCACAGTAACCTTGGCAGAAGATTTATATTATTCAGGTAATACGTTAATTCTTGACCATGGAATGGGCGTCTTTTCTACTTTCCTTCACTTAGACTCTATCACTGTGAAAGTTGGCGATACGGTAGCGCAAGGCGAGCAGATTGGCACCATTGGCGCTACGGGTAGAGCAACGGGCCCACACCTAGATTGGCGAATTAACTTAGGCAAGATGCGTCTCGACCCACAGACGGTAGTGTCGGGAACGCCAGAATAGAGCGGGAACCCCTGAATAAAGTGGGAACCCCAGAATAGAGCGGGAACGCCTAAAAAGGCTAACGGCTCCGGCCATCGCCTTAAAATTAAAAGGGCT
This sequence comes from uncultured Alteromonas sp., assembly GCF_963976965.1. NCBI lineage: Bacteria > Pseudomonadati > Pseudomonadota > Gammaproteobacteria > Alteromonadales > Alteromonadaceae > Alteromonas > uncultured Alteromonas sp. Next base: position 294,214 of record NZ_CAXBMP010000001.1, read on the forward strand.
ACCCAACACGGTAGCCCATTTTTGTATCTACTAGTATCCAAACGTATTTGCGATTCTTCAACAGCGCTAATCTACATAAGCAAAGATTAATAAAGATTAATTAAGAATCGCTAGTTAAGCCCCAACCATGCCGAAAATTTGCGCTCATCCGCTATTGAAAAGTTGCACACATCTTCTCGTGCATTTCTAATATCAAGATCGCCTGTTAACAATCGGCCATCTCGAATAAGTGAAAGGCTAACTTGCCCGGTATTTGTTGCATCTAATATACGTTGTAATTTCGCTTGGTTCACCACAAAACCATTTACGGCAATAATGATATCGTTAACCATAATACCCGCGTCGGCAGCTGCTAGACCTTCGAAGACTTGAGTAACCGTTAACCCTAACGGGGCAGGTTTGCAGTTAGCACCCAATTGTCTTTTCATACCCTCGGCGCTTGTTTTGCCACCTTTATCGTCAGCTGATACTTTAGTACGGGTGAGTAATTCAACGCCAATGTTCGACAACCAATTCTCTAACGGCACATCTTTTGTACCGTAAACCACATCAGCAAGATAGTCAGAAATATCAATATCAAAATCTTGCTTACATAAAGTGGCAATGACATCGTCGGGCGTGCCTTTTTCGTCTCGGCCGTACTGATCCCATAAATGACGCATTAGCAAATCTAAGTTGATTTCATTATTTGATTTTTCACGTAGTAACAAATCTAGTCCGAACGCAATAATGCCGCCCTTGGTGTAGTAACTAACAATCGCGTTAGTAGCACTGGCATCTTGCTTATAAAATTTTGTCCATGCATCAAAGCTGCTTTCTGCTACCGATTGTTTGAACCTGCCCGCATTTTGCAGCAGGCGCGTTATATTTTGCGACACAATGTCTAAGTATTTTTGTGGGCTGATAGCGCCTACACGCGCTAAGGTAACGTCATCATAAAAGCTGGTAAAGCCTTCATAAATCCACAGTTGGTTGGTATACGTTTCTTTTTGCAAATCAGGCTTAACCATTACCTCTGGTTTAATTCGCTTAACATGCCATGTATGGAAAAGTTCGTGGCTGCACAAACTTAAAAACGTAATGTAACCATCGGTTTTGGTATCGCTTTCGCCCACCATGGGAAGGTCGAAGCGGGGAAAGAGTAGAGCGGTGGAATCACGGTGTTCTAAACCACCAAAGCCAGTATCTGCCAACAAGGTCATAAACAAATAACGTTTAATAGGCTGCGGATCGCCAAACAACTGCATGTGATGCTTACAAATTGGGGTTAAGTCATTGGCAATGCGCTCTATGTCGAGGTTATTTCTGCCAGAGAATAACAACTCGAAGGTAACGCCTTCCACTTCAAAGTTGTGAAAGTTACATACCCCAATATAAAGAGGGTGATCGATAAACTCAGCAAAGTCTGCCACTTCATATTCCCAGCTATCTGGCATATCGTCAGTCATTGGCATACTGGTATAGGCACGCCAATTCGCCACCGCGGGTTTAATGATTTGTAATTTACATGGTTGTTGTTCAAAGCCTTCAACGCTAAGAAATGCACTGGTGCCGTTTATAAAGGCATATTCGTCGTTAATAAACGCAGAACGCACTGATAAGTCGTTGGCATGCACCCGATAGGTAATAGTGACTGCCTCACCCTGAGTGTCGACTCGCCAGGTTTGCTTATCTAACTTAGCGCATGCAATCGGTTCGTTAGATTCAGTATTCTTAGCTGCTAACGACACTATATTTTTGGCAAAGTCTCTTACCATGTAGCTGCCCGGGATCCAAGACGGTAACGTGAGCGATAAGCTTTGTGATTCGTGAGATGGCACAGTTAACGTTACATCAAATAAATGTTGTTGCCACGAGTAAATCGACAATTGGTAGTGAAGTGAAGCGTTATTCATGGTGACCTTTATAAAAAATTATTCGTATCATAAAAAATATGGCGACATCATGCCTGATAGAGAAGGTTTTGTCAGCCGACACAAAATTGGTTACATTTAGCGTAAGTATAATAAGAATGTTCTTAAATACATGTCAGAAAATGCAGTAAGTAGTCAACTTAACCGAGAAGACGTCGATAATTTGTGTGCCTTACCACCTGGTGCAGTGGTAGATTTACAAATTACAACACCAACGGCACCTAAGCGGGTGAAAACTGCTTATGTAGGTATGGAAATGGCCACCTGCATGATATTCCAGATCCCCACTTCTGCAAAATGGATAGTGGTAAGAGACTTATTGACGGTGGGCAACGACGTTGTAGTGCGCTTTGTACTGGAAGGCGATGCCGGGCAGGTCATAGCGTTTAGGGTAAAGGTACTCAAATTATTGGCTAAACCCTCAGGGTTGTTGATTACCAGCTTTCCTCGTCGAATCGAATCGATAGGCCTTCGTGCCAATAAGCGGGCGCAGCCTGGTATTGCGGTTAAAGTCTCCTGTGAAGCTTTTCCTGAGTCTGAACATGTGACCGGTATTATAGTGGATATTTCTAACGATGGCTGCCGCATAGCCTTACCTCTTAAGCCTGAATGGCCAGTCATCATTGATGAAACTAAAATTGCATTAGTTTATTCAACTGATGGTAAAGAGGCCACGTTGAATGCCACTGTTAAAAATAACCAGCTAGAATCAGACTTTGTTTATTATGGCTTGAAATTCGATAGCGACGACGATGCCGTCAATGCGCTGTTAGCAGGCCATACGCTAATTAGTTAATACGATGTTCACAACAAAAAAATAAAACAATTATTATAACAATAAGTGGAATTTGCTATGAGAACGATTGAAAAGCTATTACTGCAATATAACGAAAGCCATCAAAATAAAACCAATGTGCTTATTCATGCCATTGCGGTGCCCAGCATCTATTTTGTCACTTTAGGACTTATTTGGGCCGTACCGGTGCCCGATTTCATTGCCGATTTCAATGTGACGTGGGCGCATATTATCGCCATTCCAATCCTATTTTATTATTTCAAATTGTCTGGGCCAATTGGCGCGGCCATGACACTGCTTACCATAGCTTGTTTCGGTGGTATTAATTTGATTGCCTACTATGGCGTAAGTGTTTGGCTGTTCTGTCTATCACTGTTTATTGTAATGTGGATACTGCAATTTATAGGTCATAAAATTGAAGGTAAAAAGCCCTCATTTTTAGAAGATCTTCAATTTTTACTTGTGGGTCCTGCATGGTGGTGGATGCATTGGCTTAAGAGATTGAATATTAGTTATTAGTTGCAGTCACTAATCTTAGCAAAGCGTGCGACAAGTCGCATATGAAGTACGACCAAGATGCTCCGCAAGGGGCTTACCTTGCGTATAATCTATCAATCAATTCAACCATTGGTAAACATGTGAGCCGCTTTCAGCGCGTTATTGAAAGTAACGAAAGGTTATTTTGGACTTTGCACAGCGCAGGCTGGGCAGGTTTTGCCATCATTTATTATATTGGCTCGTTTCTTCACGATGTACGACCAATTTGGGTATTTATAATATTACTCAATGCGTACGCTGGCTGGTTGCTAACTATTCCATTGCGATACGTTTATCGCTGGGCAAGAAAACAGTCGCCGTTAAACATGCTGTTGACAGTGATAGCGTCCTGTTACTTGATAGCGTTATTGTGGGCTGTGGTTAAAAACATAAACTATTGGGAAATTTACAAGCACGGATATCGGCCCGATGCGTGGTATATGTATTTTACCAATACGATTAATTCACTCATCATGGTGGGCTGTTGGAGTGGCGTTTACTTCGGCATTAAAAACTTCCAGATGTTACAAAAAGAAAAGCAAAATGCCCTTAAAGCCAGCACCATGGCTCATCAAGCGCATATTAAGATGCTGCGTTATCAGCTTAATCCTCACTTTTTGTTCAACACGTTAAATGCAATTTCTACCTTAGTGTTATTAAAAGAAAACGATACTGCAGAGGCCATGGTCTCTCGCTTGAGCGACTTTTTACGCTATTCTTTAGATAATGACCCTATTAAACGAGTACCTTTAGGCCAGGAAATAAAGGCCTTGCGGTTATATCTTGAGATTGAAAAAGTACGATTTGATGACAGATTAGAAGTAGTTTGGAATATCGATGAAGAGTGTGAGAATGCACTTGTTCCTAGCATGATATTGCAGCCTATTATTGAAAATGCTGTTAAGCACGCCATCTCTAAAATGGAGAACGGCGGTCAAATTGCTATAACAGCCCGCGCGTTTGGAAACGATTTACTAATGGATGTGGCTGATAATGGGCCCGGTGCCGACATTATAGATGGTCAGTTAAGCCGTGAAAATGGTGTTGGACTGGCAAATATTAAAGAGAGATTGCATTCATTGTATCAACGCAATTTCGCATTTTCTATTGAAGATAATCAGCCGTCGGGCGTACGGGTTCGAATTCGTATTCCCTATGAAGTAAAGGATGTATGCGCATGACAAAGCAAGTAATTAAAACCTTAGTGGTAGACGATGAACCACTCGCCCGCCGTGGACTTCGCGCTAGGTTAGAACGTCATGACGACATTCAGGTACTTGCTGAGTGTCAAAATGGGCTAGAAGCGGTAAGTAGCATTTCACAACTTCGCCCTGACTTAGTCTTTCTTGATATTCAAATGCCTGGGCTAAATGGTTTTCAGGTAATTCATAAGCTACGAGAGCTTAATCAACCTATCCCTATGGTCGTGTTTGTTACTGCGTATGACAGTTATGCGATTAAAGCATTCGATGTGCATGCTCTAGACTACTTATTAAAGCCTGCTGACGACGAGCGTCTTAAAGATGCCCTAGTGAAAGTGCGAGAATACTTCGCTACACAGCATCAAGATGAACAGTCTAAACGTTTAGTGAATTTGGTTGCCGAACTTACTGGCGACGATTGCGAAGAAATCTTGCGTAAGCTTGCCAATGGCGAGCCGGTAGAAACTAACCCTTATCCAGATGTTTTAGCCATTAAAGATGGTTATGAAGTCACTAGGGTGAACGTACAAGACATACAGTGGATAGATGCCGCGGGTGATTATATGTGTGTTCACGCATTAGATGGCATGCACATTATGCGTAAAACTATGAAAGAGCTTGAGCAAGAGCTTAACCCTCAATGGTTTGTTAGAGTGCATCGTTCCGCCATTGCCAATATTCGTTTCGTGAAAAAATTGGTAAGCCATATTAGCGGTGAATATCACCTTATTTTGCAAAATGACACCGAACTAAAAGTGAGTCGTAGTCATAGAGACAAAGTAAAAGCCGCTATGAAAATGTAAGGCTAAAAGCTTTAGTACGTTAGCTACAAACTGGCTGTGCGAACAGTAAGATTACCTAAAAATGCCCGAGAAATCGGGCATTTTTGTGTTAACCAATAAGTTAAGGTAACTTGTTGATATATCTAGATAAGGCTTGGTTATGCGTAACCATTTTGGTGTTGTATTACTCAATTAGCTTTATTTTAATATCGCTCATTCATGATGGTGAGCATGGTTTCCATACTGGAAGGGTTTAGGGGTTTATCCTTCTCCCATGTTTCCGCTAAGGCAATCTCACTCGGCGTACCATTGAGTTCACCTACCATAATACCGTTGGTGTCACTACCCACTAAACTCACTGCATAGGTGCCTAACTTAGTGGCAAGTAACCGGTCTTGACTTACCGGAGATCCCCCTCGCTGAACATGGCCTAGCGTAACCGGGCGAACTTCAGACTGGGTTTTGGATACCAGTTTGTCAGCCAAATCGTTAAGTCCACCAGGCCATACATTTTCCGCCACCACTATAATAAAACTAACCGCGCCTTTAAGCTGTCTTCTTTTCTCAATTTGCTCCGTAATTTTATCCAATTCTGCGTCACAATGTTGAAAGGTTTCTGGCAAAATAACGTAATCGGCCGCCGAGGCGAGGGCGGAATTTAGCGCAAGAAAACCGGCATGTCTGCCCATCACTTCTACAATGAAAATACGTTCAAAAGCGTCAGCTGTGTCTCTCACTTTATCGATTGATGAAACAACGGTATCGATAGCGGTGTAATAACCTATGGTAGCATCGGTGCCAGCCACATCATTATCTATTGTGCCGGGAATACCAATAATTTGACCGTGCCAGAAATCTGCTAAATGATCAGCGCCTTTAAAGGACCCATCACCGCCAATCACAATTAAGGTATCAATCTCTAGCTTAGTGAGGTTAGTAGCAGCAGTTTTCGCACCTTCGTCGGTTTTGAAAGGTTCACAACGGGCGCTGTGCAGCACGGTGCCCCCTTGCTGAATGAGGTTGTGCGTTGCTTGAAGCGCAAGTATTTCGTACTCTTGCTCAAGTAAGCCATTATACCCATGTTGATAACCAAATAGCGTAAATCCGAGCCTTTCACAGGCTATAACAATAGCTCGAATACAAGCATTCATTCCAGGTGCATCACCACCTGATGTTAGCACTGCAACGCGTTTAGACATATTCGTATCCTTTTCTCGCCTACTTATTCTCGCGTACTTATACGCCCCATTGAAAAGATGTTACTACTCACATGGCGCTACACCGTACCGTAACATGGTTAAATCAAAACCACACCGCCAATCAAAACTAGTTGTTCATGTAAGTTTTATGTACGACATTCCCTAATAAAGCTAGGTAAAAAGGAATCTTCTACTTAGTAGTCTTTGGCGGGTAAACTTTCCTTTTTAACCTGCGTTTGGGCCTTTTTACCTATGGCTTGCTGCTCTCCTTTACAAATAGTGTCGTAATCATCTCGATAGTATCTGAAGTTTTCACATTCACTTTCATAACGTTTTTTCGCTGACATAGCTTGCTGCGGATAGCGGTTGTCATTCATCACTTTCGATAAACTTTTGCACACATGTAATTGGCGATTTACTTCTACAATGTCTTCACAAGGTGGTGTTTGGCTGCACCCATTAAGTGCTACAGCAGTAAGTAGGCTAGCAAGTGCACATATCTTTTTTGTTTGGGTTATTGTCATTATGTTGTTCCCATAAAAGTGTCTAAGTCGTTGCGAAGCGTGGAGTATTTTTCTTCGTGTTGGGCCTTTAGTGGCATGTCGTCGATAAGTTTATAAAGTCGACGGCATTGTTTAAATAAATCAGGATCTGGCTTTTGGTTCTTGCTTAATATTTGTAATAAGCACTGCAGTAAGTTGAGCGCTACACCTGTATTTACCGGCGAAAAACCTTGCGCGAGAGCAAAAGAGTCTTTTGCTTTTTCATACTGTCCTTGTTGATAAAGCTGAATGCCTTCACGGTTAAACTGCTGATAATTTTTAAGATTTTGTTGGGCTTTGGTCGCCTCAGAATGCAATAAAAAGTTACTGTTGGAATCGAATTCTAAATTCTGCTGCTTAATAATATCTTGAAGTTGCAGTGCATCTTCATATTCACCAAGGTCGTACATGACTTTAAGGCTATCTGGAATAAATGCGATTGGCGGCGTGGTGTACTTTTCGTCTATAGCAGCCTGTGATTGCGCCAAGTTCTTTTTTGCATCCAGCATTTTTCCATCAATAGCATTAACTCTGGCGTTAATGATGCTGCCAAAAATACTGACGTCAAAGTCTTCGTCGATACGTAGTATGTTTTCATCAAATTTACCTCGTTGCAGGGCAAGTAAAGCCTCTTGTTGATAGCGGTTTCGTGTACGTTTGTCATCTGTATATTCGGCGACATCAAGCAAGCTTCGAATAAACCCACACCAATGCAGGCTGTTTTGATGCACGGTTCTTTTCGATAAGTCCCAAATGGCCAAACTAGAGGTAGAGGCTAAAATGTAATCGTTATGGTTTCGTGCGATAGAACATGCACTGAAATGCCTAGGCAACGAAAAGGGCGAAAGTTTTATAGCCTGCTTAATCGCAGTAATTGCATTTTCACCTTGGTTCTTTGCATCATTGGCTTTCGCCAATACATCATGCGCCTCGGCATTAAACCGGTTGCGTTTAATAATATCCTCGGCAATACCAATGGCTTTATCGTATTTTTCTGAGGCGAGATAGGTTTTTGCCAATGCAACTTTGGCCCAAATTATTGGTTTTCCTTCGGAATAGGGCGAAAGTACGTCCAGTGCTTTGTCGTATTGATCTAGGCGCAAATACAGTTCAACTAACAACTGCTCACAGGTACCTTTGTAGGGCGATGGGGTACCAATAAGATCTTCACACAAATCGATAGCATTGTTGATATTTTCATTGGCCACTTCTTGTAATACTGCCCCTAAAAACTGCCGTTTCTGCCAGGCACGGGTAATTCGTGTTTTAAGTTGTACCTGCGAAAAAGGCTTAATAAGATAATCATCAGGGCGTCGTTCAATAGAGCCAAGTACCACAGGGCGCGCACTATCAGCGCTAATTAATATAAACACGGTGGTGGGTTTAATTAAGCGTTTTATTCTAAGCTCTTCAATAAGCTCGAAACCGTTTTTCTTGTCTACCCCTAAATGAAGATCGCAAACAACAATATCAAATTTTTGCTTTTTACAAAGAGACAGAGCCTTTTCCGCAGAAGATTTGGTGACAACCTCACTTGCACCCATGGAGTGTAATAATCCACGAAGCAGTAAGAGAAAAGGGCGTTGATCTTCAACAATAAGCACCTGCTTATCCGAAAAGTTCATTTTTCATCCAATGATAACCATGACACTTCAACTACTTGAGAGGTTCTATATATGATTGTTTAAAATAACGATAAGGGCAAGAATAAGCTTAAGAAAAACATTATCTTGCCGACACCATAGGTATGAATTTTAAATCTTACTATTTTTGTGTCTGATAACGATATAAATGTACATAAATCCATAGACCCCAGCATGGCTTGGGAATGGAACGGTACGCTGTCAAAAGCAGCGGGTAATGCCACGCTTTTTGCTTTGTATTTGGCAATGCAACAAAGTGCACTTGCCGACACTATATCGATAGAAAGCCCAAACGAAGACGAAGCCACTAGTGGTATTACACAGCGGCTAGAAGCACTTAATTTCTACCGTAGAGCACCACTATGTGCGAGTGAGTCAGATTGGTTGCACATGAATCGATTGTCTCTAACAATAGCGCATCAAGTAGCACTACAAGAGTCCACATCACTGCAGTTTGACGAAGTACGCCTTCACAATGAAATGCACCCAGTACCTCTTGCACAAACGAATGACGCAAAGAAAATTTGCCAAGATATTATTACGAACTGTTCGTTAGCCACTCAAAAGCGCATTGCCGCTACTTATTCCACCTCTATTGATGAAGACAACACAATGCTTAGTGACATTATTGAGCAGTCTGAATCCTTTCTTGCTGCCTAACTGGAAATTTTAAAACTGGTTTGATATAGTGCGCGCCGCATTTTTGCACTGGTTTTACGTTCCAACTAGCAAAGGTAAACACTACTATGTCTAAATATATCGTTTGCGCGATGTACAAGTTCGTTGCGCTTGAAAACTTCGAGGCCATGCGCCAACCACTATTATCTGCCATGGAATCTAATGGCATTAAAGGTACGCTTTTACTTGCCAGCGAAGGCATTAATGGCACCGTTTCAGGCACGCGAGAAGGTATTGATGGGTTACTCCAATATCTTAACGCCGACGAGCGAATTAATCCTATCTCTTGTAAAGAGTCACTTCACGAAGAACAGCCTTTTTATCGCACCAAGGTCAAGCTTAAAAAAGAAATCGTCACCATGGGTGTTGAAGGTATCGACCCGCGTAAAACCGTAGGTACGTACGTGAAACCTAGTGACTGGAACGCGTTAATTAGCGATCCCGACGTCACCGTGATAGACACCCGTAACGGCTATGAAATCGAAATCGGCACCTTCAAGCACGCTATCGATCCAAAAACGGAGACTTTTCGCGAGTTTCCAGAATATGTCGCTAAAACATTAAGCCCAGAGAAAAACAAAAAAGTAGCCATGTTTTGCACCGGCGGTATTCGCTGTGAAAAATCTACGGCCTATTTAAAAGAGCAGGGGTTTGACGAGGTATACCATCTGGAAGGCGGTATTCTTCAATATTTAGAAGATGTACCAAAAGAAGAATCATTGTGGGAAGGCGATTGTTTTGTATTTGATAATCGTGTGGCTGTGAATCACGACCTTGAAAAAAGTGACTATCATCAATGTTATGCCTGTCGCTTACCGATTACAGATGAAGACATGCAAAGTGAGAAATATGAGTCTGGCGTAAGCTGCCCGCATTGTTTTGGTACCCATACAGAAGATCAACTTTCTCGTTTTCGTGAACGTGAAAAACAAGTTAACCTTGCCAAGATGAGACAGCAAGAACACGTGGGTACAGAGGCGCGGATCACCATGGAACAAAAGCGTGAAGAAAAAGCCCGTTTGCAACGTGAACGCGCGTTAAAAGCAAGAGAAAATCAGGCATAGACACTACTCAATAAGGGCGTTACACTCACCCTCTATGTAGTTGCTAAAAAAAGGGAAAGCGCGTGACCGCTCAACTTTCAGACGAAAAAATTGAAGAAATAAAGAAAGATTTTACCTTCTTCGACCAAGATGGTAATGGTCAGATTGATTTAACGGAGTTTATCGAGTTATTAACCGTTATTTCGCCAAAAACAAAAGCCAGCCATGTACAGGAAGGTTTTAAATTAATAGACAGCAATAACGACGGCTATATCGACTTTGAGGAATTCCTTGAGTGGTGGCAAGAGTGTTGGTGGGAATATTAATACTAACTGAATGTTAAAAAAGCGAGCTTTTAGCTCGCTTTTTTTATAGTAAATGTTAACGGTAATAAAGTTGAGAATACAACCGGCACGGTTTACTCACGTTGTCGTTTAGAAAAAAGGGTAAGGACTTTTAGCATGAGCTCTGAGGTAACAAAACGTCTTAATAAATATATCAGTGATACAGGACTGTGCTCACGACGTGAAGCTGATAAATTAATTGAGCAAAATCGAGTTACCATTAACGATAAGCTGCCTGAGCTAGGCACCAAAGTCGCGCAAGGCGATAAAGTGAAGGTTGATGGAAAGCTTGTTAAAGCGGTAGCCGAAGATAAATCGGACCGCATTTACTTGGTATACAACAAGCCCATTGGCATTACCTGCACTACCGAGCGTCATGTGAAAGGCAATATCATTGATGCAATCAAGCACAAACAGAGAATCTTTCCAGTAGGCAGACTCGATAAGCCATCAGAAGGATTGATTATTCTGACCAGTGACGGCGACATTGTGAATAAAATTCTGCGCGCTGAAAATGCCCATGATAAAGAATACGAAGTGACGGTTAACCAACCTATCAGTGAGCGTTTTGTACAAAAAATGGCAAGAGGCGTTCCCATTTTAGGCACGGTAACTAAACCGTGTAAGGTAAAAGCTCGTGGTAAGTTTCAGTTTTCAATTATTCTAACCCAAGGCTTAAACCGACAAATCCGTCGCATGTGTGAGTTCCTCGGTTATGAAGTTACCAAGTTGAAACGCACGCGCATTATGCATCTAGAGCTAGGTAACTTAAAGCCAGGCCAATGGCGAAACCTTACTGAAAAAGAGCTTAATCAGCTAAATAACGCCGTACAACAATCGTCTAAAACAGCAGGGTAGGCGATGCTAACAGAGGGACAGTTAATTTGTGGCTAGATGACTCACACATTAGCTAAAAATTGTTCCGCTTGTTGGGGGGACGTTAAACGAACTAAGCGAACATCTTTTAATGTTTGACTGGCAAAAAGCGTTGCGTATTTACGTTTGGTTTTCCAGTAGTTTTGTAACATCCAGAGAATAACTGAATCGGAAGAGAAAAAGTTACGTCTAAATGATTCTGTATTTCCTGTACCTGCCCACAACTCTTTTTGTGAAAATGAACGTTTAATTGAGCGAACCACAATTTGTTTAAACGTATGATAGAAACTGTAATCTAACCAAATTATTGTATCTACGTACTGCCATTTTAGGTGGTTTGTCTTAGATTGATTACCATCTAGTACCCAAGACGCTTTCTCTAAATGAGCTTCAAGCAAGGAAAGAAACTCGTCGTTTTCTAAATGTTCCCAATTTGGCAGCCAAAATAGTGCATCCATTTCGATGCAAGGAATACTTAAATGCTTAGCGAGGCGATAGCTAAAATGGGATTTCCCGCTGCCACTTGTACCAATTACATTTATTCTCTTCATTATATTTTCTAAATTTTTACAGGCGATTCAGTTTATCTTTAAAACAGTGACTAAGTGGGGAGAGAACATATTTAACGAGTGTTAGGTGTTCCCTTTAATCAAATGCAAAACGTCACTAATTGCTGACTTTAACAGTAGACCTACACAAGACAATAAGCTCTTGAATGCCATGATAACCAAGGCCACCCCGACCAGTGAATCTACTGGCATAAAAATAAACATATAAATAGCTTGTCCAAGCATAATGCCTATAAAAATGCTTTCATAAGAAACGTGCCGATCTAATAGCACTAAAAACCCTGCCAATAGTAGTGCGCCAGTGTAATAAAAAGTCTCTGCGTCCCAAGGCTCAACTTCACCGGTAATATAGGGTGAAAAAAACAAAATAGCAGCACCTAACAAGGTTGATACAGACAAACTGAAAAGAAACTGTCTCATTGGCTTTTTCCCTATTAGCCATTATTTGAGTAGATGGCTATTAAAATTTTGAATCGTGAGATTAATTTCTATAACCAACAGTAAGATAAAGGAAAGAAAAGTATAATCCTAAGGTTAAATAGGCCAATGAAAAAAAGCTATTAATACCCCATAAACAGTACCAAAACTTACCGAAGAAGAAGGTTGCTCTTCTAAACTTAGCGTTTACTAAAGCTAAGGACGATGGGATTAATAGGGTGGCAGAAAACCCAAATAAAGGAACAATAACAAACATTAATACTAAGCCTACCGAACTTGCGGCAGATTCAGTTGATGCGGGGGTTATGATAAACATTGCCCAATATGTAATAGCTAAAGCAAACAGTGTGCAAATCAAGCCTAAAATTTGGATGCTACGCATATCTTCCTTGAAAATAACAACCCAATGAGGGCGGTAATATGTAAGCTAAATAAAGTATCAATGCAACTTTGGATAACTCTAAATCTGATTTGGCTACATCAGGTACCACAACAATAGAACTGACTAAGCGCGATTCTAACGAATTACTTCATTGCCAGAATGCGTGTTCAGTGCGGACTGAACATGAATTGACTGGTTGGGTTATATTTGTGCGATCAACTACCCAACAATCCTCATAAATTGAGCAATAACAAAGCTCTATTTCAATATTATTATCTATAGCCAATATATCCGAAACCGATTCACCTTTGTATTTTAGAGGTGTTATAGAGTGACCCGACGGCAAAGTAGTATTGTTTAAATGGGATTGAGATATATTTTTGAATTCTGGAAGTTCTGACCACTTTTTTAGAAATTTCGTACCCGAATAAACTTTTGCGTACTTGATGAGCGCTGGGCCCGTTCCCTTATTAGCAACCCCATAACTAAAAGAATCAACATTATGGCTTCTAAAAATTTCAATTTTGGGCCATACCGAAGCTTTAGCATAAGCGCGGTCAGTGTAAGCAGAGTAAATTGAAATGAAAGCGGTAAGCAGCCCAATAAACAGCGCTGTGAGTGCAATTATCATCTCGGGGTTTTTATACCATTTTTCTTTCACCATAAATTTAGCCCTTAAAACACCTTATACGAAGTCAGTTGGCAACAATATTTACGACTTCGGCCGTGTCAGTCGTTGCTTAATTTATTGTTATACATCAAAGACTCTACGATGTAAGTAATCAATTTCAACTTCCATTTCATACAAGGTTTTTGTTGATTCTAAATTAAGGCTTTCTCGCATTAATTGACGTTGCTGTTCATAGGCAGCGCTCATCTCGATTTTAGCGGCTTGGCGATAGGTTTCTTCATCTGGCCATTGAGCGTAAGCGATAAAAGTATCGTTCTTATGCCTATGTAAACGAGAACCTAGACTTCCTTTGAATAGGAAAATACCTTGCGTGGTTTTGGGCCATGCGGAAAGAAATTGCTCTTCATACCCAGTCTTTACTACGAACTCAAACATTACGGCGAACATTACAATTCTTCCTTGATGTAAACGCCGTAATAGACGGCGAGAAATAATTTACAGATATTTAAAGTAAGCAATCTAACGAGTACTTTCAAGCGCGTGTCACTCTCGTATTTCTACTTTCCACGGCGGATTTAAGCGGTTTTCTCCCGCCCAGTAGAGTTTGATCTTATTGCCAGAAGGGTCTTTTAGAATAGCCTCTTTCCAAAGGTAAATTTGCTCAATAGGGGGTTGTAAAAACTGAATACCTTTTTGAGATAAATTTTTGTGAAGCTCATCAAGGTGTTCGTGCTCAAAATAAATCACCGACTTATTTTCAAACACTTCATTTTCATGAGATAAAGAAAATGTAGCGTTTCCATCTGGGCAAGAAAATCTAGCATAGTGAGGTGTGTCTACAATTTGTGTGAAGCCAAGCTTTAAGTAAAAACAAACAGCATCATCCATATTGCTTACTGGTAAAGTAACCTGATTGAGTTCCATTTATTTACCTATTTTGAAAACTAATTATGTAGCAAGTTAGCGGCTAGAAAGCGTAAACCCCCGCTTATTTTTAGTTGATTTATTTGTTATACACTTTTTAGCCAACCATTCTGAGATGCTATTAAAACGACGGCATCACTAATTAATTGGTCTTTATATTTGTTTTTGTTATCAACAGCCGGACCAATAATTTCAAATTGCTTGTTTAATTTGCGGGTAAGTTCTTCGCTATGTATTTTTAAACTTTGATTATCAGAAATGTTAACTACCAGTCGCCCTTGTTCGTCGAGTGCTAATAAAAAATCTGAAGAAGTCGCCCGTTTGTTTTGAAAAGAAGCTTTTTGCCATTCTAATGCGGTGGAAAAATGGAGTTCACCGTCATGTAGCCAGGTCTCTTCTGTTTCGCCACTTTCCCTGAACTGCTGACTTGCTATATTCGCTAAATCTTCAGGGGAAGGAGAACATGCATACAGACCTAATAACAATATTAAAAGTACTGGTTTCATAAATCATCCTTGTAAAACGTGAACATAAGTTTAAGCATTCTTGAGCACAGCGACAATAGCGTATTGTTAATTGTCCGAGAGAGTTTACGAGCCTAAATGCTTTTGGGAGTCAACGGCGATGTTCTGGTGATGAGCATCGCAGTAAGGCAAGAATTTTTCATTCAAAAATTTAATCACTTCCGGGTGAAAATCACTTTGAGGTTGAAAATGATTTCCGTTAGGTACAGTGATATGTTTAAAAGGATGGGGGAAGCCTTTTGTTTTTAATCTCTCTATAACTTCTACTGACATTTCTTGTGAAGGCCATATGTGATCTTTTTCATTTGCTTCTACAACTGCCCATTATTCATGTTATGGACCTGAGAATAAATAATAGGAGCGAGCATATACATACTCTCTCTAGGAATTTCATCGCTGCTATCTACAGATTCCAGAGGTTTAGATAAAGCGTTTTCTACTTTTTCAAGCCATTCTTTCATAGTACGCACTTCCAGTTTATAGACACATATTATTCTAAATAAGGAGCGTTTTTATACGGTCTTTAGCGAAGCAAGTCAGCACACACGTTTGAATCCCAGCCCGCGTAACAGGTGAATTTACTTGGTAAATAACCCATAAGTCATGTTCAAACCTATTTTTGTTGTGAATCACTTTGGGTTAAGTCGTTACATAATTGGCAGTCGATATTTTTCTTAAAGTTATATGCTCTGCGCGTAGCGAATATTGCTACTGAAATAAAAGACCAAGTCAAACCAAAGACCAAAGAGTAATAAACCGTATGTCCTTTAATGTATTGAATGCTCGAAAGTAACGCGAACACTAGAGGCAAAGCGATGCTGTATTGAAATATCCATTTTTTAATTGGCATTTTGTCCCTCTTTGAGTTTTATTGGGCTTTAAATTGCCCGTAAATGTAACTTACAAATAGTCGCGCCGCCGAGTAATGTTTTTGCCGTTGGCATATTACGCCTCACAATGAGGTCTAATATATGCGGTTAAGATTAGTGAGGAATAAACGAAAACCATGCGTTTATCGTCTTACTGTAAGTGTCTTGTTGGGAACCTTTGTTACATAGAAAGTTAATATAATCAACATTGGCAACCACAAATACGCGTAGCCTAAATAAAAGATTCCCATATAACCAAGAGCAGGACCGTCAGACGGTTTAAAGTGAAGCCAGACTTCAATAAAAAAAATCATTGATGGAATAGTTGTAATTATTAGAGAAATAGCTAGAAAAATTCTAAATACATATGTTTTTTTAAATAATTTTAATAGTCTTAGTGCCCAAAATATAAATGAAATGAATAAGCATGGAAGCCCTACGGTGCATATCGCAATCCATAAATAAACAGGGTTCACTAGATAAAATATTTGTGGAACTACTATTCCGATGAGTTGAATCGCAATTAAGGCTAAGCCCGGCATTGCTAATTTTAAGTGTTCCATCCTTGGTTCCTAACTTTTCAATACCGCGCGCATGCACGTAGGGCATAATAGCGAAGCGGCTCTGCGTGTATGCGTTCCAACGAACGTAGTGAGCGAGTTTATTGAGTTGTATGGTGCGTTCATATACATCCTTGAATTATGTATTCGTTATTCCGGCTTGGTAAATGGTGTGATGAGGAAAGGGTTTTTACTATATTTAGCCGCATACCAAAAGGCCCACGCAAGAGCAGCTATTAGAATAGCCTTGGAGCAGCCCATTAATGCAGTAATAATATCGGGTAAGGCAATTAGACTAGAAACGAACAGAGTGACTGCGAAAAAGCTACAAATAACAGCACCGAGCATTGCGCATGCTCTTGTAACTGGGTGAAATACTTTGCTTTGTTTATTCATTAAAATTCCATTTCTAAATATCCGAGAAGCACATAACTTTTAACTAACAGTCGCAGGCGACTTAGGCAGTTCTACTGTAACAAAATTCAAATTCATTACTTTAAATAATTGGATACCGCTTGGAAACTAACAATTTACGAGACCCCAATGCGGCCTGTCTAAACACCCCAAAATAAAGTGTTTAATTTTATTCATATTGTCAGATTAACCGCTAACACCAGAAAATAAAACAAATCTTAATGGTGATTTTTGCTCATGAAATAAAAAATACCAAAATCGTGTGTTAGGGGAATAAGATGTATTTTTTAAAATGCTGTGGCAGCGGTTAAGTAAATTGATATGTTATTTGCAATAAAAAAGAAAAAGGAGCCCTTAGGCTCCCTTGCAAAAATTTAAATCTGTAACCAGAAATATTTCTGGTTTCAACTATACCTAGCTAGTTTTATCGCTATTATCTAAATCATCATCAGCACTGTTATCTAGGTTAATGCCAGATTCAAATTCGGTATCATCTTCAGGTTCAAGTTCTACTTTTCTTGGTTTACGTTTTACTGGCGCCATACCAATTTCTGTACCTGCCATGGTGTCTACGCGGCGTACTTTCTTAGCAACAGTTGCTTCTGCGCCATCTTGCTTACTGGCTTTATTTTTCTGCGTATCTTGTTTAGGCGTAGGGGCTTTAATTCCTTTGAATTTAGCAGGTAGTGCTTCGTGTGCCTCGCACTCTAGGTCATATTGTAAATGTGCCTTCAGTGCTATAAAGCTCTTCCAATCGCGAGGGCCAACAAATGAAGCGGCTTCGCCTTTTTGACCAGCACGTCCCGTCCTACCAATACGGTGAATGTATTCGTCCGCATTTTTGGGCAAATCAAAATTAATAACCAAACCAACTTTAGATAAATCTAAACCTCGTGATGCCACATCGGTAGTCACCAAAACAGAATGCTGGCCTCGGGCGAACTCACTCATAATTGCAGCACGTTGATTTTGTGGTAAGTCACCTCGTAAGGCGATGGCTCCAAGCTTGTCTTTGTTTAACATGGTGGTTAAACGGTCGGTATCTTCACGGGTTGCGGTAAAGACAATAGCTTGGTTATAAGTACGGTTTGAAATTTCGTGATGAAGTAGGGCGTCTTTATGCTCGATATTATCAGCAAAGAAACACTGTTGTTGAATATCGCCATGGTGCGCCGTTGAATCACCTACCGATACGCGAACAGCAGCTTTTGTTAAACGGGCAGTCATGTAATTAAGTTCAATGCTATCCAATGTGGCAGAAAACAGCATGGTTTGGCGTTTACGGTGGTTCGCAAATTCATTAATCATGTTTAGCTGTTCTGAAAAACCTAAATCAAGCATGCGATCGGCTTCATCGAAAATAAGCAGCTCTAGGCCATTTAAAAATATGCTTTTATCTTTTAAATGGTCAGCCACCCGGCCAGCAGTACCCACAATAATATGTGGGTTTCGGCGTAACGCTTTCACTTGGTCATTATAGTTTTCACCGCCCACAACCAAGGTGCAAGACAGGTTCAATCCCGCACACATGGTTTTGGCTTCTATGAAAACTTGCTTCGCTAATTCGCGAGTAGGTGCAAGAATAAGCGCGCGAGGGTCTTGTCGACTTAACGCCTTTTGCGACATCATTCTATTTATGGCCGGAATTAAAAATGCGAGTGTCTTACCCGATCCCGTTTTAGATGAGGCAATAATATCTTTACCCTGAATAGCAGGAAGCATGCTTTTTTCCTGAATTTCAGTGAGCTCGGTAAAGTTTCTACTTTCGAGTTTGGTAATGATTTTGTGATGAACGGGTAAGTCAGTAACTAGCAAGATTCGGCCTCATGAATAATATCATCGCGTATTATCCCTTAAAGGCCGATATTATGAAAGCTTGCTATGCGTTTACCTTGGCGAAAATGCAGTTATACCTGCATTTCGGTCACATTTTCCGAAACAACTAATTTGCCGCCGGTTTTTGCTTGTATATCTTCAACTGTTACACCCGGAGCACGTTCTTTAAGTAAAAAGGCGCCATCCACCACTTCTAATACAGCAAGATCGGTAATAATTCGGGTTATGCAATTTACCCCGGTTAGCGGCAGGGTGCACTCACTAAGCAGTTTTGGGTTGCCACGTTTATCGGTGTGAGTCATGGTCACAATTATATTTTTAGCGCCTGCCACTAAGTCCATAGCGCCGCCCATACCTTTAACAAGCTTCCCGGGGATCATCCACGACGCAATGTTACCGTTTACGTCTACTTCAAATGCGCCTAGTACGGTAAAATCAACGTGGCCGCCACGGATCATGGCGAAGCTTTCCGCAGAGTTAAAAATTGAAGCTCCGGTAATGGCGGTAACGGTTTCTTTACCCGCGTTAATCATATCTGCGTCTAGCTCATCTTCATGAGGGTAGGGGCCCATACCTAATAAACCATTTTCAGATTGCAGCATTACACTAATGCCTTCAGGCACAAAACTAGCGGCTAACGTAGGAATACCTATTCCCAAATTAACATAATCGCCATCTTTGAATTCTTGAGCCACACGCATTGCTATTTGGTCTCGTGATAATGCCATTATTGTGACTCCTTTGCTGTGGTGTTTTGTACAGTTTTAGAAACAACCCTACGTTCTATGCGTTTTTCAAATTCCCCTTTTATGACTCTATTTACATAAATGCCGGGCGTATGAATTTCACTAGGGTTTAGCTCACCTGGTTCAACAATCTCTTCTGCTTCTACCACTGTAATTGTGCCCGCGGTGGCTGCCATAGGGTTAAAGTTTTGTGCAGTATGACGATAAACACAGTTTCCGTAACGGTCGGCTTTCCACGCTTTCACTATGGCAAAGTCGCCCGAAATGGCTTCTTCTAAGATATAAGGGCGGTCATTAAACGTTTTCACCTCCTTACCTTCGCCTACAGGCGTGCCATAGCCAGTAGCAGTATAAAAAGCGGGAATACCTGCACCACCAGCACGCATCTTCTCGGCTAGCGTGCCTTGCGGTGTAAGTTCAACTTCAAGCTCGCCATTTAATAATTGCTTTTCAAACAGGGCGTTTTCACCTACATAGGAAGACACCATTTTCTTAATTTGTTTGTCTTCCAGCAAGATGCCCAGTCCAAAACCATCTACACCACAGTTATTAGAAACCACAGTAAGGCCTTTAGTGCCCATGGTTTTAACTTGAGCAATGAGCCCTTCTGGAATGCCGCATAGCCCAAAACCACCAGCAATAACTGTCATACCATCGGTCAGCCCGTCCATGGCTTCTTGATAGGTAGTGACGACTTTGTCAAATCCCGACATGGTACTTCCCCTTAAATTTAGCTTTGATAAAATGTGTTAAGTAAAAGTATCAACAATGTTATCAATTATGTAAAATTGAATTAATCACTCAATTAATAAGTTTTATTTATTAATTGAGTGGTTAGTGATGGTTGTTAATTTTTCGGATTACGGGCAAGTCAATGTGTTGGCTATCATGTCGGTTATCATTTCAAACATAGGGTGTGGGTCTTAGTTGAATGAATATTTCATACAGAAATTTGCAGGCTTTTATTCACGTAGCGCAATCAAGTACCTTTGCTGAGGCTGCTATTAAGCTTCACCTTACACAGCCAGCCCTTTCGTCTGCAATAAAGAAAATGGAAGAACAGCTTGGCGGAAAATTGTTTAGTCGCAGCACCAGGCATGTGGCGTTAACCAAAGAAGGTGAAGCCTTATTACCTAACGCTATCAGAATAATGAGGGACTGGGACGACACTTTTGGTGATATTCAGAACCTTTTCGCCATGGCTAAAGGGCGCCTAACTATTGCGGCTATGCCTTCCTTTGCCGAATCACATTTACCGCATTTACTTAAACGGTATCACCAACTTGCGCCCAATATTAACCTGCGTATTTTAGATGTGGTGATGGAGAACGTGATTTATGAAGTATCAGAGGGCAGAGCCGAGATGGGCTTCACCTTCGAACCGCAGCAGAATGAGGGGCTTATATTCACACCTCTTTTCGACGATTGTTTTGTCGTGGTGGTGAACCCCCAGCATGAATTGGCAAAAGCAAAAACGGTTAATTGGGAAACGTGTATCGAATACCCTATGGTAATGATGAATAGGGGGTCGGCAGTAAGAATGTGGACGCAACAGAAGATAAGTACCGTGGGTGAAGCCGTTATTGTTGCCGAAACAGGGCAGTTGGGTACCCTTGGTCAGCTAATTAAGCAGGGGTTAGGCATCGCTATTATGCCATCGCTGTGCATTGCGTCGATGGAAAGCATAGCGCTAACCGTGCTTAAAATGGAAGAAGACCCCTTGGTAAAAAGGGTGGGCATGGTGAAAAACGCCAAGCGTGATATGTCAGTGGCTGGTCAAGCATTATGGACTGAGGTGTTACATCACTACCATAGGTAAAGTGTCAAATGCTGATAAACAGGTGCGTTACCATTTTTTCTTAGGCGCAAATAACTCATCCAATTCATCACGCTCTTCTTCTTGTTTCTTCGCTCTGTCTTGTGCGTTAACGCTTTTAAGATTATTTTGAATTTCTGACAACCATTCATGCAGTGTGGCCAAACGAGACTGTGTGTATTCATCTTGCTGATTTTGATTTTCTAGCGCAGTTTTTGCTTTTTCGTAATACTGACGGGCTGAACCTAACATGTTCGACTGCTGTGCAGCTCTGCCGCGTTTGATTAGCGTTTCAACATTAACCTTAATTTGTAAGCGTTCTAATTGTTTGTCTTCGTCATAAAATACTTTGCTTTCAACTTTGCCTTTACTGTGTTCTGAACGAAGTAAAATGCGAAGCTTTTTAACAGCCTGAATGTACTGAATAATAAGTTTGTCATTATCGGGTAAAACGAATTCGTTAGCGCTAACCGAGTCAGGGTTTTGTGAAGCGGATTTTTGCTCTGCATTGGCAAGTTTTTGTTTTGTTTCTGGCGTACCGCCAAGCTCATTGACGGTTTTAAGCGCACCTAAAACTCGGTTATCCAAGATTTGTAACATGCGTCCTGAAATAGGCATGTTTGAACACGCTAGAATAACATTCTCTGTTTCATCAATTACCGCGCGTTGTTTAGCCAGATCTGCCCGACGCTCCGAGTCAGCCTTAGCGCGATGTTGCTGCATAGCATTTATAAAGATTGCCGCTATCAGTAATACAACAATCAGAATTATTATTATCATGTACATGCGCGTATTTCCGTTTAATACTTAATTCGAATTATATGCTGGCTTTCACTGCCAAACTATTATGCGTTAATGTTACGGTATTTTTACCCTAAATACACTTCCGCCAAGAGAACCGCCATTGCTTAAAGAAATCTCTCCTTGCAGTTTGCCTTGCGAGTGAGCAGATGCAATAAGTCTAGCAAAGAAAAGACCTAACCCTGTTCTACCTTGACTAAGCTGAAAATCGGCTAAATCTTCGTGACTTTTCTCAAGCATAGACGTTGGATAGCCGATGCCATCATCTTCCACGCAAATATGTAGGCAGTCATCTTCAACCTGTGCTGAAATACAAATTTGAGAGGTACCATACCGAAGGGCATTTACCAATACGTCGTTAATTAATAGGTATATAAGCTCTCTATCTAAATACCAACTTAAATTGAGGTCGACATTCGCCTTAACCACAATTTCTTTTTGTTCAATGTAAATATTATTAGACCCAACTACATCGTCTATTAAGTCACTAACAAAGCATTCATCTACTGTTATCGGCAGACTTTCTAATTCTGCACGATAAAGTGATAAAATTTGTACTAAATTGGTATTAAGCCGCGATGCTTCGTAATGCACACTAGCTACTTGCTCTCGTGCTTTACTATTTTCAGGGGCTAAATCATTAGAAAGATTTTCAATTGACTGAATAAGAAGAAATAATGAATTTTTCATATCGTGCACAGCAGCAGCTAGCACCGACGAAAAGTCGATAGGAGAGGTAAGTTGCTTTTTTTCACTCATATGAATAAAACCCGTTATTTTCCTTAAATTTGAAGGTGTTGTACCAATTAAAACATCTGTAAGGATAAAGGAAAACAATTATTCAGTAGGTAACCCATTTTCAGTATTACTTATTTAGCGCAAAATTACCTACTATTTTGTGGGTTAATCTGTCACTTTTGTAATAGCTTATCGTAATTATTAGTAGTTTTGGTTATAACGATAAGGTTATAGTACACAACTGGTTACAAGGAGCGATGTTTTACATGAAATTACAACAGCTACGTTACATAGTAGAAGTACTTAACAATAATCTGAATGTTTCTGCCACGGCAGAAAGTTTATATACCTCTCAGCCGGGCATTAGTAAGCAGGTGAGAATGCTAGAGGATGAGTTGGGTGTACAGATTTTTGGGCGTAGTGGTAAGCATCTAACCCATGTTACTGATGCCGGAAACGATGTCATTAATATATCCCGCGAAATTTTAGCCAAAGTAGAAAGTATCAAAGCGGTGGCACGGGAGCATACGCTACCCGATCAAGGTAAGCTAAATATCGCCACTACGCATACGCAAGCACGTTATGCGCTACCTGATGTGATCCAAGGTTTTATGAGCAAGTACCCGAAGGTGTCTTTACACATGCATCAAGGGACGCCATCGCAAATCAGTGATCTGGCCGCTAAGGGCGAAGCCGACTTTGCTATCGCTACTGAAGCTTTGCATTTATATAATGATTTGGTGATGTTGCCTTGTTATCACTGGAATCGAAGTGTAATTGTCAATAAAGACCATCCTTTGTCGAAGAAAGGCTCTATCGATATTAGTGATATCGCCAAATACCCCCTAGTAACCTATGTATTTGGTTTCACTGGTCGCTCAGAACTCGACCAAGCGTTTGAGCGTGCGGGCCTTACGCCTAAAATTGTCTTTACCGCCACCGACGCCGATGTTATTAAAACTTATGTGCGGTTAGGTGTGGGTATTGGTGTTATTGCTTCCATGGCCGTTAGCGATGAACTCGATTCAGACTTAGTGAAAATTGATGCGAGTCATTTGTTCGATTACAGCACGACCAAAATAGGCTTTAGAAAGGGCTCTTTCTTACGAAGCTATATGTACGACTTTATTGAGCGCTTTGCACCGCATTTAACAAAAGATAAAGTTGAAAAAGCCATGATGCTGAAAAACAATGATGAAGTTGAAAAGATGTTCAAAGGAGTAACCTTACCGGTTAAGTAAGGTAGATTAGCCAAACAGTCAAATTTAGCGTTGAAAAGTTAATCGGGTCATTTGGATTAGCTGTTTATGTATGAAAATACGTAACAGAATAAAAAGGCGATTTGCGGTGTTCTTACTTAAACCGCCATCGCCTTTTTTGTCTCTACTGGTGTACTAAAGCCAGTGATTTCATTTAACGGTTAGCATTCGATAATATTAACTGCCAGCCCGCCACGTGCTGTTTCTTTGTACTTGGTTTTCATGTCGTTACCCGTATCACGCATGGTTTTAATGACTTTATCTAACGATACCTTGTGCTCGCCGCTGCCTCTCAGTGCTAACCGTGAAGCGTTTATCGCTTTAATTGCACCCATAGCATTGCGTTCAATACAAGGAACCTGTACCAAGCCACCCACGGGGTCGCAAGTTAATCCTAGGTTATGCTCCATACCAATTTCAGCTGCATTTTCTACTGCAGGTACAGTACCGCCCATAATCTCTGCCAGCGCACCCGCAGCCATAGAACATGCCACACCCACTTCACCCTGACAGCCTACTTCAGCACCCGAAATGGATGCATTTTCTTTGTACAAAATACCAATCGCTCCTGCGGTGAGTAAAAAGCGGCTTGCCACTTCTTCATCCACTGGGCGAATAAATTTGTCTACATAATGTAAAACCGCAGGAATAATACCGGCCGCGCCATTGGTGGGCGCAGTTACCACTCGGCCCCCAGCTGCATTTTCTTCATTTACGGCTAATGCAAATAAGTTTACCCAGTCCATGGTTTGCATGGGGTCGGTAGTATGTTCAGTTTGCAGGCGGCGATAAAGCGCCGGCGCACGGCGCACCACTTTAAGACCACCTGGCAATATGCCTTCACTGTCGATGCCACGTTGAACACAGGCTTTCATCACCAACCATATTTCAAACAGCTTTTGCTTTACGGCGTGAGCAGGTTGAAAAGTCGTTTCGTTCTTAAGCATAAGGGCGCTAATACTTAACCCATTATTTTTGCATTGCTCTAGCAGCGCAGCACCAGACTTAAAAGGAAAAGGTACAGTCGCTTGAACGGCACCGGCATGTGCTTTAGTGGCATCAAAGTCTTCTTCTTTTACGATAAAACCGCCACCGATGCTGTAGTACGTTTGCTCGCACAGCAGGGTGTCGTTTTCATATACGTAAAAAGTAAGTGCATTAGCATGCTTAGGAAGGGTTTTACGGCGATGAAAGACAATCGCGTTTTTGTTTGGAAATAAAATAGGCTTCTCGCCATTTAGGTACAAAGATTCTTGGTTTCGTACGTCTTCTAGTAATGGCTCTATTTTATTCACGTCAATGCTTTCAGGCATTTCACCCGATAATCCAAGAATAACGGCTTTACCTGTACCATGACCAATACCGGTTTGACCTAAAGAGCCAAACAATTCCACTTTAATCGTAGTGATTTTTGAAAACAATGCGGTGTCTGTTGCAAGTGTTTTAGCATATTCAGCACCCGCACGCATGGGGCCAACGGTGTGCGAGCTTGAAGGGCCAATACCCACGCTAAACATATCAAAAACACTAATCATAAAAATACACCAGTCTACATTACTAATACCTAGATCATGCATGTAGACGGGCTTAACTACAATACAGAAAACCTAATCAATTGATAAGAATTGCTAATGTGGTGTAAAGAAACATTTAACGGCACGCAAGGGTAAGTGTGTTTGAGAGTAGGTGAGCTTAAGGATGAATATGGTGAGACAAGTTTCGTA
This sequence comes from uncultured Alteromonas sp., assembly GCF_963976965.1. NCBI lineage: Bacteria > Pseudomonadati > Pseudomonadota > Gammaproteobacteria > Alteromonadales > Alteromonadaceae > Alteromonas > uncultured Alteromonas sp. The sequence continues at coordinate 320,000 of NZ_CAXBMP010000001.1, forward strand.
GTATGGCAGCCGTAGCACCCCAAATCATATGTTCATTCCACGGAATAAAATAGATAGGCGATGAACGCTTACCTTTACGAGCAGTATGAATAAGATGATTTTTGCGATTCAGTACATGAGCTAAAGGCACCTCGAAAGCACTTTCTACTTCGTTAGGGTCGATAACAGGCGTAAAACTGGGTTCAACAAAACCAACAACCGGGGCTATCTGATAACCGCTTACTGTCCTGTAATTGGGTAACACCCCAATAATTTCTACGTTTTCAGAAGGCATGCCTATTTCTTCGCGGGCTTCTCTTAAAGCGGCATCAAAAACGCTGTTATCTACTTCATCTACTGCGCCACCGGGGAAACTAATTTGCCCTGGATGATGACGTAAGTGATGTGCACGCTCTGTGAGTAATACCGTCAGCTCATTACCATAATCCATTAAAGGAATTAATACCGCAGCAGGCCTACCTCTAGATTTAAGCGGGTAATCGGGCTCTCGGTGCGTTTGACGCAAATGGTGAAATTGGCGGAGGAAATCAGCTCTGTTCACGGCCCGCTCCAAAGTGGGAGGTTAGCACTGGCAGAATTTTAGACACTTTATCCAAGGTTTCTTTGTACTCGTCATTAGCCACTGAATCTAAAACAATACCACCACCAGCCCAGCAATGCAGCTGGTTATTCTCCGCAAGCAGCGTACGAATACAAATGCTTGAGTCCATATCTTCACGAAAGCCCATATAAAAAATGCTGCCGCAATAGATATTGCGTCTATGTACTTCAAGCTCGTCTATAATTTCCATCGCCCTAATTTTAGGTGCGCCTGTAATAGAACCGCCAGGAAATGAGGAGGCAAGTAAATCTAATGGCGTTGCATCGTCGTTAAGTTCGCCGACAACCGTGCTCACCAAATGATGCACTGCTTCATAGCTTTCTAAGGCAAATAACTCAGGTACTTTTACTGAATGAGGCTTGCAGTGTTTTGAAAGATCATTACGCAGTAAATCAACAATCATAAGGTTTTCCGCACGATCTTTCGATGCAGTCAGCAAAGACTGAGCACTTTGTGCATCTTTAGCTTCATCACTAAACCGTGGGCGTGTACCTTTTATAGGTTTAGTTTCCACCACGCCCTGCTTAACACTAATAAAGCGTTCGGGGGAAATACTTAAAATAGTGCTGTTTTTTAACTGAATGAATGCAGAAAAGGGCGCTTGGTTACTTTCTCGTAAGGCGCGATAAGCGTGCCAGCAATCGCCCGTGTATGCAGCTGTGAAACGCTGCGCCATGTTTACTTGGTAACAGTCGCCCGCTTTTAAATAGTCATGAATTCGTTCAATACGGTCAATATAGGCTTCTTTTGTTAGGTTAGATTTCCAATCACTGGTTAATGAAAACGGCGTTTTAGCAATATCATCACCTTGTGTTTTCTCATCATTGATAGAGGCTAAAGAGACACGGCCTATATGGTCACTTTCTTCGCAAAAATCGCCAGTATCAGCACTATCTTCAAAATCAGTAGCAAAATTGGGCTGGATGACAAAGTCAGGTGGCGTGGTTTCACCTGTCGCCGAGCAAAAATACAAGGTACCGGTAACCGTATCCTCAATTAAAGATGACAAGTAAAGCCCTACAGAAAAATCTGGGGTGGTATAGGTTTGCGCTGCATGTGCTGGAAGCTTTTCGTAATAGCGCCCTGCATCGTAACCAGCAAAACCCGTTACGCCTACAATAAAAGGGAGTTGTTTAGCTAATGATTGGCTAGTCTCATCTACCTTAAGGTTGGTCACTGTGCCATGAAGATAGTGCGTGACGGCTTCAAAAGGCTGAAGGTCAGTCGTGAATGCCTTCTCGCCATCTAATTGCACTAGAGGGGCTTCACCGTGTTTGGCCGTTACGGTAGCGCTAGGCTCCCATACCATCACATTGTAGCGACCATTGCTTTTTGTGGAGCCACAGGTATCAAGCAAAACGGCTCCCGCGCTGTGGGCAACCCGCTCAAAAATATCTATAAGGGAAAGCGATGTGCTGATTGGCGTAATGGTAACTTGCGATGTTGCGGGCATTAAAAACTAACTCTATACATCAGGTTAAGAAGAATGTTGTCGGCATTGAAGCTGCGTTAAATGGGTACTGGAAGGTTAATTCAACAGTATTAGCACGCTATCAATCTGCTAATGTTAGCGAAGCGCGTTAAATTTACCTGCACAAGTTTGTTTTATCGCAAAGCTTCACCCATATTTTACATGGTACGGTGCCAACAGATGCGCTAGTATACGCTTTTTTAGCAGGCTAAGACCACGAAAGCAAAATAAAAAAAGAGGATGTCATGACCGTTATCCGCCAACAGGACTTCATTGATAGCATTGAAGATTCCCTACAGTTTATTTCTTACTATCACCCGCTCGACTACGTTAAAGCCGTGGAAGCAGCGTATAACAGAGAAGAAAGCCAAGCAGCTAAAGATGCGATGGCACAAATCCTTATTAACTCTAGAATGTCAGCTGAAGGCAAGCGTCCTTTATGTCAAGACACCGGTATTGTGACCTGCTTTGTAAAAGTAGGCATGGGTGTGACATGGGATAAAACTGACATGACTGTTCAACAGATGGTTGATGAAGGTACTCGCCGCGCTTATCTAAATCCAGATAACCCCTTGCGCGCTTCTATCGTTGCAGACCCTGCGGGCGCGCGAACCAATACCAAAGACAATACACCGTCAGTTGTGCACATTGATATGGTGCCAGGTGAAAAAGTTGAGGTGATGATTGCGGCAAAAGGCGGCGGCTCAGAAAACAAATCTAAAATGGTAATGTTAAACCCTAGCGATAATATTGCTGACTGGGTAGTGAGAACGTTGCCAACTATGGGCGCTGGCTGGTGTCCACCTGGCATGTTAGGCATAGGCATTGGTGGTACAGCAGAAAAAGCGGCTGTACTGGCTAAAGAAAGCTTAATGGATCCGGTAGATATTCAAGAGTTGATTGCTCGCGGTCCAGAAACCACAGATGAAAAGCTACGTGTTGAAATTTTCGAGCGCGTGAATCAATTGGGTATTGGTGCTCAAGGCCTAGGTGGATTAACTACCGTTGTAGACGTTAAAATTATGTCTTTGCCTACCCATGCGGCATCTAAGCCTGTGGCGATGATCCCTAACTGTGCAGCAACCCGACATGCACATTTTCATTTAGATGGCTCAGGTCCTGCTGAACTTACGCCGCCTAAATTGGAAGATTGGCCAGAGGTAACGTGGGAAGTGGGTGAAAACACCCGTCGCGTTAACCTTAATGATGTGACCAAAGAAGACATTCAAGACTGGAAAGTAGGTGAAACCGTATTACTTTCTGGAAAAATGTTGACTGGCCGTGACGCGGCGCACAAGCGTATTCAAACTATGCTTGATAACGGTGAAGGTTTACCTGAAGGTGTTGACCTAACCAACCGCTTCATTTATTACGTAGGCCCTGTTGATGCGGTTGGCGATGAAGTAGTAGGCCCAGCGGGTCCAACTACTGCCACTCGTATGGATAAATTCACTGACATGATGTTAGAGAAAACAGGCCTTATCGGTATGATAGGCAAAGCAGAGCGTGGCCCTGCAACGGTGAAATCTATTGCCAAGCACCAGTCAGTTTATTTAATGGCCGTAGGTGGTGCAGCATACTTGGTTTCTAAAGCTATCAAGAAGTCACGGGTAGTGGCGTTTGAAGATTTAGGTATGGAAGCCATTTACGAATTTGATGTGGAAGACATGCCTGTTACCGTAGCAGTAGACAGCACAGGCGCTAACGCGCACGAAACTGGACCTGCTATTTGGAAAGCAAAAATTGAAGATTTAGATAACGCGTTATCTAAGTAATCATACATTTGTGTTTAAAACAGGTGCCATTGGCACCTGTTTTTGTTTATAGTGCTGTATAAATTAACAGTGCGTGTGTATTTATGTATTCCTTATCTGATTTGTCCCCCCAATATTTGAATGCTGGCTTTTTTTTACTGGCGTTAATTTTTCTTATTTTGCTAATAGCGACCCGTAGAACACTGAATAAGGCTCACAAGAACATTGCCGAAAAAAATGATGCGTTACTTGCGCAGCAGCAGACCTACAATGAAACCCAAGAGCGTATGGGCATGCTGGTTGAAAAATCACGTCAGTATGAGCAGGTGCTAGCTGAGAAACATCAACTTAGTGAAGCATTAGGCGTGCTGCAAAAAGAGTACAGTAAGTTGCAGGCGCAATACGAGGCGCAAAAGGCTAGGCTTGATGCGCTTATGCAGAATCATGAAGAAAAGCTTGCGTTAATGCATTCGTCAGAACAACGCTTACAAACCCAGTTTGAAAACTTAGCGAATAAAATTTTTGATGAGAAAAGTGCAACCTATCAAACCCAAAGTAAACATAATATTGAAGCGGTATTGGCGCCCTTTAAATCCCAATTAGATGGGTTTAAACGACAAATTTCAGAACAACACATTCGTGAAGGGCAAGAGCGAGCGTCACTAAAAACGGAAATTTTAAGTTTAAAGGCATTGAACCAGCGCATAACCGAAGAAGCATCCGCTTTAACCAATGCACTTAAAGGTGATAACAAAAAGCAAGGTAATTGGGGCGAAGTTATTTTAGAGCGTATACTCAAAGAATCTGGACTTCGAGAAGGCCATGAGTTTGAAACCCAAGTGTCGGCACAATCTGAACAGGGTAGGCGATTGCAACCCGATGTTGTGGTGCATTTACCGAATGACAAAGACGTGATAATCGATTCCAAGGTAAGCTTAGCGGCGTACGAGCAATATTTTAATTGCGACGATGACGCCAGCCGCAAACAGTATCTCAGTGCACACGTCGCTTCAATCAAAGGCCATATTAAAGGGCTAGGCGCCAAGGAATATCAGTCGCTAAAAGGGCTGCGCACGTTAGATTATGTTTTACTGTTCATTCCTATCGAGCCAGCCTTTCTATTGGCCATTGAAGAAGAGCCGGATCTTGTTTCACTCGCGCTTAATCATAATATTATGTTAGTTAGCCCCACCAATTTGCTTGTGGCACTTCGTACCATCAATAATATTTGGCAATACGAGTACCAGAACCAAAACGCGCAACTCATCGCAGAACAAGCAGGAAAGCTATACGATAAATTTGTAGGCTTTGTCTCTGATATTGAAAAGATTGGTAAAGCACTAGATACCGCCCATGGCAGTTATGATGCAGCAATGAATAAGCTCTCAAGTGGGCGTGGAAATTTAGTCCGGCAAGTAGAGAAGTTCAGAGAAATGGGGGTTCAACCGAACAAACGTTTAGATAGTACGTTGTCGAGATTATCAGATGAAGAATAATAAAAGCGTAGTTGACTAGATATAACGCTAGGTAGGTTTAACAATAGCTAGCAATACTCAACAATTCTTCAGATATAAAAAAGGCCGCTTAACAGCGGCCTTTTACGTTTAAGTAATATCTAGGCGATATCGCTTATTTCATTTTACGTCTACGTAAATACACAACTGGAACAAGTAGCAATGTTAACCAACCCATTGAACCACCGCTCTTATCAGTAACGCTTACGGTTACTGTTTCTGTTGTTGTATTTAAGCCATCAAATGCAACCACTTCAAACGTAACAGCAATAGTGCTATTCGTATTAGGCGCTGTAGTCGTTAGACTTGAGCCTGGGATGTCATTGATGGTAAATGTAACGTCATCACCTTCTGGATCTGTTGCTGTAGCAGAAACAGTGATTGACTCACCTTCTTCAACAGTAAACGGAGCCGTGATGTTGATAACAGGTGGTAAGTTATCTTTTATCGTTACATTAGCGGTTGCCATTGAAGTATTACCGTTACTATCAGTAGCAGTAAGCTCAAGCACAATTAGCGTATCTTCCGTTACTTCTGGAGCAACTAGGATAGCTTCTTCTATGCCCGCACCTGCAATGATAGCTGCTGGTCCTTCAACTTGCTTCCAAGTAATGTCGACAGCGTCGCCATTAGGCTCTTCTACTAGGCCAGGTAAGTTCAACTCCATTAATTCAACCACTTCTAGTGTTGCCACTGTCATGCCGTCGATAGTTACAACTGGAGGACCTTCAACTTGTAAACCTTCGTAAGTTTCAGATACTGCAGATGCTGCACCAGGAATGTTAGTCACTTCAGACATGGCCATCATTTGAATAGCACCACCAGCGTCATCAGCATTTACCATAACGGTGTAAGCTAATTGAGTAGGGCTGCTATCAACGTCATCAAGATACATACAGATTTGCGTACCAGATGTAATTTCAGCATCAAAGTTAGCATCAAAGAAGTCTTGGCTGTAAGGCGTGTAGTAAGGAGCTTGACCCGTAGCGCCATCAATATCTTCGTAACCAATAGTCACAGGCAAGATACTACCAAGGTCGTGCGTCACGTTATCGTATGAGAATACGATGTTTGGCTGACCTTCAGATGGCTCATTGAAGAAAACAATTTGGTAATCTGCAATATCAGCGAAATCTTCGCTAAGACCCCAGAATCTCATGTTATCCCATTCAATGATGGTATACGCAGCACCTGCAGTAGCGACAGAAACGCCTACGCCGTTAGCAACGTCAAATTCTTGGTCGCGCCATAGCGGAGCAAGAACACCATTTGGATCTGCAACATCTGGAAGCCCTTGGTTAACCCAAGGCGACGAGATAGCAGTACCTAATGTTACAAAACCATCATCAGTAACTGTAACTGCACTATACATTGTGCCTAGGAAGTAAGCAGGAAGTGAATAAGTTCCGTCTACTGTATCCCCATCCAATGTATCATCTATACCAATACCAAAACCGGCTAGGTCGATGTATCCACCGCCTTGACCGAAGTCAGGGTTAGCACAGAATGCGTCAGTAGCATTAGTGGTAATTGCGTAAGATGGAGTAGCACCAAGTAGCGATTCTTGGGTAATAGACCAAGAAAGCGTATTTTCAGTAGCAACACCATCATGAGACAGTGAACCTTCAACTAACGTAACGTTATCTGGTAGCGTCAGTGAAATTTCATAGTCACGGTCTTCCGTAGTAAAGTTTGGAAGTACGTTTACATAGAAAGTTGCTTCTTCACCTGGTAGAACACGTTCTTCAGATTCTGCAGTTACATAAACATCATCTTCAGCACGAACGATATCAACAGGAATAACGCCAAGGTTATCAACGTTATCAGCATCAGTACCTATTGAAACAGCACCAACGTAGATATCACCTTCAACCGCGTCAGTTAAATCCCATGTAAAGCGTACATCGAATTCAGTTAACTGAGGAATAGCTGAAGGAGCGTCAATAGTTAACCCTTCACCTGGCTGGTTATCAACCATGGCATGCGCTAATACGAAGCTATCTTCAAAACCTTCTTCATCAGATGATGCAGCCCAGTTCTGTACAATTACCCAGTAGCTACCTGCTTCTGGCATTTCAACGCTTACATACTCTTCAGTTGCAGCAGTTGCGGCAACAGCAACTTCTTCATCTTCTTGAGGTATACCATCGGCATTTGAGTCGAACAATATACGCAAATCTAGATCTGGCGACGTAGTATCCATGGTAGCAGCTACTAAACGAAGTGTACCTTCAGGTACTTCAATTTGAGTAATATGCAAACCATCTTCTAAATCATCTAGATAATCGCTGTTGTCTGAATCTTGCGCAACCATACCTTCAACTTTGGTCGCCTTGGTTAGGCCGTAAGACGTAACCTGAAGATCAGTAATCTCAACTGCCATTACATCTTCAAGCAAGTACGAGTCTTGATTACGATGTGCTTCAAAGTCTATTTCATCAGGTAAATTACCGTTAGATGCAACAATTGAAACAGGAAGGTGTAAGTCTGGCGATGAACCAGAAACTAAGTTGATTTGACCAAATGACCAAACGTCACTTTCTGCGCGGAATGCATCAATCTCAATCGTTAACTCTTGAGATTGTCCAGCAGTAAGGTCGAAGGTAGCAGGTGTAACGGTAATTTCTATACCATCTGAAATTCCCATACCGTCTACAGACCAAGAGCCGTCTTTAGTTGCTGTTACGGTACGAGTCCATGTGCACGAACCTACACAGTTGTCGTCGGTAACAGAAGGTAGGTTAAGTGTACGAGGCTCACCACCTAGTGCTGGATCAGCAGAGGCATAATTTGCGTCTGTTTCATCCATAACTAAGCCAGATTGAACTGCTAGGTCTACTTCAATGCGACCTGCGCCCATATCAAACCAATCTGCTGCGGTAACACCGTCTTCTTTAAGAACATCGGTGGTAGCCGTCATCATAAGAGCAGAACGTACTTGATCTGGTGTCCACGATGGTTTCTCATGACGTACAAGTGCAGCAGCACCCGCAACATGAGGACCTGACATAGACGTACCTTGAAGGTAGGCGTAATCAGCAGGAGCAGAACCTGTAGAATCTTGACCGTACTGTTCATCAGAGTAAGCAGCATAAATGCTAACGCCCGGCGCAGTTACCGACGGTGTTAGTGTGCTAATTGATGTATTAGGACCACGTGAAGAGAACTCAGCCATAATATCAGCCGCGTCGTCGTCCACTGTTAAAATGCCTTCAGAGGCAGTAATTGAAGCGGTATGGCCTTCACCTTCTGCTAACCATGAACGCAGCATATCACCGTTCGTCGCATCAACATGGATACCTGGGATAATATACGCATCGTTATTAACTGATGTTGCACCATCTGCAAGGTTTGCTAGAACGAAACCTGCAGCGCCACCACTTGCAACGTTAGATGCTTTAGCTACACGAGCAATAGCACCACGGTCACAAACAACAATTTCACCCGCGAAAGTATCTTCAGGGAAAGGCTCTAAACATTGTGCTGGATCGCCATCAGGATCGTTTGCATTGGTGTAATCACCTGCATAAACGATTGAACCAGATATCGCGCCAGAGTTACTCTTACCAGCGATAGCACCTAACTCAGTTGCACCACCAGTGAAAGAGATTTCTTTATCATACTCTACACTTCGACCGTGCGTAGAAGCAGCAACAACGGTAATCCACGGTGCGTGTTTCTCAGTTGTTTCTGGATCAGGGCCGCTATTACCCGCAGATTGAGCAATAAAAATGCCCGCGTTACGTGCATTCAACCATGCTGCGTTAAGCGAACCACTCCAAGGGTAGCCACCACCTGAAATAGAGAAGTTGATTACATCAACAATACCTGATTCAACCGCATCGTCTACCGCTGCAGCCATAGCCGCGCCAGTACAACCTGCATAGGTATCACCAGTGTTACCAGGTTGACATACTTGATAAGAAATAATGTTTGAGTGAGGAGCGACACCTGAAATTTGACCAAAAGTAAAACCAGTTGCAACACCATCACTCGCATTTACGTCAAATTCAGCCGTAACTTCACCGACATCGACAAGCACGTTACCTGCTGCAGTACTCGCAGTATGTGAACCGTGTCCGTTGTAATCTTCACCAAAACGTATAGTGCCGTTCTGAGGGAAGATATCGGCATCTGCGTATACGTCAGAGATAGACGGGTAGCTATAAATACCAATTAGCTTATCGTTACAACGAACTTCAGCTTCAACCGCACATTCACCTAAGTAAACATCGGCGCCAAGTGGGTTAGTGTGATCGTAACCATCACCACCTACGTCAGCGAAAGAAGGGTGATCACTGTTGATACCAGTATCTAGTACCGCAACAACTACGCCTTCACCTTGACGACCTACGCCGCTTTCATTGGCTGTGCCGTCCCATACTGCAGGAGCGCCAATTAAGATAGGGCCAGTGTCAGTATCAAGTTGATACACTTCATCGCGTTCAACGTTTTTAACACCAGGCAAACGCGCTATGGCTTCTGCCTCAGCTGGCGATACTTTTACCGCAATTGCGTTAAGTGCATATTTATATTCTGCTACAGTTTCTAAAGAACCTACAGCAGACTCTGCTTTAGTAATAATTTCTGCTTGTTTCTTCTCAAGGTAAGAGGCATATGCTTTTACTTCTGGAAGAGAAGCGTCTAAGCGTTTGCTAGCAGACGAGTTAGATCGTGTGACTGAAACTTGTTTTTTTAGTTGGGGGTTAGTCGCTTCTAAACCTTCAACACCACCATCGTAGCTCGCTACTGCGTCATCAGAAAGATGTACAAAGTAAATGTAATCTTTATTTTCGAGTCCTTTCTCAGCGGTGTAGAGTGTTTTTGGTGTGGAAACTGATTTAGTGTTCTTGTACTTGTTTATCGATGTCGCTTTTACTGCTTTGAGTTGATCAGCAGTTACTGAAAACGATTCGGTTGCAGATGATAGCTCTGCAGCAGAATGCATGGACATCGACATTAGTGCAGCTGATACAGCTAACGTCACTTTATTATTCACAGGTAACCTCCGTCGGCCTGTTTTTGGGATTTTCCCTGGATGGATGAAATTTCTTATTTTTATTGGCTTTGTTGATCCAATTTTTATTGTCATAACAATGACAATAATATTTCTAGCACAATTTTTTTCACTTTGTAATGAATATTAAACATTAATATGAATTACACATATTGTTACATTTAGTCATACTTTTTAATTTGATATTCGCTAAAAAGTTAGGATGAAAATTTGACTGTATGACCGCAATTTCAAGGCCTATCAGCCATCCTCTTACGCTAATCTAAGCTTATTTTTACAATTTAGTATTTTATATTTATCCTTTTATTTGCATCGATTTAACATTCTTGGTGATTATTAGGATATCAATACTACTAAAATTAGATATTGAGAATTTTCATCATATTTAGTTAATAAAGCACTGCTGAAATAGCACAACGCCACCAACATACTTCTACTAGCATAGTGAACATAGCAATCTCGCTTTCGAATCCTTCAAATTGCAGGGAGATTATTGTGGAAGATAGAAATCATCTCGGAAAAATTAAAACAACAAACAGGGTTGAAGTTATTGGCAATGGGTTAATTGATATTCCCATGCTGCAATTGCTCAAACCAGATGGAAGTGAGCATGAATCTGCTCAACTTCCAGAGCTTGACCAAACGTTGGCGTTAAAAATTCACGACACCATGGAATACATCAGAATTCTCGATGAGCGAATGGTGGCGGCGCAGCGCCAAGGTCGAATTAGCTTTTATTTAGCAAGTACTGGTGAAGAAGCCGCTGCCGTTGCCAGTGCAGCTGCTTTATCTCCCCATGACATGATCATGAGTCAATACCGTGAACAGGGTGCACTTGCTTTTAGAGGCTATACAACTGATCAATTCATGAATCAAATGTTCAGTAATAAAGCTGACCCCAATAAAGGAAGGCAGATGCCTATCCATTATGGTGATAAAGCGCTGAATTTTATGACTATATCGTCTCCATTAGGAACCCAAATACCACAAGCATCAGGTTATGCCTACGGGCAGAAAATGGCAGGTAATGAAGCCGTCACTATTTGTTACTTTGGCGAAGGCGCAGCTTCGGAAGGGGATTTCCATGCAGGCGTAAATATGGCTGCGGTACTTAATTGCCCGGTTATCTTTTTCTGTCGTAATAATGGGTATGCCATTTCAACGCCGTCAGAAGAACAATTTGCTGGTGATGGTATTGCATCACGCGGAATTGGCTATGGGGTAAAAACGATTCGGGTCGATGGTAATGACCCTTTAGCGGTATTCGCCGCGACGCAGGAAGCACGCCGTATAGCGTTAGCAGAAATGTGCCCGGTATTAATAGAAGCCATGACTTACCGACTTGCTGCGCATTCTACGTCTGACGATCCCACGGGCTATCGTTCTAGAGATGAAGAAGATAAATGGCGCGCAAAAGATCCAATCGCCCGAATGGCGAATTGGCTCACCCATAAAGGTTGGTTTGATGAAAAGCAAAATAAAGCCAAGGTAGATAAAGCGCGTCAAGACGTGCTCGCGGCGCTGAAAGTCAGTGAAACCATTCCTATTTGCGGCATAGAGGAAATAGTTGAAGATGTTTATGACAGTGTACCCTGGCATTTACAAGATCAGCTTACTTCGCTAAAAGCTCATATTAAACAATACCCTAAAAAATATCCTAAAACGTCTGGGAGTGTTCGCTAATGGCTAAAATGAACTTACTACAGGCAATTAACAACGCGTTAATTACTGCCATGACAGCCGAAGAAAAAGTCATGGTGTTTGGTGAAGACGTTGGCCATTTTGGTGGGGTATTTAGAGCTACCAGTCATCTACAAGAAAAATTTGGCAAAGGCAGGTGTTTTAATACGCCGCTTACCGAACAGGGCATTATTGGATTCGCAAACGGGCTTGCATCACAAGGCGCTTTCCCTGTTGCTGAAATTCAGTTCGGTGATTACATTTTCCCCGCGTTCGATCAAATCGTAAATGAAACGGCCAAATGGCGTTATCGTTCAGGCGGCCAATTTGATGTTGGCGGCCTTACCATACGCGCGCCATATGGTGGCGGTATATCGGGTGGTCATTACCACAGCCAATCGCCAGAGGCATTTTTCGCCCACTGCGCAGGTTTAAAAGTGGTTATTCCACGAGACCCTTACCAAGCTAAAGGTCTGCTTCTAGCGTCTATTCGTGATAAAAACCCGGTGCTGTTTCTTGAGCCAAAACGTTTATATCGCGCGTCTATTGCCGATGTACCTGAAGAAGATTATGAACTGCCTCTCGGTAAAGCCGATTTAGTACAAGAGGGCACAGATATCACCCTATTAGGGTGGGGGGCACAAATTGAGATTTTGCAGAAAGCAGCTGAAATGGCGCTAGATGATGGCGTGTCGTGTGAAATTATCGATTTGCGCTCAATTTTACCGTGGGACGCCGAAGCAGTCATCAGTTCGGTTATGAAAACCGGTCGACTTCTTATTAATCATGAAGCGCCGCTCACTGGCGGCTTCGCCAGCGAAATTGCCGCCACTATCCAAGAAAAATGCTTTTTGTATCTAGAAGCGCCTATTACTCGTGTTTGTGGTTTAGATACACCTTATCCACTTGCTCATGAAACCGAATATATGCCTGATGAAACTAAAACCTACGAAGCTATCAAGCGCTCATTACATTATTAAAAGGGAGCCAATAATATGAATATTGATTTTATTTTACCTGATATTGGCGAAGGTATTGTTGAGTGCGAAATCGTCAAGTGGAATGTGAAAGAAGGGGATGTTATTGCTGAAGACCAAAGTGTGGTTGAAGTAATGACAGATAAGGCTGTGGTAGAAATTCCTGCTAAGCATTCAGGCACGGTACATAAGCTTTATTATAAACAAGGCGATATTGCAGAAGTGCATAGTCCGCTATTTGCCCTTGATACTGATGAAAGCGCTAGCGAAAGTCATCAAAATAGCGCCGAAGACCCAACGGCTGTTGCTACAGATAAGAAAGCAGGCAATGAAGAAAAAGTAAACGAAAATACAAACCATCGCGCAACGCCTGCAAACAATAATACCAATGAGCAAGGGAACGCGGCCATTAATGATAAATGGCAAGATGGGGATTTTGAGCCTCCTATCGCGATACCTGGAAAAGTTCTGGCAAGCCCTGCAGTGCGTCGCATTGCCAGAGAACACGAGATTGATTTACTTGCCGTTGCGGGTAGTGGCAAAAAAGGCCGTATTTTAAAACATGATGTCAGCCATGTTAGCGCCACCAGCGAAAGCGCAAACACTGATGAAAGCTTCACTATGTCAAATGCCATGGGCGAGACTAATGATATATTGCGCTCTGAAGTGAATAACACAGCAAGCGAAGCAAGCTATACCGAAAAAGTACGAGGCATTCGAGCCGCTATGGCAAAACAAATGGTGGCGTCGGTCAAGACCATTCCTCACTTTACGGTGAGCGATGAAATTAGAATGGATAAGCTAATTGCCTTAAGACAGTCGCTAAAACCTATGTTTGAAGCAAAAGGAATAAAGCTTAGCTTTATGCCATTTTTTGTAAAAGCATTGTCGTTGGCGTTAAAAGAATTTCCCATTATTAACAGCCAATTAAACGAAGATGGCACTGAACTTACTTATTTTAATCACCATAATATCGGCTTTGCTGTTGACGCTAAAATGGGTCTTTTAGTGCCAAATGTTAAAGGCGTAGAACACCTGTCTTTGTTTGATATTGCCCAGCAAATGCATACCACTATCGAGCAAGCTCGAGAAGGTAAATTAAGCGGTGATGCACTTAAAGGTGGCACTATCAGCATTTCAAATATTGGCGCTATTGGTGGCATTACAGCTACACCGGTTGTTAATAAGCCAGAAGCGGCTATTGTCGCGCTGGGCAAAACGCAAACTCTTCCTCGCTTTGCCGCTGACGGTAGCGTTGAAGCGCACAGTATCATGATGGTGAATTGGTCTGGCGACCACCGCATCATTGATGGTGCCACTATGGTCCGCTTCAATAATCTCTGGTCTAGCTTCATCGAAGAACCAGAAACCATGCTAATGCACTTGAAATAGCGATAGGTATTTTTAATGTGGGCGGTAGGCCCATAGCCTAGTGATAGATAAATATGTAAATGTGAACACCTGTATCAAAGTGCTTTGATACAGGTGCCTTGATACACGTGCTTTGAATGTAATTACAAAGCGCTTATTGATGGGAAGCTTTTTTATATCGCGGTTAATTGCAAGGAACTGGGTTGTCGGGCTTGTGTGGATGTTAGGCCAAGCGTTATTATTGACTGCTAAACTACAATTTCCTGCGCAGTTTGCGCGTCAACTCATGGTATATCGTGCTTAGCTATCAACATGCATTTCATGCCGGCAACCACGCCGACGTTATCAAACATCTTTGTTGGATGGGCGTAATAAGCCATCTAAAGAAAAAAAATAAGCCTTTCACCCTCTATGATACACATAGTGGTGCTGGGCTTTATCAGCTCGATGATGCTTTAGCATCCAAAAATAAAGAGTATGAGTCTGGTGTAGATAAAGTGGCAAACCTATCGGCAAGTTCGCCTTTGTTACAATCCTATTTGTCACTATGCAACGGGTTTTTAAGTGATAGATGTTACCCGGGTTCACCGGCTATTAGCGCCAAACTGAAACGTGATATCGATGTGCTGCATCTTATGGAGTTACATCCAGCTGAACACGAAAAGCTTGATGATGCCATGTGGCAAATTGGCGATAGCCAGAGCCATGTTCATCACAGGGATGGTTACGAAGGCTTAATTGCACTGACGCCACCATCACCTAATCGTGGCGCGGTATTAATAGATCCGCCTTACGAGAAGCTTTCTGAATACCAAGATGTAGTCAGTGCGGTGAAGAAAGTATTAGCACGTTGGCAGCAAGCACAAATGGTAGTGTGGTATCCGCTACTATCACAGAGAGCAGGGGCTAAAAGTGGGGCTAGCCAGCAGATGTGTCAGTCGTTATCGGCACTAGGTACGCCTTGTTTCACTATTGAACTTACCGTTGAAGAAAATACCGCCGATGCTGGCATGTACGGTTCTGGCTTATGTGTCATCAATCCACCTTGGCAACTTGATGTCAGTATGCGTGAAGCCCTTGATGAGATCACGCCGTTATTAGGAAGTAACGCTGTGTACACATTGACATGGCTAACTACAGAAGGTTAGGCCCTTTGACTCGCACTTATAAACGAATACCTAAAACGCGTTAAAACACATAAGCGTAAACATTAAAAAGAGGTAGGCAATTGGCATGTCTCAGGTAAAAGGGTTAACGCATTTTTATATACCCGATGAGCAGTCTATTTATCTGCTCTCACATGCAGATGCAAAAAAGCTCAAGGATTGGGTAGCACTGTGCATCGACCAATTAGCTAGTTTAGGTTATCGCAATATCTCCCTATTGGGAAAAGGGGCGTTTGGTTTTGCATTTGCAGGTACCGCGCCCAATCAAAACCCAGGCTCAGGTTCAAGCTTTAGTCAAAGCTCAATCGCTCAAGAACACGTCTTTAAGTTTTCTCGAATAAATCTTCCTCAGCATGTACAAGAACGGCTTGAGGAAGAAGCCTTTATGCTATCTCAAGTATCTCATCCTTATGTGCCTGCATTGGTTGAATATCAGCAAATAGGTAAACAATCTATTTTGGTGATGGGCCGTGCCCCTGGCGACGATCTTGAAAAAGTAAGTTTGGCTCGTGGGCCACTGCCGCCAAGGATCATAGTGAAAATAGCGGTACAGCTTGGTGATTTGTTGCAGTGTTTTCGGCAGCATACGCAAAATGGCAATGCCAAACCTATCGTTCATGGCGATATTAAACCTTCTAACTTGGTATGGGACGAATCTACAGAGAGCATTGGGCTTATCGATTGGGGCTCATCTGTGTTTGCACAAGTAGATGAAAATGGTCAGTACACCAGTAACAATGTGATGGATTTGATGTCTAGCGAGCTTCACCAAACAAACGCCCGATTAGGTGATGTTTATTTTATTGGAGAAGAGCAGTTAAATGGGGCGTTATCATCACCACGCTTCGATGAGCAAGGTATGGCAAGCACGCTATATGCTTTAGCATCTGGGCAATCATGTCGGTATGGCCATCAGGTTATTCGCCCTTCATCGTTAGGCTTGCCAAAAATGCTAGCAAGCATATTAGAATACATGCTCAGTGACGACCCAAAGAAAAGGCAACAAGGAGGAGATTACTTCTTCAATAATTTGCACGTGCTAAAACACATGGTGTTTTCTAAAGACACCGTTTTGCAGTATGTACCGAGTATTCCTACGTGGGTTACGCCATCGCAAGATGACATTGAAACCGTTGTTTACAGCTCTCGAAAATCTTATTTGCGCCAGCAATCGGTATTAGAAGATGCTTCATTACGGTATATCGATGATGCCCAGTTCGATCGATATTACAAAAACTTTTTGCAAGGCATGGGCGATACCGAAAAAGCCTTTGTGTCGGCAATTAGTCGTCTTGGCCGGTATCCCGTTGTTGGTGGTATGGCAATTCGCTGGGAGCCAAACGGCGTTTATGTAGACTCCAGTTTAAATCTACACGACGCGGCATTAAAAACAGCTTTCGAACTTGCGGTTAACAACGTGATTAACCTTGCACGCGCTATTCATAAGCCTGGGGTATTTAAATGCTGCATGTTTAACGCTAAAAACACGCTGCATATCGAACGAGAAACCGAGAACGATGCGTTTGTACCAACATCTAAATGCGTAATACCGTTTGATTTGTCCCGCGCATCGGTGGCACAAGATGAATCTAGAACCCATTCTTACTTTGAGGATGGCGACGATCCAGATGAGCTTTTGAAATTACCTGAGCCTATTATTACAATTATTAAAGAGCTGAATACGATTCATCACACTGGCTGTATTATCTTTGAAGCCTTAAGTACCCATTTAAAGATTCATAGTTATTACACATTGCTCAATCATCACGAGCAAGATAGGTTTTCTGAATTATTAGCCAAGTTAGTTGAACATGTGCCGTCAATAAAAGGGCTAGGCATTTCAGGCTTTATGAAGTTACCCTATAAAGACACGCGATTTTTTGAGCATAGGGCGTATTTACCTGAAAAATACTACCCAAGAAACCCGAACGCTGAGCAACAAGAGAAAGAAAAGCATGCCTGAGGTTAAATTATCTTCGTTATTTGAATTAGAAACTGTTGAAGCGGGTTTGTATCGCGGACAAAGTTGGGATTTAGGCTTTCGCGCATTATTTGGTGGTCAAGTTTTGGGGCAGGCGTTAGCTGCGGCTTATGAAACGGTAGACAAAGACCGTGTTGCCCATTCGTTCCATACTTACTTTTTGCTACCCGGCGATGCAAAGAAACCTGTGGTCTACGATGTAGAAGTAGTGCGAGATGGTCGTAGCTTTTCTGCCCGAAGAGTAAAAGCAATTCAAGATGGTCGAAACATCTTTTACATGACAGCATCGTTCCAAGTGCCAGAAGAAGGAATGCATCACCAGCAAGCGGATATGCCTGACGTACCACCGCCACAAGAAGTGCAGTCTGATATCGAGTTTTATGAAAAGAACTTCGACAAAATTGCCCGTCCTATGCGAGAAGCATTAAGTTATCATCGCCCGGTAGATATCCGTACTATTGGTGCGGCGAATTCCTATCAGTCTAATCGCCAACCGGCTAAACGCTATATTTGGATGAAAGCAAGGAATGAGCTTGCTCCAGAGATTACACTGCAACAAGCGGCATTAGCGTATGCTTCTGATTACCACTTTTTAAGCACGTCACTACAGCCTCACGGAATTTCAGTCACCGACAAATCACTACGTATTGCGACTATCGATCATGCGATGTGGTTTCACCGCCCCGTTAATATGAATGAATGGTTATTATATGTAATGGAAAGTCCGTTTAGTGGCGGAGCAAGAGGTTTGGTGAGAGGTCAGATTTTCACTCAACAAGGTGAGCTGGTAGCCTCTGCTACGCAAGAAGGCTTAATGCGACAAGTCGATGTCGACTAACAACATATCAACACTGTATTTTGAGCCAACTATAAAAATATTAACAAGGAACGCTTATGCAATATTCTCTTGATACGTTAACGCCCAAGTGTGATAGCACCAGTTATGTTGCCCCCGGCGCACATGTTATTGGCAACGTGATATTAAAGCCCCATAGCAGTGTATGGTTTAATGTGGTCATTCGCGCAGATATGGATGCGATTACGGTAGGGGAGCTCACGAACGTACAAGATGGTAGTGTGCTTCATACCGACTCGGGCATTCCTCTAACGTTAGGTAAAGGCGTAACCGTGGGTCACAAAGTCATGTT
This sequence comes from uncultured Alteromonas sp., assembly GCF_963976965.1. Classification (NCBI taxonomy): domain Bacteria; kingdom Pseudomonadati; phylum Pseudomonadota; class Gammaproteobacteria; order Alteromonadales; family Alteromonadaceae; genus Alteromonas; species uncultured Alteromonas sp. Next base: position 338,680 of record NZ_CAXBMP010000001.1, read on the forward strand.
GCATGGCTGCACCGTAGGTGACTACTCCTTAATTGGTATCAACGCGGTGGTGTTAAATGGCGCGAAAATTGGCAAGTACTGCATTATTGGCGCTAATACGTTAATTACCGAAAATATGGAAATTCCAGACTACAGCTTAGTGGTGGGATCACCGGGAAAAGTGGTAAAGCAGTTCGATAGCAGTGTAGAGGAAAAGCTTCAAGCATCTGCAGCGCACTATGCGCATAATGCCACGCATTACAATAAGCACCTTTCTGAAGTTTAATCAGTATGCGCAAGCCAAATTATCATGTCTTATGTAGGAATAACCGCTAACCGCTATTATTCTTGCCACTTCCATTATGTCGTTGTATTCCTGCGCTTCATTTCAGCGCTTTATTGCAGAGCGTTTGGTCAAAGGAAGTTATACCTGTCCCATAAAAAATGCCCAGAACATAGGTTCTGGGCATAGGGGAATGGCTCATTGCTGAGCCGTGCGCTAACTATTGCAAGGGAGAAGTGCATGCAAATTCTTTCAGACGGACAATAACTATAGTCCATATTTGTTCATTTTATAAACTAAACATTGTGAAATTTATTTTACAGACCCCTTAATCTAAATAAAATGATAATAACTTCTGAAAAATCATAGGCTTTTTACTGGTCGGAGTTTCTGATTTTTTTTCAACGCTTTTATCCTCATGATACGCACGGGTTATCCACATCTTGCTCAATGTTCACTTTGTTATGGGGTGAAGTGATTCCATTCATGTTAATTATGTTCATAACAAGCTGTTGTACCCAGCCGTTAAGATTGTAAGAATGCAGGTACGCTATTGTTACTATTATTGTTAAGGACTGATATGCAAACGCATTCCACTTTTCTTCCGCCTGAGCGCACATTAATGGGGCCTGGTCCTTCAGACGTAAACCCTCGTATTCTTAACGCTATTGCTAGGCCAACTGTTGGTCATCTAGATCCGCTATTTATCGAGCTTATGGATGCTACCAAACAGCTGCTTCAATACGCATTTAAAACTGAAAACGCATTAACAATGCCTATTTCAGCCCCGGGATCCGCCGGGATGGAAGCCTGCTTTGTTAACCTTGTGGAGCCAGGTGATAAAGTATTGGTGTGCATCAACGGCGTGTTCGGCAACCGTATGGTTGAAAATGTTGAACGATGTGGCGGTCAAGCTATCGTGATTAAAAACGATTGGGGCAAGCAAACCGATTTGAACGCGGTAGAAGATGCACTTAAAAAAGAGGCCGATATTAAAGTGCTGGCTTTCGTACATGCAGAAACCTCAACCGGTGTGAGAAACGATGCAAAACGGTTATGTGAACTTGCAAAACAATACGACTGTTTATCGATAGTCGATGCCGTAACCTCTTTAGGCGGTATTGAGCTAGACGTAGACGGGTGGGGCATTGATGCCATTTATTCGGGGTCACAAAAGTGCTTAAGCTGTGTACCAGGAATTTCACCCGTATCGTTCAGCGACCGTGCAGTGCATGTTATTCAAAACCGCAAAACCAAAGTGCAAAGCTGGTTTTTAGACATGAACTTAATTGTGGGTTATTGGGGGAAAGGGGCTAAGCGTGCTTATCACCATACTGCACCGGTAAACAGTATGTATGCATTTTATGAAGCCCTACTTATTTTAAAAGAAGAAGGCTTAGAAAACGCATGGCAACGCCATCAAACTGGGCATAACGAGCTGGTGGCTGGACTCGAAGGCTTAGGTCTTTCACTTGCCGTAGATGCTGAATATCGCCTACCTCAACTCAATGTAGTGAACATTCCAGACGGTGTTAATGACGCTGAAGTTCGCGCAAGACTACTTAACGATTTCAATTTAGAAATTGGTGCTGGTTTGGGTGAGTTTGCTGGTAAAGTATGGCGCATTGGATTAATGGGCTATGCGTGTAAACCACGCAATATCGATCATTGCCTTACATCGTTACAAAAAGTACTAAAATAAAAAATACAGATTAGGGCATAAGTTTACGACACATCAAAAGTGGGCCATCGGGCCCACTTTTTATTATCGCCATTGGGTAAGCCTATAAAGCAAAAAAAGTTAAACGCTTTTTATTAAAACTGACGTATCAGTTAACTCGCCTGTTTTATGAATGATTTAGTTGCGGTTCATAATACGTTCACTTACCGTTACTTATGATTTGCCTGAACTAATGATAATAAACACGGAGTTTTTAATGAATTCAATCAGTAAACTAGCGATGCCTCTTAAACGTACTGCCGCAGGCAAGCGCTTATCACCGATGATATTATTAACGGGCATTGTTGCCACAATGCTTAGTACGGCATCAATGGCTCAGCCTCAGCAACAACTTATCCATGTTCAAGGCACAGGCGCAATGTCAGTCACGCCTAATGCATATTCAGTTACCTTTGTTATTGAAGAACAAGGCGAAACTGTTGGTAAGCTTAACACGACCCTTGCTTCCGATTTACGCGCTATTGTTAGCTTTCTGCTAGAGCAGGGTATTGAGCGCAATAACATTCAATCTATGCAAGTTCGTTTAACCCCACGCTATGTGAACAGTCCTAATGGTCGAGTACAAGAAGGATTTACGTTAAGTCGCGAAATATCAGTGACTGATTCTAATATCGAAAACTATGATAAAGTGTTAGACGGTGTACTAGGTCGTGGCGTTGATCGCATTCAACAGTTCTCGTTTGTTAGTACAACGCAAACCAACGCATACCAAACTGCATTAGTTGCAGCGGTGAAGGATGCAAAGGCAAGAGCGGCACTTTTGGCGAAGGAATTAGGCGTTGAAGTGGGCGAAGTAGTTGCAATCTCTGAATCTGGTGGCAATATGCCCGTTCCAGTTATGCGTGCAGATGCGTTTGCCAAAGAAATGTCGGTTTCTTTACCAGGGCAAGAAACGGTTGAAGCGCGCATAAACGTTAGTTTCACTATCATTCAATAGCAGGGTAACCGTTTGAAAGAAGAACAATACGCCCAGTTAATAAGCCAGGCGAAAAGCCTGGTTGCTGGTGAGCACGATGTCATTGCCAACATGGCAAATATCAGTGCACTACTTTTTAACCATCTCGATAAGGTAAATTGGGCTGGTTTTTATTTTTATAAAGAAGCGCAGTTAGTGTTGGGTCCTTTTCAAGGACAACCCGCTTGCATCCGTATTCCTATGGGGAAGGGGGTGTGTGGTACTGCCGCTGAAACCCGCACTGTACAGCGTATCGCAGATGTTCACGCCTTCTCTGGCCACATTGCCTGTGATGCCGCTTCAAACTCCGAAATCGTCATTCCTCTTGTAGTAAATGGCGAACTAATTGGTGTTTTAGATATCGATAGCCCAGAATTTTCTCGTTTCGACGAGCAAGATGAGCTTGGGTTGTGTAAAATAGCCGATATACTTATTGAATCTCAGCAATCGTTATGAAATACAACGTTGACATCCATGTAGTACTATCTACTTATGAAGATATGGAAGACAATCACGATGACCCTGATGAAGCGTCAGAACGATTGAATTTCGTACTTCACGCAATTTATGATAGAGCCGATGAAGATATTGAAACCCATCGGCTTGAACAATTATTGCAACACGGTTGGGAGTCTTGGCAACAAGATAAACATTTATTAGAAATTGATGATGACGAATTACTCGATTGGGTTGACCACGCGCTGGCAACTTGGGATGATGAGAGTAATGAAGAAATCTCTTGAATAATTTAGAAAGTTTAATGGAATCACCAGAAAAGTTTACTAGCAGTAAGGAAGTTATCGCTTTCCTTTCCGAGACCTTCCCTAAATGCTTTAGTATTGAAGGCGAAGCCCTACCACTTAAGATCGGCATCTTTCAAGATTTAGCCCAGCGTTTAGAAAGCGAAGAACGAGTGAGTAAAACATTACTCCGCTCTACACTTCGTCACTATACAAATAGCTGGCGTTATCTCTACAGCATCAAAGAAGGCGCTAACCGTGTCGACTTAGATGGTGTTGAAGGGGAAACCATTGAGAAAGAGCATGCCGATCATGCACAGAAGCAGCTAGAAGAAAGCAAAGCGAAAGCCGCTGAAAAGCGCAAAGCTAAGCAAGCTCAGCAGCCTCAAAAGAAAGAAAAACGTCAATTTGCACGTCCGAGATCTTCTGGTTCTACACCTGCAGGCAGCAACAAAGAAGGCCAGCAGGGAACTAAACCGAAAATTCAGAGACCAACTAAGACACCACCGGCTAAATTGACTGATGCCGATATGCAACAAGGTACAAACGTAACGGTTAAATTAGGTAAAACACCTATGCCAGCCGTTATTACCGAAATTGCTAAAGACGGTATTCATGTTCAGTTAGACTCAGGTATGGTGGTAAAAGTAAATGCAGATGCTTTACGTTTGGCACGCTCCAAGAGGTCGTAAATATGAAAGATATCCTTCGAATTTCCATTGCTAGTGCATTTCTTACCGTTGGGGTAGGCGCTGGTGCAGTCACCACAACCCCAGATGTTGAAGAGCTACCCGTTCTTCAACAAGAGACACAGCATAGTGTTGCTGCTAAACGCGTAAGTGCGTTATTTACTCGCGCTCACTATAAAGAAATTTCGTTGGATGATGTGTTATCAGCACGAATCTATCAGCGCTTCATTGAATCTTTAGATCACAACAAGCAAGTCCTTTTATTGTCTGATGTGGTGGGTTTCGAAAAATATCGAAATGCTTTTGATGATGCGTTGAGTAAAGGTAACCTTTCTGTTGCGTACGACATGTACAATGTAAGCGCACAACGCCGTATTGAGCGTTATGAGTTTGCGCTGGCTATGCTGGAGGAAGGGCCTTTTGATTTTGAAAAAGCTGACGACAAATTTTATTACGACCGCGAAGAAGCCGAATGGCCTACTAGCAAAGATGAATTAGATGAGATTTGGCGTCAACGTGTTAAGTATGATGCGTTAAATCTTATTCTTGCTGACAAAACGTGGGAAGAAGCTAAAGAGCTTCTTGAAAAACGCTATACACGTTCTATTAAGCGAACTAAGCAAACTAAAAGCGAAGATGTATTTCAAATTGCTATGAATGCATTTGCGCGCACCATCGAAGCTCACACTAGTTATCTTTCACCACGTAATGCTGATCGATTCCAAATGGAAATGAATTTGGAATTTGAAGGTATTGGTGCGGTACTTCAAAGCGAGGAAGACTACACCGTTATTAAAAGCGTCGTGCCTGGTGGCCCTGCTGATGAATCGGGCGCATTAAAGCCGGAAGATAAAATTGTTGGTGTGGCTCAAGAAGATGAAGAGTTTGTTGATGTTGTCGGCTGGCGCTTAGATGAAGTTGTAGAGCTTATCAAAGGGCCTAAAGGCAGCGCGGTACGCTTGCAAGTTCAAAAAGGCGCGACAGATGCAAAAACGATGTCTGTTGTCAGTCTTACTCGTGACAAAATTAAGCTTGAAGACCGAGCTGCTCAGTCTGAGGTTTACACGCCTGAAACTGGACCACATGCAAATCAGCCTTTAGGTGTTATTACGATTCCTAGCTTCTACAACAACCTACACGCTGATGTTGAAAAGGAAATAAACAGCCTTAAAGCGCAGAACGTTAAAGGTATTATTGTAGATTTGCGCGGAAATGGTGGTGGTTCTTTAACAGAAGCAACATTACTTACCGGCCTTTTCATCGAAAAAGGACCCGTGGTACAAATCCGTTACGGCCAAACTAAGGTGAGCGTGAATCGCGATACCGATGGAAAAGTTTCTTACGATGGCCCATTAACGGTTTTAGTAGACCGCTACAGTGCGTCGGCGTCAGAGATCTTCGCCGCAGCAATGCAAGATTATAACCGCGCGTTAATTATTGGAGAACAAACCTTCGGTAAAGGGACTGTTCAACAACACCGTGGTTTAGGTAAAATTTATGACTTGTACGACAACCCACTAGGTAGCGTGCAGTTCACTATCGCTAAGTTCTACCGTATTGACGGTGGAAGTACGCAGCACAAAGGGGTAGTGCCAGATATTCTTTATCCTTCAGCAATAGAACCGGCTGATTGGGGCGAGAGCCAACAGGATAACGCATTACCTTGGGACAGCATTAACCGCGCAAATTACACAACGTTTGCTGACGGACAGGCTGCATTAGACGTATTAACTGCGAAACATAATAAACGTATCATGCAAGACCCTGAGTTTTCTTATATTCACGACGATATTGTTGAGTACAAAGAAAACAAAGATAAGAACTTTATTTCATTGGTAAAATCTGAACGTGAGTCAGATAAAAAAGAAGCTGAAGAAAAAGCACTCGAAAGAGCCAATGAACGTTTACAGCGTATGGGTAAAGAATTAGTCAAAACACTTGATGACCTACCTGAAGATATGGAAGAGTTAGATCCGTTCTTAGATGAAGCTGCCAATATTACTTTTGATATGATTGAAACAGGCAGATACGCAATAACACACTAAAGGTTGATGACAGAGGGCTGGTCAATGGCCAGCCCTTTTTTTGTGTCTGATATACCTATACAACAATAATAAATAAAGGGAAATCACATGGCTATCAGAGGCGAGTTTTCTTCTCGAATCGGGTTCGTGCTCGCAGCAGCGGGTTCAGCAGTTGGGCTCGGTAATATTTGGGGTTTCCCCACCAAAGTGGCAACGAATGGCGGTGCTGCTTTTGTTCTTGTTTATTTACTTCTCGCATTTGTTCTTGCATATCCCGTTCTCATGGCCGAACTCATCATTGGGCGCAGCTCTCGTTCTAACATGGTGGACGCGCTAGGCAATATTTCTGGAAACTTCATTGGTCGTGCAACCGGAATTTGGGGCTGTATTACGGTCTCACTTATCCTTGCGTTTTACGCCATTGTGGGCGGTTGGATGTTGGTTTATTTTGCTGATTCTGCCGTCAATATGGTGGGACTACAGTCTGCAAGTGACTGGCTGCTTACATCTTCAGTTACGCGTAACGTTATTTTCTGCTTTATTTTCATGGCGTTAACAGCTTTTATCGTTGTAGGTGGTGTAAAGTCAGGTATTGAGAAATGGTCGGTAAGATTGATGCCCACATTGGTACTGCTCATCCTTGCCCTTATCGTTTATGTCAGTTTGCAGCCTGGTGCCTCTGATGGCTGGAGCGCTTATTTGGTGCCTGATTTTACACGTATTCTTGACCCCGACTTATTAATTGATGCCATGGGCCAAGCCTTTTTCTCCATGTCATTGGGTGTGGGAACTATGCTGGTTTACGGTTCATACCTAAGCAAAAAAGAAAACTTGCCCACCATTGGTGCTTCAGTTGCATTAGTAGACATCGGCGTTGCTGTTATTGCCGGTATGCTAATTATTCCCGCCATGTACGTAGCGCTGCATAATGGTGTAGAAATCTTTACGCCAGAGGGTGCGCTAATTCAAGGTGACTCGCTTATATTCAAAGTGTTGCCTGCCTTATTTGATACAATTGGCGGTGTAGGTGTATTTGTTGCATTTACTTTCTTTGCGTTAATGGCGATAGCCGCCGTTACCTCTTCAATATCAATGCTTGAAGTACCTGTGGCGTACATGGTGGAAAGCAGGGGCTTAGTGCGTAAAAAAGCGGTAGTGTTAATGGCAGCCATTATTTTTGTACTTAGCTGCATCATTATTCTTAATTTTAATGCACTGTTCGGGTTCGTTATTGCCCTCACCACTGAGTACAGCCAGCCACTACTTGGTTTAGTGTTATGTATATTTGCCGGATGGGTGTGGCGCAGAGATGCCATACTTGCTGAACTTAAAGAAGGCGACGCAAACGCAGAGCAGAGTTTGTTTTGGAAGATTTGGCCTTGGTATGTACGCTTCGTTTGCCCGGTTATTATTGCGCTAATGTTTTACCGCTCAGTTTTTTGATTTAAGGCTTAAGAATAATAAAAATGACAACGACTAAAGAATTAAAAGAACCTTCATTATTTGACGCGATGATCCCCATTGTAGCCTTAGTGCTAATGATGGGCAGTGCGGTTTATTTATTTGCCGATAATTCATCATATGGCCCTAACCAAATTGCCTTATTATTGGCCATGGGGCTTGCTGCCATTATTGGCATGAAAAACGGTTACAGCTGGAAGACCATTGAAAAAGGTATCGTCGATGGTATCTCAATGTCGCTCGGTGCGTGTTTAATTTTATTGGCAGTAGGTTCGCTTATTGGTACTTGGATGTTGGCTGGTACCGTACCCACACTTATTTATTTCGGTTTAGAATTATTAAACCCTTCATTCTTTTATGCCGCTGCATGCTTAATTTGCGCTGTGGTTGCCATGAGTATTGGTAGTTCTTGGACTACCGCGGCCACCGTGGGGGTAGCGCTTATGGGCGTTGCTGCAGGTATGGATATGTCTGCGGCCATTACTGCCGGTGCCGTGGTATCTGGCGCTTACTTCGGCGATAAAATTTCTCCGCTTTCTGAAACAACCAATTTAGCGCCTGCCGTGGCAGGTACAGATTTGTTTGAACACATTCGTTACATGCTTTGGACTACCATACCTAGCTTTATTCTGGCGCTTATCTTATTTGTGGTATTGGGCTTTAGTGAAACCGGTGATGCCAAAGCAGATCGCATCGAACAAATGCAGTTGTTATTGAATGAGTCTTTCGATTTAAGCTGGTATTTACTGGTTCCCCTTGTTGTATTACTAACCCTTGCGGTTAAAAAAGTGCCTGCGTTTCCTGCTGTGTCTATTGGCGCATTATTAGGTGCAGTATGGGCTGTGTTGTTTCAAAGCGATGTAGTTGCTAGCATGGCTAGCCCTAACGATAGCGCTAGTATCGGAGCGTTAAAAGTTGTTTGGACGGCCTTGTTTGATGGCGTGAGCTTTTCAACCCCTGATGAAAACTTGAATAGCTTGCTTTCACGAGGCGGTATGTCGTCTATGCTCAATACGATTTGGTTAATTATTTGCGCCATGTCGTTTGGTGCCGTACTTGAAAGAGTAGGGTTATTGAAACGTGCAGTGTCCGCTATTTTATTAGGGGCTAAGTCGGCCGGTGATATGGTAAGCAGAACTATTCTTACCTGTTTTGCGACTAACTTGGTAACGGCCGATCAGTATATCTCTATCGTGATGCCTGGGCGCATGTACAAAGAAGAGTACGAAAAACGCGGTTTACACCAGTTAAATCTATCTCGAAGTCTGGAAGATGGTGGAACCTTAACGTCGCCACTTATTCCTTGGAACACCTGTGGTGCCTACATGCACAGTGTGCTGTTGGTTAACCCATTCGACTATGTTTTCTATGCGTTCTTTAACGTAATAAACCCAATTCTTGCTATTATCTACGCCTACTTAGGAATTAAAATTCTTCGCCTAACACCTCCAGATTATGCAAAGCAACCTGGCGAAGCTAACCAATAATAGTTGCGTAGACTTTCTGTTTTAGGAGACTCTATGTCAGTTACAGCTAAACGTCGGGCGGATTATCTTCCGCCCGCTTTTTCTATCCCGTTAGTCGACCTGACTATTTCCTTACACCCAACAAAAACCGTGGTCAAAAGTAAACTTAGCGTTAAGCGTACGCTTGTTACCGATACGGGTAAAAACTCAGTGGAAAGCGCTGATGCAAATAGCGGCCACAAAAGACAGCCACTTGTTTTAGACGGCCAGAAATTATCGTTAGTTTCTATACATATTAACGGTAAACCTTTCACCAACTTTACACAAAATGACGAAACGCTTTCGCTAGATGTCGATGCGGATGATTTTGAGTTAGAAATTGAAAATCATGTCGACCCAGAAAACAACAAAGCACTCGAAGGTTTGTACCTTTCCGGCGGTGCATACTGCACGCAGTGTGAAGCAGAAGGTTTCAGGCGTATAACTTATTTTCTAGACAGACCTGATGTCTTGTCAGTGTATACGGTGAAGGTAATAGGGGATAAATCGTTTCCCATGTTGTTATCTAACGGTAACCCTGTAGCACGTGGCGAAAATCCTGATGGTACGCATTTCGTTACGTGGCACGACCCTCATCCGAAACCTTGTTATTTATTCGCGTTAGTAGCAGGCGATTTTGATTTATTGACCGATACCTATACCACCACAAGCGGTAAAGAGGTGGCGCTAGAGCTTTATGTTGATAAAGGTAAGAAATCTCAAGGTACCTTCGCGTTAGATTCATTGAAGCGAGCCATGAAATGGGATGAAGACGTGTTCGGGCTCGAATACGACCTCGACATCTACATGATTGTGGCCGTTGATTTCTTTAATATGGGCGCAATGGAAAACAAAGGCCTGAACGTATTTAACAGTAAATTTGTATTGGCCGACCAAGACTCAGCCACTGACGATGATTTTTTTAATGTAGAAGCTGTTATCGCTCACGAGTATTTCCATAACTGGACTGGTAACCGGGTAACGTGTAGAGACTGGTTCCAGCTTAGTTTAAAAGAAGGGCTAACCGTATTTCGCGATCAGCAATTCAGTGCTGACATGACATCGCCGTTAAGCAACCGTATTAAACACGTGCGTGTGATGCGCGAGCATCAATTTGCAGAAGACGCCAGCGCGATGAGCCATCCTATTCGCCCTGAAGAAGTTATTGAGATGAATAACTTTTATACGGTGACCGTGTACGATAAAGGCGCAGAAGTTATTCGCATGTTCCATACCCTTTTAGGGCCCCAAGGTTTTAGAAAAGGAATGGACGAATACTTCCGTCGTCATGACGGCCAAGCAGTGACGTGTGATGATTTTGTTTCAGCCATGCAATCGGCTACCGAGTTAGATCTTACTCAGTTTTCTCGCTGGTATAGTCAATCTGGTACACCGCAAGTATCCCTTGCTCACAATGTAATCAAACACGATACGGGATATGTACATACTTTCACCGTAACGCAAAATACGCCTAGTACAGCAGATCAAAACGAAAAGCTTCCTCTGTATATTCCTGTAGGTTTTGAAGTTATCGATGAAGACGGTAATCGGTACCGTGATGACAGTGGTATTATTCAGAACGATCTTTTGATACTAGATGCGCCTGAAATCACGATTACCATCACGTGTGATACGAAGAAGTTGACTCCGGTACTTCTTGGTAACTTTTCTGCTCCTGTAAAAGTACACAATGAGCTCGACACCGCTTCATTACTCACTATATTTACCCATTCCCAAGATGCGTTTAATCGTTGGGATGCCATGCAATCTTTGTATAACCGCTGTATTAGTGAGTTATATGAAAACGCTACTGCTACGATAGACAGTGGCATTTGGGCGGGTATTCGCTCTGCAATAGACAGTGAAATAAGTAACATTGAGCTTTTAAGTGAATGCTTAGTGATACCTTCATTTGAAACCTTGTGTCAGTCTCGAAGCGATATTAATGTGCAGCCACTCATAGAGGCACGAAATGCGTTTTGCCGTCAGTTTTCTACCCAGTTAGAAGACGTGCTCCTTAGCGCGTTTAACGGTATCGCCACACAGGCCTATAGCTATAAGCAAGATGCCGTTAATGCTCGTCGCTGTAAAAATGTACTGCTGTCTCATTTAGCACGCTTACCACAGCACAAGGACTTGGTGATATCGCAGTTCGATAACACGGACAACATGACTGACACCCTAGGTGCTCTAAAAGCCGCCCAGTCACTATCATCTGAAGCGTTTGAAAGCTTGATGGCTAAGTTTGAAGAAAAATGGCGTCATAACCCCTTAGTGCTAGATAAGTGGTTTGCCTTGCATGCAACCCAGCCACGTGAAGACATATTGGCTACCATTACCATGTTAAGCGAGCACCCTCAATTTAGTATGGGTAATCCTAATCGCGTACGTTCACTAATAGGCAGTTTCGCATTCTATAACAGCGAACGTTTCCATAGTTTAGATGGGGAAGGGTATAAGTTTGTCACCGACTATCTTATCAAGCTAGATGCTATTAACCCGCAAGTGGCAGCACGGATAGTAACCCCCCTGATACAATGGCAAGGTTTTGCAGAACCCCATCAAGTGTTGATGAAAGCACAGCTAGGTCGATTGTTAAACCACAAAGGCTTAAGCAAAGATGTGTTTGAGAAAGTGAGCAAAAGTTTGGCGTATGACAACCATTCAAGCCACTGATACCGTTTATTACTTTTCAGTCAACGTGCCTTACATTCAATGTGAGGCACTGTACTCTGGTGCTGTGCCTACCGTTGTTATGGTGGCCGAAAATGGCACTAGCGTACAAGTCCCCTCTACCAGAATAAAACAGTTCATTACCTCCCAAGGTGTTGTCGGTCGTTTTCGCATGGTTGTAGACGCCAACAACAAAATTAAAGCCTTCGAAAGGTTACGCTAGCACTTCCAATCTTTACCTGTGGTCGTTTTTTGCGCGTAAATTCTTACGATCCCGCCAATTACTTACACCTTTCGGATAAGTTGCTTTTATAGTCCCCACAAAGCAATAACTATTTGATACGATTAATGTTGTAAATTTTGTTAACTGGTACGATTACTTCTTGCGAAAGTGGCAAAATGATGTAATCATTTTGTTAATCGTTATGGTTGATCACGATGTCACGCAGCCTTGTGCGTCGACTAGGGAGTATAAAAATATGATAAATAGGCCTCGCGCTTTTAAGATGTCACCTGTTGCTGTAGGTGTGCTAACCCTATTGGGTGCTGCCGCACTTCCTGCTAATGCCGCTAATTGGCAAGTAGGAGACGTTAGCATTTCTCTTGATTCTACAATCACTGCTGCCACGAGTATTCGTACTGAATCTAGAGATTACAGTCTTATCGGAAACAGTAATCACGCACAGTTTGATTGGTCAGGTTACCATGCTGCATTCAATCCACTTTATCCTAGTAGCGACGTTTGGGCGTTAGCTGACGGCGGTTATTCGACCAATGGCGACTTAGGAAATCTATCTCACGACCCAGGTGATGCATTTGCAACACAAATTTCAGGAAACCATGAGCTAGATATTAACTTTGGCGATTTTGGTTTCTTCGCACGTGGTTTCTGGTTTTACGACTTTGAACAAATGGATGGTGACCGTCCTAATTCAAATGCCATTACCGGTGTTCAATATGATCACTGCCAAGATCCAGAAGCAGAAGATTTATTGTGTAATGATGTGCGTCTTTATGATGCCTTCTTCTATGGAGATTGGTGGATTGGTGACAAACCTCTAACACTTCGAGTCGGACGCCAAGTTATCAGCTGGGGTGAAAGTACCTTTATTCAACATGGTATCAACACAACAAACCCAGTAGACGTTACTCGTGCTCGTGCACCAGGTGCGGAACTTAAAGAAGTATTTATTCCAGTGGGCATGGTTTACGCCTCATTGGGACTAAGCGATACATTAAGTGTATCTGGTTACTATCAATATGAATGGGAACGCAGTTGGTTGCCTGTATCTGGTAGTTACTTCGCGGGTAATGACTTTGCAGGTGAGGGCGGTCAACGTCAAAACATCCAGCTAGGTTTCAGTGGTAACCCTGATATCGATTTAGATCACTTGTTAACTGCACTTAATGGCTACGGTGATTTGTTACGTGCTGGCGGTAATTCTGCTGATATTGCCTCTGCCTACTTAGCATACCCTACTAAAGTGGCTATTCGTGGCTATTCAGATGAGGCGCATAAAGATGCCGACGACCAAGGTCAATACGGTTTACGTGTTACGTGGTTTGCTGAGGCATTGAACGAATCTGAAATCAGTTTCTACCACATTAACTACCATAGCCAACGTCCACTTATCTCTGGTGTAACGTCTGACTTTACCGCCGAAGGTATTGCGTCAGACTTAGCCTTCATTGCAACTAACGAAGTGACGCGCGATAACCTTACTGAGCTGGGTGCATTCACCCAATCTGAGTTTTATTATCCAGAAGACATTAAGTTATACGGGGTGAGTTTTAACACCAACGTTGGCACTACCGCGCTAGCCGGTGAATTTGCTTACCGTGTTGATGAACCGCTGCAAATTGACGATGTTGAGCTACTCTATATGGGTATGCCTGAACAATTGGCTAATGCAGGCCTTCGCCCAGATTTAGAAGGTATATCGCAATTAAACAATATTGGCCGAGCGGTAGGACCAGGTGAAACAACTGAAGGCTTCTTGTTCTCAGACACTTGGCAGATGCAATTAACCGCTTCACATGTGTATGGCCCTAAGTTTGGCGCAGATAACTTCGTGCTTTTAGGTGAGCTAGGTTATGTGAACATTGTTGATATGCCAGACCCAGACGTGATTCGTTTGAATGCTCCGGGTACAGCGCGTACACCTTCACTTGAACCGACAGCCGATGGAAATAGCCGTGAAGGGCTTCACGTTGGTCTTTCCGACGGTCCAGAAACTAACCCGTTTGCCACTGATGACGCATGGGGTTATCGACTACTGGCCGTTGCTGATTGGAACGATATTATGGCGGGCGTTAACCTTCGAGCCCGTGCTACGTTCTCTCACGATGTAGAGGGTACAACACCAGACCCTCTTTATGTTTTCACTGAAGATGTTAAATCTGCGGCACTGGCGCTAACGTTCGACTACTTAAGCAAGTGGTCAGCAACAGCTTCATATAGTGCATTCTGGGGTGGTATTGGTACCACTAATGCATTGTCAGACAGAGATTTTATTTCGTTTAACATCAAGTATTCAATCTAAAGAGTGATGTATATGATTAGAAAAATAGGAATTATTGCCGCAGCGCTTTCAATAGCGCTAACAGGTGCAAGTGTTCACGCTAAGGTTTCTGAAGAAGATGCCAAGAAGTTAGGCGGTGAACTAACGCCTATGGGCGCTATACAAGCAGCGAATGCTGACGGAAGCATTCCCGCATGGACGGGTGGTATTACATCAGCACCTGAAGGCTATTCGGTAGGCGATCACCATCCGAACCCGTATCCAGGCGATAAAGTGTTGTTTGAGATAACAGCATCGAATTATAAAGAATATGCTGATTTCCTTTCTGAAGGTCAGAAAAAGTTGTTCGAAGCGTACCCTGATACTTACCGCATGCCGGTGTATCAAACCCGCCGTTCAGCATCTAACCCGCAAGCTATTTATGATGCGACTAAGGTTAATGCGACTAGCGCAGAATTACTTGATGACGGAAACGGCATAAAAGGCGCTGTGTTAGGTATTCCTTTCCCCATGCCTAAAACCGGTATGGAAGCGATTTGGAACCACATTTTGCGCTATCGCGGTGCGGCAGTTGAACGTAATGGTGGACAAGCTGCGGTAACCACTTCAGGTGATTACAACGTCATCGGTTTTGATGAACAGTTAATGATTAAGTATGCTGAAGAAGGGGCTACACCTGAAAAGCTAACTGAAGACAATATCTTGTTCATGTTCAAGCAAAAAGTGACTAAGCCAGCACGTTTGGCAGGTACTGCTTTGCTAGTACACGAAACCGTAGACCAAGTTAAAGAGCCACGTAAAGCCTGGACTTATAATACTGGTCAGCGCCGTGTACGCTTAGCCCCTAACATTGCTTATGATACGCCAGGAACAGCGGCAGATGGTTTACGTACCACTGACGATTTCGATATGTTTAATGGTTCTCCTAACCGCTATAACTGGAAACTCGTTGGCAAGAAAGAGATGTTCGTAGCCTATAATAACTATGCTCTGCATTCAGATAATGTAAGTTACGATGAAATTCTTCATGCTAACCACGTTAACCCTGATTTAACGCGCTGGGAAAAACACCGTGTTTGGGTGGTTGAAGCTACGTTGAAAGAGGGCTTCCGTCACATTTATCAAAAACGCGTATTCTTCATTGATGAAGATAGCTGGCAAATTCAAGTTGCTGATATGTATGATAATCGTGGCGAGTTGTACCGTGTTGGTGTAGCTTATGGAGTGAACTACTATGAAGTACCTACACAGTGGTCAACCCTAGATGCCTATTACGACTTAAACTCTCGCCGTTACTTGGCCATTGGTCTAGATAACGAAGAACAAATGTATGACTTCTCGATTCGTCCAAGAGACGTAGAGTTTACGCCTCAGGCGTTACGACGAGAAGGTAAACGCTAAGCGTTTTGTGTTAAGACGGTTGGCAATGCCAACCGTTTTTGTTTTCAGACAATTAAATTTTAGGGAGAATGGCTAATCATGAAAAAAACCATTGCAGCGTGCATAACTGCAGCACTCGCAGCAAATTACTCCGTAACTGCTTCAGCAGAAGATGCCTATATTGCACCCTTAGTTGAACAGTCAGTTTTGCTAGATATTGACGCTGATAAATTTGTCGTTGTTGTCGGAGAACGCGGTCATATTCTTATTTCAGAAGATGGAACGGCTTTTAATCAAGTTGCTGTGCCTACCCAAGCTACACTCACTGCGACAACCGTGGTGGGCAATCATATTTGGGCGGTAGGCCATGATGCCACTATTATTCATTCTTCAGACAAGGGCCAAAGCTGGGAAATTCAGAATGTTCAGCCCGAGCTTCAACGTCCATTTTTAGATGTACTATTTTTCGATGAAAGTCATGGCATTGCTGCTGGCGCGTACGGGCTTTTTTACCGTACTACAGACGGCGGGAAAAGCTGGGAAACTGAGCGTCATGCTAGTTTACTAGACCCATACGATCGTGAATATTTGGAAAGCGTTAGAGAAGAAGACGAAGCCTTCTATCAGCAAGAATTAGAATCTATTTTACCTCATTTGAATCGTGTAACACGCGATGGCGAAAAGCTATACCTTGCTGGAGAAGCGGGTTTATTAGCTAGCAGCGACGATAAGGGGAAAAATTGGGAACGCTTTGACGTTGACTACACAGGCTCATTTTTTGATATTAGAGCCCTTGATGAATCAACGCTACTGGCTGTAGGTCTTCGCGGCAATATTTTTGTCATGCGTGAACAAGGTGAATGGGAATACGTAAATTCTTGTTCAACCAGTACATTAAACTCAATTTTACTGTCCGATAACGACACGGTTGTTGCTATGGGTAACAACGGTATAATGGTATCTGCCACTCGTCCGCTACCTGTCAGTGATCACGACCCATACGCTAATCCTGCAAACTGTAAGCCTGCAAAAGGTATTACAGTGACGCAGGTTGAAGATAAAGCTGCCATGTTAAATGCCGTTAGCTTTAATGGCCACACCATAGCTGTTACCGCGAATGGTATAAAAACGCTAAATACAAAGTAGGGTGGTTTCGCTTTTATGACCCATTTCATTGAACATCTTGTTTTCTCTAACCGTAAATTAGTGGTAGCCCTTTTTGCTATCGCGACGGTTTTTTTAGGCTTTCAAGCATCGCAGATGCGACTTGACGCTGGTTTTGAAAAAAATATTCCACTCAATCATGAATACATGAAAACCTATATTGAACATCGCCAAGACTTCGGCGGTGCGAACAATATCTTAGTTTCCGTTTGTGATAAGAACGACGATATATTCAATCAGAACTTTTTCGATACGTTAAAGAATGTGCACGACCAGCTATTTTTTATAAATGGTGTGAATCGTTCTCTCGTTATTTCATTGTTTTCTCCTTCTACTCGTTTTACTGAAATTGTAGAAGGCGGATTTGCTGGCGGGCCAGTTATTCCAGCTGACTTCAATTCAGCTAATCCTGCGGCGTTAGAACTAGTGGCTGCCAATATTGAAAAAGCCAATATTGTTGGCCGTCAGGTAGCTAGCGACTATAGCTGTGCCATGGTGACAGCGCAGTTATTGGATATCGACCCACAAACGGGTGAACCCTTAAATACACTTGCGTTAGCGGCTGAGCTTGAAGAGCAACTTCGCGGCCAATATGAAAACGAAAATATTTCTATTCATATTATCGGGTTTGCCAAGATGATTGGTGATGTGGCCGATGGCGCTAAAGATGTACTATTGTTTTTCGCTATTGCTATCGCGATAACGGCCGTCATGGTGTACTTCTTCTCTCGCAGTATCATGCTCACTATATTGCCACTACTGTGTTCAGTGATTGCCGTTATCTGGCAGCTAGGTCTACTAACGTCGTTAGGCTTCGGTATGGATCCTATGTCTATTCTGGTGCCGTTCTTAGTTTTCGCTATTGGTGTAAGTCATGGCGTGCAAATGATTAACGCGGTAGAAAAGCGTGCGGTAACAGGTATAGGGGCAAAACGTGCGTCTATGGCAGCGTTTAGAAGCTTGTTGGTACCAGGTGGTATAGCATTACTTTCTGACACCGTCGGGTTCATGACCTTATTGGTTATTGATATAGGTATCATCCGTGAGCTGGCTATTACAGCAAGTATGGGTGTTGCCGTTATTATTTTAACCAACCTAATGCTGTTACCGGTGCTCATGAGCTTCTTAAAACTTGATAAGAAGTACGTTGATAAGTTTGCAGGCAAAGAAAATAGTAACTCTCGCTTTTGGGCTATTATTTCTGCGTGTTCACGGAAAAAACCAGCAGCCATTATTCTTATCGTTACCGCCATATTGTTCGGTTTTGGGCATTACCAAGCACAAAACATGAAGATAGGTGATTTGCATGCCGGCGCACCAGCGCTTCATGAGTCTTCACGTTATAACCAAGATACCTTCTTGATCACTGACAAGTATGAAGTCACAGTGGATTACATCTCTATTCTGGTAGAAACCACGCCTGAAGCTTGTACGTCTCACGGCGTAATGAAAGCGATGGATGATTTCCAGTGGAAAATGGAGAACGTTCCAGGTGTACAATCTGCTGTATCATTAGCTTCAGTGGCTAAGATAGTGAACGCGGGTTACAACGAAGGGAATGTTAAATGGCAGGTATTACCTCGCAATCAACAAACCTTGGTGCAAGCTATTTCCCGTGTGCCTACCTCATCGGGCCTATTGAATGGTGATTGTTCTGTCATGCCGATTATTCTGTTTATGGAAGATCACAAGGCAGAAACCATTTCTCGTGTGGTAGATGCAGTAAAAGACTTCCGTAGTGAATATGAGACTGATGATATGTCGTTTAGTCTAGCGTCAGGCCCAGTAGGGGTGATGGCGGCGACGAACGAAGCAGTAGAGGCTGCACAAGATCCAATGATGGTTTATGTCTTTGGTGCCGTTATTGCCCTATGCTTAATTAGCTTCCGCTCTATACGTGCAACATTAGTAGTGGTTATTCCGCTGTATGTTGTCTCAGTATTAGCACAAGCGCTAATGACGTATTTGCAAATAGGCCTTACGGTATCAACCTTGCCGGTTATTGCACTAGGCGTAGGTATCGGTGTTGATTATGGTATTTATATCTTGTCGACCAAGAGCCTTATGCTTAAACAAGGTGCCACAGTGCAAGAAGCTTATTTGGCTGCACTTAAAGAGCGTGGTAGTGCGGTGTTATTCACCGGTATTACACTGGCAATAGGTGTGAGTACTTGGGTATTCTCTTCACTTAAATTCCAAATGGATATGGGTATTTTGTTGACCTTTATGTTCGTGGTGAATATGTTAGGAGCAATTATCGTACTTCCAGCGCTAGCGAGATTCTTGTGGTGGAATCGAAACGACCCCGGTGCATAATATTTTTGCATAGCTAATCATAAAAAAGGGCCGTAAGGCCCTTTTTTGTATGCGTTTTTTGCATAGTTATCTATGCTGTTAATATTAGGTTAAAAAGGGGCTTTCAATACCTCTCAGTTTTAGCGAAAATAGCCGCGCAACTTAGCACTTACGACATTTATAAGGTTAACTAATGACAGTCACCTCACAGCGACACTCAGTACTGCTAGATAATGTATTTGCACTCATTGAAAAAAAGGTGGATGCCCAGCAGAAGTCACTCGTGCAGCAATTCGGACGCCTGTTGTATAAAAATATCTCAAGTGATGACTTAGAAGATCGCAATGACAGCGATTTATATGGCGCCACTTTAAGCTTATGGAATGGGCTTGCTAAATTTGATAATTCAGCACCCTACATTCGTGTTTTCAACCCAGAAATCGAAAAACATGGCTGGCACTCAAGCCATACCATTGTTGAAATAATTGTTAGAGACATGCCGTTTCTTGTCGATTCGGTTCGTATGTCACTCAACCGGTTAAATATAACCGCACATTTGTTTTTGCATAGCCCAATTAGAATAAAACGAAATGATAAAAACCAAGTGGTGGAATTTGCTGAGCCTGGCAAGGCAGTGGAAAATACCAGAAAAGAAACCGTAATATTTATTGAGGTTGACCATCAAAGTGCGAAAAAAGACATTGATGAATTAACGAAAGAATTACATTCAGTGGTAGACGAAGTGTCGTTGGCGGTTAAAGACTGGCAAGAAATGACCACTAAGTTAGAAACCGTGGTTAAAGACAGTACGAAACTAAACTGGCCTGGGTCTGCTGATGAAAAGAAACAAACTAAAGCTTATTTGCAATGGTTAAGCGATCACAACTTTACCATGATGGGCTATCGTTATTACGAAGTGAAGGCTATAGAAGGCGACCATCGCTGGATACCCTCTAACGATACAAGTTTAGGGTTATTGAAAAACTCAATTAACGACAGAGAACGTCTTTTGTCGAAACTGCCAGCCAGTGCAAGAGCAGAAGCACTAAGCCAAAGTCCGTTGATTTTGACCAAAACCAACTCTCGTTCACGTGTACATCGTCCCGCGTTTATGGATTATGTCGGCGTAAAAGCGTTTAACAAAGACGGGCAAGTTGTGGGTGAACACCGTTTCCTTGGCCTCTATTCTGCGTCTTTCTATAACCAAAGTGTGACGCAGCTTCCTATGCTGAGAGAGAAAATTCAGCGTATTTGCGATTTATCTGGGTATGAACCAGGGACGCATGCGTTCAAAGCCTTTGTGAATATTGTTGAAACTTATCCACGTGATGAACTATTGCAAACACCCGCGGAAGAGTTAGCTCACATTGTAATGGGTATTTTCCAAATGCAGGAGCGGGGCATTTCACGCTTATTCATTCGCAAAGATGTGTTTGGCCGTTTCTTCTCTTGTATGGTGTTTGTGCCACGTGAACGCTACAACACACAATTAAGAATTGACACTCAGGCGTTATTAAAAGCGTCGTTAGGCGCAAAAGAAGAAGTTGAATTTACCACTTTCTTTTCAGAATCTGTGTATGCGCGCACGCATTACATTGCCAGGGTCAACGACAACAACGCGGAATTTGATGTGAAGGAAATAGAACGTAATATTATTGAGCTAACTAAAACGTGGAGCGATCGATTAGCTTCCTCTATTTCAGCGGCACACGGTGAAGCGCAAGGTAAAGCCCTTGAGCGCAAATATGGTAATGCGTTTTCACGTAGCTATATGGAACAGAACTTACCGGGTGATGCTCTTGTTGATATTGGTAAAATTGAACAGTTAGATGATGATCATACTCTCGACATGCTGTTTTATCGTCCTCAAGAAGAGCAGTCTGACAGCCAGATAGTGAAACTTAAGTTGTTCCACCGTGCTGAACCTATCCATCTTTCCGACGTACTGCCGATGCTTGAAAACTTTGGTTTACGCGTCATTGATGAAAGCCCATATAAAATCACTTGTCCAGATGGTTTAAGAAACTGGGTGATGGATTTCACCATGTTACATAAAAGTGGTCAACACTTTGATATGGAGCGCGCACAGACATTATTCCAAGATGCCTTTGCGAAAGTATGGAATAACGATTTAGAAGATGATGCATTCAACCGTTTGATTTTGGGTGCTAATTTAACGGGTCGTAAAGTCACTATTTTACGTGCGTACGCAAAATACATGCGTCAAACCGGCAGCTCATTCAGTCGTGATTACATTGCGAACACCTTGGCGAATTACCCTGATATTGCCCGCTTGTTAGTGGAGTTTTTCGATCAGCGCATTAATCCGAAGAAAAAGCGTAGTGCGAAGAAAGAAGAAGCGTTACTTGATAATATTAAAACCCAGTTAGACAGCGTGAGTAACTTAGATGACGACAGAATTATTCGTCGTTATTTAGATATGATGTCGGCGACCCTTCGCACCAACTTCTATCAGCCCGATGAAGCAGGCAATGAAAAATCTTATGTGTCATTTAAGATGCTGCCTGAAATGATCCCTGATATGCCATTGCCGCTGCCTAAATTTGAAATATTTGTATATAGCCCACGTTTAGAGGGTGTGCATTTACGCGGTGGAAAAGTAGCCCGTGGTGGCCTTCGTTGGTCTGATCGCCAAGAAGATTTCCGTACAGAAATCTTAGGCTTAGTAAAAGCCCAGCAAGTAAAAAATACGGTTATCGTGCCCGTAGGTGCTAAAGGGGGTTTTGTTTGTAAGAAACTACCTGTTGGCGAAGGCAGAGAAGCTATACAAGCAGAAGGCCAAGCGTGTTATCGCACCTTTATTACTAGTTTGCTTGATATCACTGACAATATTGTTAACGGTGAAATAGTACCGCCTAAAGATGTGGTGCGACTAGATGAAGATGACCCGTATCTGGTTGTGGCGGCCGATAAAGGCACCGCGACTTTCTCTGATATCGCTAATGGTATTGCTGATGAATTTGGCTTTTGGTTAGGTGATGCTTTTGCTTCAGGTGGCAGTGTCGGTTATGACCATAAGAAAATGGGTATCACTGCACGTGGTGGATGGGAGTCTGTTAAGCGTCACTTCCGTGAAATTGGTATCGATTGCCAAACCACAGAGTTCACTGCGGTGGGTGTGGGTGATATGGCGGGAGATGTATTTGGTAACGGCATGCTTTTATCTAAGCACACCAAGTTAATATCGGCGTTTAACCATTTACACATTTTCTTCGATCCCGACCCAGATGCAGCTGCAAGTTATAAAGAACGTGCTAGGTTGTTCGAAAACCCACGGTTAAGTTGGGAAGATTACGATTCCACATTGATTTCAAAAGGTGGCGGTATCTTCAGCCGTTCCGCGAAATCGATAAAGCTAACCCCAGAAATGAAAAAGTGGTTAGGTACCCGACAAATGTCGATGACACCAAACGAACTTATCCATAACATTTTAAAAATGCCCGTGGATTTGCTTTGGAATGGTGGCATCGGGACTTACGTTAAAAGCTCAAAAGAGTCTCATGCCGAAGTGGGCGACAGAGCCAATGACGATTTACGTTTAAACGGCAAAGACGTACAAGCCAAGATTGTAGGCGAGGGCGGTAACTTAGGCTTAACACAGTTAGGTAGAATTGAGTATGCAGCGTCCGGTGGCCGCGTAAACACTGACTTTATTGATAACGTAGGGGGTGTAGATTGCTCCGATAACGAAGTTAATATCAAAATCTTGCTTAACAGTGTGGTTAACGACGGTGAACTTACGGTTAAACAGCGCAACAACTTACTGCACGATATGACCGACGACGTATCCCGTATTGTGATTAAAGATTGTTACCGCCAAACTCAATCTATCTCGATTACTGAGATGTCAGGCGTCAGCCTATTGAAAGAACAGCTTCGCTTTATTCACGGCTTAGAGCGTGAAGGGCAACTTAACAGAGAGCTTGAGTTCATTCCTAGTGATGATGAAATTTCGGATAGAGTGGCATCAGATCGTGGTCTTACTCGACCTGAACTTAGTGTCTTAATCGCCTATGGAAAAATGGTGTTAAAAGATGCACTGAATATTCCTGAAATCACTGATAACCCTTATCACGGTAAATTGCTGCTTCAAGCTTTTCCTGAAGTATTACGTGAAAAATTCAGTACACATATGCAGCAGCATCCACTTAGAAGCGAGATTATTGCCACTAAATTAACCAACAATATGGTTAACGATATGGGCCTTAATTTTATGTTCCGTATTCAGGAAGAAACCGGCGCGAGCGTTGATGACGTTGCTAATGCTTACGCTATCGTGCACGGTATTTTTGATATGGAAACGCTATGGAGCCGTATTGAAGACCTAGATAACGTTATTTCTGCTAAGCTACAGCTTAAGATGCTAGATGAAGCTCGCCGCATTATGCGCCGCGCCGCACGCTGGTACATTAGGCATGGCAATAAAGCCTTGTCTATTGAAGAGGCCATTGCGAGCTATCGTGAAACCTTCAATAACTTATCTAAGAATCTACAGAATTATTTAGTAGAAGCCGAGTACTCACTGCTAGAAGAGAAAACAAGTACCTATGTGTCGCAAGATGTACCGAAGGATATTGCGTACCAAGTGGCCAGCTTCTCTAATATGTTCTCAAGTTTCGATTTAGCACACGTGGTTGCAGCTGAAAAACGTAACGTTGATGTTGTTGCGCGCTTATACTTCCAGCTAGGGTCTAAACTTGAATTGCATTGGTTCTTAGATCAAATTAACAATCAAGCAGTCAGCAACCATTGGCAAGCACTAGCCCGCGCGTCTTACCGTGAAGAATTGGATTGGCAGCAGCGTTCAATTACCGCTAATCTTCTTCAAATAAACCCAGAGGCTAGCGATGCAGACAAAATATTGGAAGATTGGATGCAGAGCAATCAAGTGCTGTTGAAGCGCTGGTATCATATGATGTCAGAGTTTAAGACCAGCACGACCCACGAATTTGCGAAATTTTCTGTCGCATTACGTGAATTGATGCTTTTAAGCGTGAAGTCTAGCCATTAGAATACACGCTATCAAAAATGACGAAGCCCTGTGAAACAGGGCTTTTTTATACCAAATACAAGCGAAAAAAAACACCTATGCAATCATTAGTGCAAAAACTGTTGCTTCAATGCGAACCTGAAAAAAGCCATGACTTTACTATCAACTGGTTAAATAAAACGCAACACACGCCGTTGAAGTGGGCTTACAGCACCACGACAATCAAAAAGCCAGTGACGATTGCAGGTATAACCTTTGATAATCCTGTGGGTTTGGCGGCAGGCCTAGACAAAAACGGTGATTGCATAGATGCATTTGCTGAAATGGGGTTTGGTTTCGTAGAAATTGGGACGGTTACACCACGCCCGCAAGCGGGTAACCCTAAACCTCGATTATTCCGCATTCCTGAAAAACAGGCCATCATTAACCGTATGGGTTTTAACAACAAAGGCGTTGATCACTTAGTGTCTCAAGTGAAAAAAGCCCAGTTTAAAGGCCCCATTGGTATCAACATTGGTAAAAATAAAGATACTGATGATGCGAAAGCACTTGATGATTACCTTATTTGTTTGAACAAGGTTTACCCCTACGCCAGTTATGTGACTATCAACATTTCTTCACCCAATACCCCTGGGCTTAGAAACCTCCAGTATGGCGAAGCGCTAGATGCGTTACTGGTAGGCCTTAAAGCTGCGCAAGAAACCCTAACTCAAACTCACGGTAAATACGTACCGCTATTTATAAAAATTGCACCGGATTTATCAGATGGCGAAATACAAAGTATTGCTCAATCGTTACTGTCTAGCAAAATGGATGGCGTTATCGCTACCAATACCACACTGTCCCGTGAAGCTGTTCAAGGGTTGAAGCATGCTGATGAAATGGGTGGGCTGAGCGGTTCTGTCTTAACCGACATGAGCTTAAACGTAACAAAAAAGCTATCAAGTGCCCTTGATAGAGCAATCCCTATCATAGGTGTGGGCGGTATCGATTCTCCTGAGACCGCAAAAGCACGTTTAGATGCAGGAGCATCGTTAGTTCAGGTATACTCTGCGTTCATCTATCAGGGGCCCGACCTCGTTAAACGCATTGTAAAAGCGCTATAATTAGCGAAAGCGACACATTACAGTTTTATACACTCAAGCGTGTGTCAATAAACACACGCTCTATCAGGTAATTGAATGAATACTATTCTGGCAACAACCAGCCGCGGTCTTGACGAACTCCTTAAGCAAGAAATACTCAATTTATGCCCAGGTGCAGAAATTAAACAGTCTCCGGGCATGTTGCAGTTTGAAGGAAGCAAAGAAGACGCTTATAAACTTTGTCTTTGGTCCCGTTTAGCTAACCGCGTTATTTGGATCTTAGGCACAGGAAAGGCAGGTAATGCTGAAGAGTTGTATAAGACAGCCATGGATATTGATTGGCAGATGCATATGGAATCTCGCCACACGTTGTCAGTGCAATTTATTGGGACCAACTACGAAATTAAGAACACGCAATTCGGCGCAGTTAGAATTAAAGATGCCATTGTTGACCAATTCGTAGAAGAAGGCCAAGCTCGACCTTCGGTTGAACGCAAAATGCCAGATTTTCCTGTTTATGCCAGACTTCAACGAGACAATGTGATTATTGGCCTTGATATGGCCGGTGCAAGTTTGCACCAACGTTCATATCGTCAAGAAACCGGTGATGCTCCACTTAAAGAACATATTGCCTGTGCCATGCTAATGCGCAGTGGTTGGACCGAAAACATGGACAAGCCCCTTGCTGACATGATGTGCGGTTCGGGTACTATTGCCATAGAAGCGGCCTTCATGGCACGTAATATTGCTCCTGGCATAAAGCGTGAGTATTGGGGCTTTAGCAAATGGCTAAGCCACGATGCCGCATACTGGGATTCGTTGGTAAATGATGCCATTGCGAACCAAACAGAAAGTAAGAGCGAAATCTTCGCTGCCGATTACAACCGCAGAATGATTGCCATTGCCAAAGATAACGCCGATTATGCAGGCGTTTTTAACGATATTAAATTCAGTAATCAAGATGCCACTAAGTCGTCACCGCCGGTTGCGACCCCAGGTTATATGGTGTCTAACCCACCTTACGGTGAACGTTTAGGTGAACTAACGGCTCTTATTCCGCTTTTCAGCGAATGGGGTAAGCGCTTTAAAGAAGCATGGAAAGGCTGGCACGTTTCACTGCTTAGTAGCAACCGTGACTTATTGCGTGTTTTAAAATTACGAGCAACCAAAGACTACGGGATGAATAACGGTAAGCTAGAGTGCCGTTTAGTGAACTATGTGTTAAGCGAAGAAAACACGGTTCAATTTTCTGAAGATGCGTCGAATCATGAATTTGCTAATCGCTTAAAGAAAAACCTTAAGAAAATGAAAGGTTGGATCAACAAAGTTGATACCAACTGTTACCGTATTTACGATGCCGACTTGCCCGATTACAACGTGGCAATTGATAGGTATGGCGATTGGTTGGTAGTACAAGAATACGCGCCGCCTAAAACAGTGTCGGAAGACAAAGCTCGTAAACGCTTGCAAGAAGTGTTGCTTTATTTGCCTGGCGTGACCGGTGTTTCGCCTAAGCAAATTGTACTTAAAGTACGCAGCCAGCAAAAGGGAACTAAGCAGTACGAAAAAATTAACCAGTCTGGCACCATGATGGAAGTTTACGAAAACGGTGCGCGCCTATTGGTGAACTTGACTGACTACTTAGATACGGGGCTATTTCTAGATCATAGAAACACCCGTCAAAAAGTTATGCAGCTTTCAAAGGGTAAAGACGTGCTTAACCTGTTTGCTTATACCGGCAGTGTATCTGTGTTTGCAGCTAAAGGTGGCGCGAAATCAGTGACAACCGTTGATATGTCTAACACCTATTTAGACTGGGCGAAAAAGAATGTAGCGCTTAACAAGTTAAATGGGCCACATGCTTTTGTTCAAGCTGATTGCACGTCATGGTTAGGCGATCATAAGGGTAAATACGACTTAATCTTTATCGACCCACCTTCGTTCTCGAATTCTAAACGTATGCAAAGCACGTGGGATGTACAGCGTGACCACGTTACTATGCTAACAAATGCTAGAAGCTGTCTAAATGAAGGCGGCACGTTAATTTTCTCTAACAACAAACGTGGCTTCAAGTTAGATGAAGAGGCGTTGCAGGAGCTTGGTTTTAGTATTGAAAATATTACCCAAGAAACCATTCCAGAAGACTTTTCCCGCCGTGCAAACATCCATAAGTGCTGGATCCTTTCGTTATCAAAGGAAGCGTTACCAAAAGAAGCGTTATCAAGAGAAGCTTTATGAAAATAGTGTTTTACACGGGGCCTCAGTGTAGCTTGTGTGATTTAGCCGACATTGAGTTGGCTAATACGCAGCAGTTTTCTTCGTTAAACGTCGAGAAAGTAAATATTCGTAATAGCACCGACTTGTATCATTTATACGGTGCTCGTATTCCTGTATTAAAACGGGAAGACAATGGCGCAGAAATAGGCTGGCCATTTGATACCAACGCATTGGAGACATTCTTACAGTGAGTATTTTGCAGTTAAAGAACATCACTGTCATCTACGGTAACCCCCCTTTATTAGATGGTGTTGAACTGATTGTTCAACCCAAAGAGCGTGTGTGTTTAGTAGGCCGAAATGGCAGTGGTAAATCCACCTTAATGAAGGTGATTTCAGGTGATGTGATAGCCGATGACGGACAGCGCATCATAGAAAGCGACACGATAATTGCTCGATTAGAGCAAGATCCGCCTCAAACCACCGACGTTACGCTTTTTGATTACGTTGCTGAAGGCTTAGCAGATGTAGGCGACACCATTAAGGCTTATCATCATCAGACTAAGTTAGTGGCTGATGACCCTAGTGAAGCTAACTTAAATCGTTTGCAAACTTTGCAGGAAACCTTGGAAGCCCGTGATGCATGGCAATTTGAGCAACAAATAGAACAAACGCTCACCATGCTTAAATTAGAGCCTGATATTTCATTGTCTACTTTATCAGGTGGCTGGCGACGTAAAGCGGCACTTGCACGCGCATTGGTTCGTTCACCTGATTTGCTGTTGCTTGACGAACCCACCAACCACTTAGATATCGAAATGATTCGCTGGTTGGAAAGTAGTTTATCTAATTACAACGGCGCCATTGTATTTGTAAGTCACGATAGGGCATTTATCCGAAATATGGCAACCCGTATTGTTGATTTAGACCGTGGTGGATTAACCAGTTACCCAGGCAACTACGAAACCTACTTAGAGAAAAAACAGCAAGATCTTGAAGTAGAAGCTGCGCATAACGCCGAGTTTGATAAGAAACTGGCGCAAGAAGAGGTGTGGATACGCCAAGGCATAAAAGCCCGTCGTACCCGCAACGAAGGCCGTGTACGTGCATTGAAAAAGCTGCGTGACGAACGTAAAGCCAGACGTGCAGTGCAAGGTAACGCGGTGGTAAGTCAGCACCAGGGCACGCGCTCGGGCAAAATGGTGTTTGAAGTGACCGACTTAGATTACGCCATTGGCGGTAATCAAATTGTGAAGGGACTAAACCTTAATGTACTACGTGGCGATAAACTTGCACTTGTTGGACCCAACGGTAGCGGTAAAAGTACGCTGATTAAGTTGTTATTAGGTGAAATAACACCCGATAACGGCAATTGTAAGCAAGGCACTAATCTTGAAGTCGCCTATTTTGACCAACACCGCCATGGGTTAGATTTGGAACAAACCGTGATTGACGCGGTAGGTGATGGTAAACGTGACCTTATGGTTAACGGGCATCCAAGGCATGTTATTAGTTATCTGCAAGATTATTTGTTCTCACCTGAGCGAGTAAATGCGCCTGTGAAGTCACTGTCTGGCGGTGAGAAAAACAGGCTAATGTTGGCCAAACTTATGCTCAAGCCTAGTAACTTACTAGTGCTCGATGAGCCTACTAACGATCTTGATGTTGAAACGCTTGAGATGTTAGAAACCCTTTTAAATGAGTATGCTGGCACTGTTTTGCTGGTAAGTCATGATAGGGAATTCGTCGACAATGTTGCTAACAGTTGTGTCGTATTTGAAGGCGAAGGCTTTTTACGGGAGTTCATTGGTGG
Source organism: uncultured Alteromonas sp. (assembly GCF_963976965.1). Taxonomy (NCBI): domain Bacteria; kingdom Pseudomonadati; phylum Pseudomonadota; class Gammaproteobacteria; order Alteromonadales; family Alteromonadaceae; genus Alteromonas; species uncultured Alteromonas sp. The sequence continues at coordinate 368,216 of NZ_CAXBMP010000001.1, forward strand.
CTTCACAGATGTAGAGAGCTGGTATAAAGATCAGAATGCTAAACGTCAACAAGTCATTAAAGACGAAAAAGCCAAAGTAAAGAATGAAACTAATTTAAGTTCGAATAGTCCTAGTGCTAAGTCTTCTCCCCGTAAGACGAAAAAGTTATCATATAAAGATCAACGAGAACTTGAATCGCTGCCTGCAGATATTGAGCAGTATGAAAATGAATTAGCGGAAATGCAGTTGTTAGTTAACGACCCTGAATTCTTTAAAAAAGGGAACGATGAAACTGCAAAAACCTTAGCTCTGTTAGCAGAGAAAGAACAAGCCTTATCCCAGAAATATGCGCGCTGGGATGAATTAGAAAGTATGCTGGAAGATAATCAGCAGTAAATAGGATTTTAGATGAAACGAACTCAGCTTGCCGTCGCCGTTCTGTTGGCAACAGGTAGTGTTTCGGCAATGGCCGAAACCTACACCGTGACACCACTTCCTTTGCAGGATGTTGGTCAAAATACCTTCGCCCGTTCAATTGATAATACCGGTAAAATGTTATCAATGGTGCAGTTGGAATTTAACCCACCTGTTGATGTAGAACAGTTAGAAGAAGACACTAGTTTCTTTACCTCGTTTTCAGGGGCTCTTGAAAATGAAGATGATGCTTTGCAGGGTGTCTTCACTGACGCCGACTACACTTTAGTTGTTAACTACCTTTTATCTAATCAAACCGCTTCTACGGGCCAAAAGTTAGCGAGCTATAGAACCTACTTAACTGATACCACTGACATTAGTTTGGTGCCAGGCTTAGACGAAGTTACCGACAAGTTCGACGATTACACACAGTCTGTAGAGGCTGGCGGTCGCGATAGTGTAAGCGGTAATTTTATCGTTGGTGACTCTCCGGGTATAGTAGTCCTCGATGAGTATGAAAACGAAGATGGCGACACGATAAACTACACCTACTCAGAACTGGCTCAACAAGCTTTTGTTCAGACAACTAATGGAACTAAAATCATTCCACCGGTAGACGATACTCTTGGTGGATTTGCCTCTGCTCGCGCAGTAAATCAAAACCTCCAAGTAGCAGGTTTCAGCTCAGTGAGCTTCCTGGATACCGTCGACGATGCAATAGAAACGTGTGAAGAAGATGAAACCCGTGGCGATTTGCCAGAAGGGCGTTGCTTCTATAGCATTTACAATGGCGAATTCAACGTTCCGCGTATATCCAGTTATTTTGTGACAAACTCTACCAGCTTTATGTCGAGCTTTATGCTGTCTTCAGAAGTGAACGCCACTGTTTGGCAACTTGATGTTAATGGTGAAGTCATCAGTACCGACACGTTCCCGTTATTATTTACCCCTGAAGAAGACGATACTAGTCACTATTTCTCTTACGCCTATGATATTAATGAGCAAGGTATTGCGGTAGGTGAAGCGTTAACGGGTGATGCGGTTACTATTACACGCCCGAACTCTTCTGGCTTAAACGAAAGTGAACGTGTCGCTACCGTATTTAGAGATGGTGAAACCGAAGAGTTGCTTCCTCGAGAAGAAAATTTACTTAGCCAAGCGATGGCGATTAACGATAACAACTGGGTAGCAGGTGCAGTGTTACGTGAGTCGAGTGATATCGCGCGTTCTCGTTTGTTCGCATACAACTTAGATACCACTGAGCAATTGTACCCAGATGGTTTCTTTGCGACTGCCGGCGTACAAGCAAATGCCATCAATAATAATAATATTATTGTAGGTAAATCAGACTACGATGCGACATCCGATACGGTTCGTGAAACGCACGCGTTCATGTTCGATATTGAAACCGAAGAATTTCTAGATTTAAACGATTTAACGCCGTGTGACAGTGAATACACATTGCTAGAAGCTATCGATATTAACGATAATGATGAGATTATCGCTAATGCGCGTATTCGTTCAACCAGTAAATATAGTACAGGTGTTGATATAATTAACACAGAAGGTGAAACCGTAGAAATTGATGCTATTGTTGCTGTGAAATTATCACCGACTGGTGGCACGATTGACGATTGTAGTATTGATGACGACGGCGAAGAAGTTGATGATAGCTTCGAGCGTAGTGGCGCTTCTACGGGCTTATTTGGCTTAATGGCGCTAAGTTTACTGGCCATTTTCCGTCGCAAATTGAAGAAATAATCAATTCGCTCTACTTTTAGTTATTTTTCAAAGGCCGCTCGTTAATAGCGGCCTTTTTTATTGCTAAAAGATTTAAAAATTGAAATATATATGCCCAAAAAGTGTAATATAAAATTCATCTATGTTTCATAACATTACCAAATGTCAATGCACTCTTTACAATAATTATGTTGAACCATTTTGCACATTGCACTATCACAGTAGTGTGCACAATGACTTTTCCGCCACTATCAATTGAAAAACGATGTATTGGGCCCGAGAGAGAATTTGTAGCACATCCTACAAAGTTAAAGAGGCTAATCAATGAAAAGACAAAAAAGAGATAAACTGACACGCGCCCATTCAAAAGGGTATCAAGCTGGTATTAGCGGTCGTTCAAAGGATATCTGTCCTTTTCAACAGAATGACGCTCGGTCGGAATGGTTAGGAGGCTGGCGCGAGGCGGTAGAAGACAGGCACGTAGGTCTTAGTGTCAAATAACGTCTTCTCTCTTAGAAAGTGATTAAGCAATGAAAAAGCCCCAGTAATGGGGCTTTTATCGTTTTGACGCTGTTATTAGCTAGAAGTTAGATGTGTCTTGGAACAAACCTACTTTAAGATCTTTCGCAACGTAGATTTCTCTACCATCTACTTCAACAGAACCATCCGCCATTCCCATGAAAAGTTTACGTTTGATAACACGCTTCATGGTGATTTTGTAAGTAACTTTTTTGGCAGTAGGCAGTATTTGGCCTGTGAATTTCACTTCGCCCACGCCAAGAGCACGCCCTTTACCTGGCCCATCGCACCAGCCTAAGAAAAATCCGACCAGCTGCCACATAGCATCTAAACCCAAGCAACCAGGCATTACAGGGTCACCTGGGAAGTGACAATCGAAAAACCAAAGATCTGGCGTAATGTCTAACTCAGCAATTATTTCGCCTTTACCATGTTCACCGCCATCTTCAGTAATAGAAACGACACGATCCATCATTAGCATGTTAGGGGCGGGTAGTTGGCTGTTACCTGGGCCGAACATTTCGCCGCGGCTGCATGCTAATAAATCTTCTTTGTTAAAACTATTTTTTCTGTCTGACATTCCCAACTCGTTGTTTTTTAAATTCGCGGTGCTAATTTAGCGAACACTTGTAAGCTAAACAACTCCGAACAGTCATTTTTCTAAATAAAAACGCGTGTTAAACTCGAATTACCAACGAGCTAGTGATTACTATGACAGAAAATACGAAAAACAGCACAATAAAAGAAAAAGCAAAAGCAAATGCTGATAAGCAACGCCGCTTTCGAGAACGTCAACGAGATGCAGGGAAAAAGCTTGTGAGAGGCTATGTTTCTCCAGAAGCTAAGCTTTGCTACGACGAAATTAGAGAGAAAACAGGGTGGAGTGATAGTGAAGCCGTGTCTAACTCAGTACGTTTGATGTATGCCGCTTACAAATGTGGCCAAATTAAATTGCTTAATGAGTGGTTACGTAAAAACAACCGATAACCCGTTTTTACTGCTCTTGACTGGGTTACACGTAACCAAAATGGCTGAATTTGCTTCCCGCAGGCTACGCATAACTTGAAAAAGAAGCTAGCTAGTGGGTATGTTTACGTAACAAATAAAGGTGTTAATCTAGCCATTTCGCACAGAAGTCACCTTTCGGGTCGTAAATTTCGGTTTGTTTCTGCAAGTTAAATTGCCGGTTCTCTCGGGGGTCTGTACCTACGCCAGCCAGGTACAACCAGTTTCCCCAATTGCTAGCCACATCATAATCTAACAATTGACTCTCGAACCAAGCCGCACCATAGCGCCAATCTTGCCTGAGTTCATTCACAAAGCAACTTGCCACCAATTGTCGACCTCGGTTAGACATATAACCCGTAGACGCCAGTTGACGCATACACGCATCAACAATAGGGTATCCCGTTTGTCCGTTACACCAACCAACAAATACTTCATGGTTGTGGCTGGTATTAGGCGTTTTTGATTTTATGCCATCAAACTGGAACCACTTTGGTCCAAACTTCTGTTGAAGCCAATAAAAATACTCACGCCAAAGCAATTCAAAATAAATCCAATAGGTTGAATCATTTTTAACGACATTTTGTTCGTACTGTTTAACTTCTTGAATTACATACCGCGCCGATAGCGCACCCGTGGCTAACCACGGCGACAGTTTTGTACTGTCGCGCCAATTATCTAATGCGTTTCGCGTTTCTTTATAGCTCGCTGCCACTTTCCATTCGAATAAATAACTGTTTAAGTGAGAGAGTGCAGCGTCTTCGCCTCCAACGAATGAGCCTTCTGTTTGATTACGTGGAGGTCGACGGTTAAGCGTATATTGGCATTCAGCGTCAATATCTGGCGTGAAAGGGGTAGGCAATGCGGTTAACGTTGCAACAGGTTCACAGGGTTTTATTGCAGATTCAATTTTACGCTTAAAAGGGGTAAAGACATCCGGCATGACTTCAAGATTAAAAGGAAGGTCATTTTGATTGAAAAGCGAGCTAGATTCGCCTGTCACTATTTCGATATTAGGAAAAAAACGAGAAACCGCTTCTACTTCTCTGCGCTCGTTATAGCCTCCGTGTTCAGTAACACCAATGTGCGTATAAGCATTAGATGAGAGCAAAGACACGAGTAGTTCAGGAGTTTGGCCCTTTAAGGTCAAAATAGAGTGACCCAAAGCGCTCGCTTTTTCGTTTAATGCTTCTATTGTATCTATAAGAAAGTTAAAACGATGCTCACCAACGGGTTGAATACCGTAAGAGTTTGGTACAAACCAGCTGTCGTCTATTATAAAGAGAAGCGTTAATTCGTCTACTTGCTGACAAAGCGATGATAGCACCACTTGGTCGTGAAAACGTAAGTCGTGGCGAAACCAAAACAAGCCTCTTGTAGGTCTTGCTGAATCACGTATCACATGATTATCCAGTAACATAGGGTTCCCTCCCTTATACATTTTTTTGGGGTAGATGGATCCTGCTTTCTGCGATTATCGTATCATATGTATGCGTAAGTGTTTATATAATGTTCAATTAAAGGGCTAACCGTGACAGTGCCAGTGTCAATAATGTGGTTCAGACAGGACCTTAGAGTAAAAGATAACCCCGCGTTAAATGCAGCCTGTGATGAAGGAAAAATAATCCCGATTTACATTTACGATGATAATGCGAACGATGCAAAAGCATTAGGAGGCGCCAGTAACTGGTGGTTACATCACTCGTTGAATTCATTGAACGAGAAATTGAATAATCACCTAAAAGTATTTAAAGGCGATCCTAAAACGCTTATCCCTGCATTAATGGAAGCCTATGAAGCGAAGGGAATCTATTGGAATCGCTGCTATGAGCCTTGGCAAATTAATCGAGATAAAGCGATTAAAAAGCAGCTTTTAGACAATGACTTTGAGGCGCACAGCAGTAACGGTAGTTTGCTGTGGGAGCCGATGAAGGTGCATAAAAAAGACGGGACGCCTTACCGAGTTTTCACCCCATATTATAGAAAAGGTTGTTTGAACGTTGAGCCTCCACGCTATCCTCAAGCACCGCCAGCACGAATTACATACGCCGATGTTGATGATAGTAAAAATACTAAGGCTAACGGGTCTTGTAATATAGAGGATCTCAACTTACTTCCTTCGCTAGATTGGGACAGTGATTTTAAAAATCACTGGAAACCAGGTGAAGACGGTGCAGCTGACAATTTACAAGATTTCATCGAGCACTCTGCCCGCAAATATAAAGATGCCCGTGATATTCCGTCAATGAATGGAACCTCTCATCTATCACCTCATCTGCATTTTGGCGAAGTGTCGCCTAATCAAGTCTGGTATGCTATTAAAGACAGGTTTGAAACCAGTGAAGATAAAAGCATAGATACTTATCTAAGTGAGTTGGGCTGGCGCGAGTTTAGCTATTACTTGCTTTACCATTTTCCAACCATACCGACCAAAAACTTTAATGATAAATTTGATAAGTTCAATTGGCGCACTGATGCAAAATCTCTTAAAGCCTGGCAAAAAGGGCAAACCGGTATCCCTATTGTCGATGCAGGTATGCGAGAACTGTGGCAAACCGGGTATATGCACAACCGTGTTCGTATGATTGTAGGTTCTTTCTTGGTTAAAAATCTTCTTATTAGTTGGCAAGAGGGCGAACGTTGGTTCTGGGACTGCCTAGTAGACGCTGATTTAGCCAGCAATACCGCTGGTTGGCAGTGGGTAGCAGGCACAGGCGCTGACGCAGCACCGTATTTCAGAATTTTTAACCCGTTATTACAGGGAGAAAAATTTGATAAACAAGGAAAGTACGTCAGGAAGTACTGCCCTGAACTTGCCGACCTTCCTGATAAATACATACATAAGCCTTGGGATGCGCCGCCGGTCATTGCTAAAGATGCAGGAGTACATTTAGGGGATACTTATCCTAAACCTATCGTAGATTTAAAAGCATCGAGACAGCGTGCTTTAGATGCCTTTCAGGCTTTAAAAGAGTAGGGTACCCATGGCGTCTTTAATACTTATTTTAGGTGATCAGCTTACTCGCAACCTGCCTGTTTTAGAAAACGCAAAAAAAGTGCAAGATACCGTGCTTATGGCAGAAGTACGTGAGGAAGCTACTTACGTAAAGCATCACAAAAAGAAAATTGTTTTCCTCTTTAGTGCCATGCGACATTTCGCAAAAGCGTTGAAAGAAGATAATTTTAACGTCAACTATATTGAATATAACGATGAGTCAAACCAAGGCAGTTTGCTCGAACAAGTTAAATATACGCTAGCGAGCGGCGACTTTGATAATGTCAAAGTGACATCACCTGGCGAATATCGTTTACTGAAAAGCATGCAGCAATGGGAGCAATCCTTAGGTGTGCCTGTCAGCATAATCAACGACGCTCGTTTTCTCGCCAGCCCCAAAGAATTTAGTGATTGGGCACATGATAGAAAACAATTGCGTATGGAATTTTTCTACCGAGAGATGCGAAGAAAACATGGCATCTTGATGGAAGATAAAAGCCCTATTGGTGGGAAGTGGAATTACGACGCGCAAAACCGAGAGCCTATGCCGGCGGGTACTAATGTGCCGACCCACACGCAATTCAAGATAGACGCTATTACCCAAGACGTTATTGATTTAGTTGAAAAGGAGTTTAGCGATCATTTTGGTGACATTAGCCCATTTCACTTTGCCGTTACCCGCGACGATGCGCTAACGGTGCTTAGCGACTTCATAGAAGAACGGTTACCCCATTTTGGCCAATACCAAGATGCCATGGTTGAAGGCAAACCTTGGTTATATCACTCCCATATCGCGTTTTATTTAAATTGTGGTTTGCTTAGCCCGAAAGAAGCCATTGATGCTGCGGAATCGGCTTATTACGCGGGCACTGCGCCGCTTAACTCGGTTGAAGGTTTTATTCGCCAAATACTGGGGTGGCGGGAATTTGTTAGAGGGTTTTATTGGCACTTTATGCCAAGCCTTAAGAGCGATAATTATTTCAACCATAATCGCTCACTCCCCGATTTCTTTTGGAATGGCCAAACCAACATGAACTGCATGCGCCAATGCATAAAGGAAACACAAGCAAACGCGTATGCTCATCATATACAGCGATTAATGGTGCTGGGGAATTTCTGTCTTTTAACGGGGTTGTCACCCGAAGAAGTTCAACAATGGTACTTGCTGGTTTATGCAGATGCGTATGAATGGGTAGAACTACCAAATGTAGCAGGCATGGCCTTATACAGTGATGGCGGTCAACTCGCGAGCAAACCTTATGTCGCCAGTGGTAGCTATATTAATAAAATGTCGAACTACTGCAAAAACTGCGGTTATCAAGTTAGTAAAAAAACAGGTCCTAAGGCTTGCCCGTTCAATTACTTATACTGGCATTTTATCGATAAGCATAAAGAAAAGCTAAGCGGTAATCCAAGAATGGCAATGATGTATAAAACTCATGGCCGCATGAAAGATGAAAATATAAACGCAATGAAAGACAGCGTGACAATTTTTTTAACTAAATTATCTGAAAATGAAGAAGTCTGATTTACCAAGCAAAATGTGCCCCGTGTGCAACAGACTATTCACTTGGCGTAAGAAATGGGAGAAGAATTGGGATAACGTAGTGTATTGTTCTAAACGTTGTGCCGGAAACAAACGTATGAAATAGAAACTTCTTACTATAATTATAATAAAAGAAAGGACACGAATTAATGGATGCGCCTATTTCAGTAGATAGATTTCGTTTTTTACTTTTTAGCTTCAAGGAAAAACTGTGGGTAAAGCCTTTATCACTATGCGTATTGTCTATCGCTGCGGTGTTCGCCTCAAAACTGGCAGACGGCACCGCACTCGCTGAACATCTACCTAAAGTCGATCAATCCTCAGTAGAAACACTGCTATCCATTATGGCATCGAGCATGCTGGTCATAGCGACTTTCTCGGCAGGCACTATGGTAAGTGCCTATGCATCTGCTAGCAGGTCATCGACGCCACGTTCGGTAAGTTTAATCATCTCAGATGATGCCTCACAAAATGCGCTGTCTACTTTTGTAGGCGCGTTTATCTTTAGCGTCGTCGCCATAACCGCATCAATTAACAATTTCTTCGAAGACGCTGGAATATTTCTTCTTTTTTGTCTTACCTGTCTCGTCTTTGTGATTGTCATTCTTACGTTTATCCGGTGGGTAGACAGTGTCGCGAGACTCGGCCGTGTGGGCTCTACGGTACAAAAAGTTGAAGATGCCGCCATGCGTGCTATTAACCATCGATTATCGACGCCCAGGCTCGGCGGTAAGCCGCAGCCGAACAGTGTGAAAGAGCAGGGCGGTGATCCCTCAAAATACCAAACACTAACAACTGATAGTATTGGCTATGTACAAATGGTTGATATGGCAAAAGTACAAGCGTGGGCTGAAGAACGAGACACTCAAGTTCATATCGCCATGCTACCCGGACAATTTTGCACACCGGATAAACCGCTGTGCTACATCGAGAGCTTTAAACCGAAAAACTCCGAGGATGACAGCAGCAGTAAAGCCAGCGATAAATCAGCACTGCTTTCAGCATTTCAAATTGGCAGCGAACGGTCATTTGAAGCCGATCCTAGATATGGATTGGTCGTGCTATCAGAAATAGCATCCCGCGCGCTTTCACCTTCAGTAAACGACCCAGGTACCGCCATCAGTATTCTTGGCAGTTATGCTCGGCTGTTTATTCAGTGGGCGCACAAAGAAAAATGCGATGACATTGGTGATATTAAATACGATAAAGTAACCGTACCTGACATGAGTACGGCCGATATGTTTGATGACGCATTCACAGGTTTAGCACGAGATGGTGCATCCATGATTGAAGTCTCTATAAGAATACAAAAGACGTTAGATGCCATTGCAAAAACAAGCAATGATGATATTTGTAAAGCTGCAACTAAACATGCTAAAGAAGCTTATGAACGCAGTATGAAAGCGTTAATTCATGACGGCGATAAAGAAATGTTAAGTGCAGTAGTGAATAGCTTAAACAATAAAAGAAGCTAAGCCATAGATTCTTTTATTTACTGAATTTAGGAATTCAGCAATGTTCTATTAAAACCAAATAATAGATTTCAATACGCGGATTATATGTAGATTGAAGGTAGCGTTTAGTGAGCACAATTGAAAGTGATGACATAAAACAACATGTAGAAAATGTTATAGCGTTTCCTACATGTTTAGCAGAAGTAAGAAAAGTTATTGCAACGTATATTACTGGCAAGCTAGTTGGCTGTTCGCAACATTTAATAGATACTGCAATAGAAAACAGCGTTAGTCATTACAAACAATTTGTACACAACGCGAATATTACCGAAAGTGTTGAAGTATCTTTATCAGAAGAAGATGTGACTTTATTAAATAAAAACCTGACTAAAATACAAAGAGAAAACCGCAAGCAGTTGTTAAGAATGTTAGAACGCATAATTATATTAGAAATAGAAAATGCGGCTTTGAAAAACTAACCCAAATATTGTAATTAATAGCAAAATTATTACAGATTTCATCAATGCTATTGACGCCAATAGCCCATTGTTTATTGAGAAAGATTGCAAATAGCTTGTTTACCAGAGATATTTTTCAGTATAATTTTAAAAATTGTTTAAATATTTGGTTTCATTATTGGAGGTTTTTATTTTGTTTGACAAGTTATTGGATGCATTTCCCGCAAACCAAAGTTTCTTTCAATTAGCTATAGTTAAGAAAACATGTGTGTGTGTGATTTTTCTATTTATCGTTTTATTGCTTACCATAAGCATAGTTAGTTCATTCCAATACGATTTATACTTAGACTTTACATATAATGGATTCAACAATTTATTTTTAATGTTTAAATTTCCCTTGGCTATCCTAGCAACACTTATCCCTCTTCTTGCTCTATATGCAACAAATCACCGTTCAGAACAAACTAAAAAAAGTATAAATTTGCTCTCTGCCCAAAACGACTTTACAAACTATCATCGTCATATTGAGCTATTTGAAAAGCATATAGAAAATATCATAAATGACGATGTCATAATAAGATCTAGAGAGTTACACCACAAAGTTTTTCCAAAGAGTGAGTCTGGAATTCCAACGTTTACGGTAGACAACTCATTTGAAGATGTTTTAGATGCAAATTTTGGGTTAATCTATAGTTTAATTACTCAGTTGTCTTCGACCGACAAAGGTCAAATAGTCGAAGTATTCATACAAATCGCACAGGTTCTCCATAACACCGAAAAAGAACTTTGCTGTCGTCTGATAAAACCTACAACTAACCTTGAGTTAGAGTTTGAACGTAATAGTGCAAATTTATATGGCGACGGTGATTTAAAGGGGGCGCTATTAGCGTTACAAAAACTTGCTGATATCAGCGTACATATTTTAAGTTTTTCAGATACAAAACAGCAAAACAAAATTATAAGTGATTTTAAGGAAATAGATCCTAGTGAAGCTCCCCCTGAGTTTAATTACGCAAATTTATCAAATAGCCACAAGGATATACCATGCTACTTTTATGAAGAGGCTAATAACTTAATTCGGAAGAGAAGTAAAAAAAACACGGCATGAAATTTATTTAGTGAATCGGAGCAGGTGCTTAAAATTTATCCTTTAGGAATATAAAATAAATAACTTAAGACCGAAATTAGTATGAGAATAGGGGCCGTATTGTAAGAATTTAATTGAGCAGTAATAAAATGCATACCGAATAATCATGATGCAATAGTACTTAATATAAAAAATATTCCAAATTTAAGGTGTCGCTACGTAAATTCTGGAGATACCCAAGGCCCCGAATTCAGATAATAAGTGCATCACTCATGGTTAAACGGTGACAAGAGATCAACTGCCTGTTGGTGGTACTCTGTAGTCGCCAAACAATCATGAGTATTATCATGAGTTACAAGCAGTTGATCGAAGGCCAACGATACCAGATCGAGGCCTACTTACACGAGGGTTTCAGCTACCGGGATATTAATAAGCGGCTTAAAGTGAGCCACAGCAGGATTGGTCGTGAAGTACGGCGTAACAGAATTCGGAAGAATCACTACTTGCCTGAAGTTGCGCAGGCTAAGACGATGAAACGACGATGTCAGGCAGCGAAATATGGAATACCCGTCCTGACGATGAATCTTGTTAAGTTTGGGTTGAGTCAGAAATGGAGTCCCGAGCAGATTGCAGGTGTAGGAAAAATTCTTGGCCACCCAGTCAGTCATGAGTGGGTTTACGGCTAAGTACAGCAAGACAAGTTGCGTGGCGGCAAGCTGTATAAGCAATTACGGCATGCGTACCAAACTTAGCTGTTGGTCAGTGGTCAAAGTGACTGGTTTATTCATAGTTATAACGCGCTCAAAAATAGTTCACAAATTGTACTTCCAATTAGGTATAATTAAAGAATATTTTCAATGTTGTGAAACGTGGACGATATACCAACGAGCGCTAGTCGTTGTAGAAGAAAATATAATAAAAGGGCTGTATTGCCCAAGCCTCGCGCGCAAACAGACAACGGCAAAATCGTTATGCGAAACGAAGCATTAAAGTTTATAGAAAACATGATAACAGTCGATCCTACAGTTGTTTATTTATTAATAGCCTACTTCTTTGTGAATAGGGTTTGTAAGACGATTGAGATTTATTTTAAAACTAGTAAATAAGCAAAAAAGCCCTCATTTGAGGGCTTTTTTATGCCCAGCCGGCATGAAGTGAACGGAAGCGTTCTTCTAGGTATAAATGCAGAATCTTCTTCACCCAACGGCCTGACTCCGTTCAATAAAGAGTCATGGCCACCCTGCTAAACCGGACGAATACAACGCGAGAGCAGGGGAAACGATGGCCTATTCTTTAATGCCGTATTTCTCTAAATTCAAGCCCGCTTTTTCATTGCTGCAGCCTGTGGATGTGGGTCATTCTTGTAAGTGTCTTGTACCTGCTGAATAAACAACGCGTGGTTATCAAGCAAGCGCGATAAAACTGCAACGGTTTTAATGTCCATGCCTGTGAGTATATCCTTCGCATAAATTAATTCTTCTAAATTCATTTTCTGTCACTCGCTGTGTTTATTGAAAATATCATTAGCTGTGCAGCCTAAGCAAGTGATGATCTTATTAAGCGTAGACGCCTTTGGATCTGTATCGCCGTTCACAACTCTTGAAACCTGCGTTAATTGCATCGCTGATGCGCTTGCAAACTGTGATTGGATTAGCCCTTTGTAACCTTAACGCCCTAACATTTTCGCCTATAAAAATACTTTAACACTCTTATTTCACGTGTACGTAGAATCATACACCACGCTTTTAAACCATAAAGCTTGACTTGCTTTACATGTGTATTTGTATTTCACATATAAGTGTATTGACAGGTTTTGCAGAGTGAAAAATTACAGCGAGCTGGGAAGTCTAGTAATACCCGACTTTTGTCTCAAAATGAGAACCGTACAGGTAAATATCCAATGATTGATTGGGTTCGTGCCTCTTTGCCAATTGTTCACGCTCCATTAAATGCTGGAGAAGTTTTTAGCATGGACGAACATGGTGAAATTGAATGGCGCAGCCCAAAAAGAAATCATGCTGTTGGCAGTTATGACAAGCGAATATCTATTAAGAGTGAAGGCGCAGACGGGCAGGGCAACGCAACCCATTTATGGGTAAGCGGCAACCCTTCTAAATTCCTTCAAGGTCACAATCACAATGTATTTGGCTCTGACGATCTGCTTACGCTTGTTTATGACACGTTCAACATTATTGCAGACCAGTTCAAGCTTCAACCAACATTACCAGAGCGAGTTGCTATCCGTAGCGGTAATTATAACCTTGGAATGACCGACATAAATTACTCGTTCAACTTACCATCACGCAGTGATGTTCTAGCATTTATCCGCGCCATGGAGTTTAAAGCTAAGACACGTCACGGCAGACCAACCACCAAGGGAGGAACGCTTTACTTCGGAAAAACCTCTGAGCGCTGGGCAATTAAACTGTATTGCAAAGCCGAAGAAATCAGAACTAAAACCGGACAGTTACCTGAGCAATTAACTAATATCGGCATCGAAAATTGGGCAGAAAACAAGTTGCGTATCGAGCTGCGTTTACACCGCAAAGAACTAGAAAAGCTCGATATTACGCAAGCGAAAGACTTAACACCCAATCGAGTTCGCCAGTTGTTCAACCTGTACTTAGGTAAAATAGAAATGACTGACCAAATAAGATTAACTGATGAAATCACGGCAAAGCTGCCTAATAAATTAATAGCAACTTAAACATTATGGACTGAGGGCCATGACCTAAGAAGTATGATGTCGAAAGCCACATATTACCGGCAACGAAAATCGTTAATGGAATATGGGATCAATATCGATTTAAGGCCATGCGAACCTGCGAAATCAAATGTAGTTCCGTTGTTTAGAATATTAGAAGCCAAACCAGCTGAGGTTCCGGACTGGGCGTATTCAAAGAATCTGATTCACCAATCGAGAAAAGCACAATGAATTTAAACAAAGCAATGGACTATGCCAGGCATGCCGATTTCAATAAAGAATCCATTGTTTGCCTGTGTAAATGGCAAAACAATTACTGTGTATTTAGCTTAGATTATTTACAGGAAGAATCAGAAAACTGGTTCGGTATTGAATACCTAGGAAGTAAATTACTGGATGCTTATAGTGTTAAAGGTGAAAGCTATGGTGGTGAAGTAATACAAGAATTAACTGACGATATTATAGAGCATATTAGTCCTGATAATCTGAACTTCCAAATCTATCAAACGAAGGTTGATACATCTTTAATTGTGCCAGCAATTTACCATCAGTTGTTGCCAGACTTTATTCTAGATTACGAGCGAGTTGACGATATATCTTTTTACCGTCATCAAGTTGACCGGACACTGAATCTAATTAATAGACCTGCAAATTAATAGAAAACTAAGGCTGCGCTACGCGCATACGGTGACCGTATGCGCGCAAAGCGGCCTCAGATTTTAATCTCACGCACGTTATAAAAACACACCTCATAACCACGCAATAGCTGCAAACGCAAAAAAGTGTGTAAGTCATCACGCACGACAAAGCTACCGAGAAGGCTGGCATCAACTACCCTAAACCCTCATATACTTAATTGCGCATAATGTATATTATGTTAAATAGGGTATTGATATCTAGGCTGAACTACCGTATAGGTCACTAGATTACGACATAAAGAGCTAACCCATTGATAATAATAAATTATCTAGATAGAAACATTGCGCATCTTGTTCAAAGTCGCATTAAACCTGCTTTTACCTACTGGGTTAAATTCGTAAATACCCATAAAGTTAATATGGGCCCAAGCAATGACTGAGCCAGTTGAAATTGACTCTATTACTTTTGCGCGTTGTTCTTCAGAATCGAGTGTTAAGCAGTAGTCAGAGAGGAAAAGGTAGTTCCATAGGATTATCATATTGCGAAGTAAAGTATTGCTAGCCATCACCAACTGAACTTCATCGTGCAAACCAACCTGAAGCTTGCCATTTCTGCCAAAAAGTACTTTATCAGCAAGTTTTTGCCCCAGCTCAACTCTATTGAGCTGCTTTTGAATATTTTGTCTTAGTTCTTCGTCGTCTACATAATTGAGAATAAAGTGGGTTTTTAGCAACCTACCGAATTCTTTAAATGCCTTATACAAAGTATTATCACGCTCACTGCTGGATAGCATTTTGAGCATCTGAGATGAACTACAGCGTTTTAATTTCATCGATGCCATCAATCTTAAAATGTCGTCCCAATTATCCAATATAAGTTTTTTATTGATTTGGGACTTAGGGGCAAGTGGTGAATCAGAATACTTCTGTGTTGATTTGGAATGATAAGCATAAAGCGTTTGGTGATGAACGTTTTTAATGCGAGGGGCAAATGAAACATCCATGAGATAAAGACCGGCAAATACCGCCTCTGTATACCCATGGGTGTCTGTGCTGTGAATATGTTCCTCAATGTCGTCTTGCATCAGTGTGTGTTTAGAAGATACCAATCCTTCTAGCACATAAGGCGCTTCACGATCTGATGATGTCAAAACGTTAACATGAAAGAAAGACTGTTTTTCGTCCAAGAAGCTATTTACGCTTATGCCTTGTTCTTTTCCGTAGTATTTGTATGAGTAATTTGCCAACAACGAATTGACGTTTACGACAACCTTCTTACCGTCGCTACTTGTGTGCAGCCTGCCATTATTTTCGTTATAGATTGTCGGCAGCGAGAGAGATTGAATAGTCTTAACCAGACAGTCATTCGCTCGTTGTAAATTGGCAATCGATACCCAAGAATTTTCAGTATCTTTCAATGCTTTTTCAGAAAATAGCTTACTGGCTCTGGCCAGCTCAGTGTGCCCAAGGTTCGTTCCCAAACTTAACACCGTGGCAAAAAGTAAACGAATATCAATCTCTGTATTACCGCCGCGAGGAAGCCGATTGCGAAAGCAGCTTGAAAAATTTGTATGTCGGTCAATTTCGAACATGACATCTTGAAGTGTGACTGAACGCGATGACCCTAGTAAGGTTGGGATGTATTTAGCAATGGAGAATTCTGGATCAGGGTATCGAATACGCCAGGTTCCGTCGTCTTTGACAGAGAAATGGGGGTTTTCATCTTGAGCAATACGACGAGTCACGTCTTCAAATCGCTGGGTCACACTCATACCTATACCATCGAGTACCGAACGACCATCAAAAAATTTATCCAGGGAAGCAGCCGCCAATAATCGCTTCTTATGATTACGCCACTCTTCGACTCCAATCATGTAGCTGGGCGTTTGCTTGTAGCGGTACGAATATTCTAGGGTGAGTGATTTGTCTTTGAGTCCTTTTGCTACTGCATTGAAAAGAAATACACGATACTTATTAAGCGGGTTTATATCGTCTTCCTCAAACAGAAGATTAGCTTCGGTTTTCGTTAGAAACGCAGTAGGAGAATCTTCGTCAATCGCTTTGGGCTGCGAAAGGTAAAAGTCAATTGCATCTAGCAGCGCTTGATTTTTACTCTGTTTGTAAAAACTCATCGCTTTAATAAGTGAACCAAGTAAACGTTGAAGTTTAAGACTGTTTTCAAAAAGCGAGCTGTAGTAATCAGCGTGTGTTGCTTGTTTGATTATGCTGTTTCCTACACGCTCAATATGCTTATCAAATTCCGGATTTTGCGCACTAAAAAAAGCGCTTATCAACTGTTGGGAACGTTCGTTACGCTCTTCAAATGATAGATTTGGATCTTTGGTAATTGAAAACACCAGCTCTAAGACGCGTTTGGCGTCTTTCGCACTGTTGAGCACGGTTCTATTTGCTTCTAATGTGCTTAACCGTTGTTCATCACGTTTGCTACGTTCATCACCTTTTGCGCGATTCGTAAATTGTTTAACGACTTTGAGAAGAGCATCAGCGGCAAAGTCATTACGCTTGTGAACCTGATCATAAATAAAAGAAAGATAATAAAGCGATTGTTTATTGTCATTTTTCAGGCGCCTGATTTCGTCATTATTTCCCAAATATATAGCATCAGAAAAATGTGTGATGGCTTCATCTGTCAAGTTAACCTTTTTATACACTCTGGCTAACTCACTAAATTGCTCACTAAACAGTTTTAAAATAGAAGCGTTCTGATTGAGGCTTCGTTGCCCAAGCCCTTGGTCAATCCTTTTCAACTCGCCTATGGTGTGTAGATGTGAATGTTGTGGAAAAAATTGAATTAATGCGTTTTTCTTTTTTGCGGATAATGATGTCTCGACTCGCTCAAGCATACGTGTTTCATAAGATTGAAATCCGATAGAGATAATGTCCACGAACTGGTTGTATGAAGGGATCTCCACACGTCGCATCCAACAAAATGACACCAATGCAAATAAGATGTCTTCTTTATTCATGCGAATAGAGACCAAACTGTCTGTGTGTAAGGCTAACAGTGCTGCGGTCTCATTGCTGTAGGCCTGCCAGTTATACTGAGCGAGGATTTGTTTCCTATGACGAGTTGCCATTTCTGGGGTGTATTTGTCCATATCGACAGCGTGATTGAGCGCCAGTACACGCGAAGCTCTTTTAATATCAGCAGCAAAGAAACGACTCGATTCAAAAAACCGTCCTTTTGCTTGAAAATAAGCCTTTGAAACGAGAAAGCCCACTTTCGCCACATCCGATTGCATTTTACGTAAGATTTTTTTGTTTCTAAATCCAGAGTAAAATAGCCAAGCGTTGCTTCTTTGGTCAATTTTGGTACGCTATTAAAGGCTTGTTTTCTTGCAGCAGAGAGCACCTTCATTTGTGCCATGTTCATTCCTTTTCGATATTAATATCGACTTTTTAATAACATTATCGATAAATTTGTGCAGTGTACACTGTACAAAATAAAGTATTTTGGAATCAATTTTCTCTTTTTAATAACCGTATCTTCTAACAAAACTGTCATCATTAATGTAATGTACAGTTAAACGATTGTCAGAATCATATTAATTACGTCATGTCGCCTACAGATGAACTTTACGCACCGCTCGTGACCGCATACGACCATTTTAATGCATGCTTATTTGATAATGCGTTGCCTCCCGTGATTTTCACCTTACAACGAAAAAAGAATGTCATGGGGTTCTTCGCGGCTAAGAGATGGGGTAACGCACAAGGTAAACTGTGTAGTGAAATCAGCATCAATCCCGCCTATTTTGCCTCATCAAGAATGATTGAAATCTTTCAAACGCTCGTGCATGAAATGGTCCATGCATGGCAGTTTCATTTTGGACAGCCTAGCGAGGGCCATTACCACAATAGACAATGGGCACAAAAGATGATGGATGTCGGTTTGATGCCCTCGGATACAGGCGAGCCCGGAGGTGCGATCGTAGGACGTCATATGAGTGACTTTATCATGAAACAAGGTCTTTTTATGAAGGCGGCGAATGCCTTGACGCAAGATATAGATTTCAGACTAAACTGGGTAGATAGATTGGCGCTGCCCAAGCTTCATGAGCCTGTGATTGTCGACACACCCACGTTGGCGCAGGATGCATTAGTTGAACACTGTGCTCATGCAAGTGATGTATTAAATGCCAACGTTGTGTCATTGGATGATGAGGCAGCATCTGGAGCATTACCGTCTACGAATGACGATTTCAACGCTATGCCAGACACATTTTACCTTCCAGAAGTCGCTAAACGTCAAACGCGCAGTAAACATGTGTGTCCTGGATGTGATACAAAGATCTACGGCAAAGCCACACTTAATGTCATTTGTGGAGATTGCGAATTACCTTTTGAGCGAGAATAAATCAAGCAATAAGGTACGCGTTGTTTAATCCAATCAAGCTAATTTCCGTTGTTTCGTTTGGACTGTTTTTTATTTTTTCCGATTTATGTGAAACGGAGTACCTCTTTTTCAAATTTTCCGTATGATGTTAGCGCGATCAACGCTTTAGAGGTCGCTCCGGTATTTGTTGTACTCTGCGACTCTGTAAGGTTTGAGCCTTCTGTGACTTGACTTGTTAGACGTGTTTCAGGATCAGGCTTTAGTGTGTCGTCGGATGGGCTTACTGAAGTTATTAAACTGTCGCCTTTTTTCTTCCGCCAGACCACCGAAACATGTTCGGGAATTTCTGCTTTGAGGAACGCGGCAAACTCACTTAACTCTGGGTGCGCAGGCACAATCAAGGTTGCTTGTGGATGAGTATCTTTTGGGCGCTTCCTTAAGATCCGGCCAAGCACCTGTCTAAAGTGCAGTTCAGTGCAGATCCGACTAAGATGACAGCATACTTGTAGTCTTGGAATATCGGTTCCCTCACTGACCATACCAACTGAAATTAACCAAGGCGCAGCTGAGTTTCTAAATTGTTGAATGACTGCATGGCTTTTATCTGTGTCACTCGTAACGAGCCATGGCTCTTGCTGCGTAATGTTTCTTAACATTCGTTGTATTTGTGTGGCATGTTTTATACTTGAAGCCACAATCAACCCGCCTACATCACTGCAATCTTGTCTCAGTGTGACTAATCTCTCATTCGCGTAGTGCAGGATGTTCGAGAGAAACAATGATTCCTCTAGGACGTGTTGATAGGCCAGGTTTTCATCTTTAAGGAGTTGCTTCAGACTGTTATGCGTGCGCGTGGTGTGGTCTGGCTCAATCACTCGCCATTTCGAACTGTCGATCAAATGCACTGAAGGTGTGCGGCACACACCTTCTTTAACCGCATCATTTAGCCCATAACTAAACTGCATATTGGGACGTAGGTTTTGATCGTAAAGCAATGAGGTGACATAGTTTTCATCCGTTCGCCATGGCGTGCCGGATAAGGATAATGTATATGGCGGTGTATTGTGTTGCATCAACGCCATCAGTGATGCGCCCCAATAGGTTGCATTGTGTCTATCATGACCACCACAATGATGAATTTCATCGAGTACGATGATCAGGCGTTGTTGCAACAGCCTGCCAATCATCCCGGGTGCCATTGATGACAAGCCTTGGTAGGTCAGTGTTAATCCAATGGAGCCCAAGAATCCGTCCATAGGTTGCTCCAACACCTTTTCAAACGTTGACTTAAGTCCATTTCTTACCGTAACAGAGGGTGCAATGCACAATACAAAATCCACTAAACCTGCGTTGAGCATGGCTTTAACCGTCACTGCGGCAAATACGGACTTACCAGCACCTGGCGTAGCTAAACAACCAAATTGCCGATGACCACTGTGATAGTGTTTCATGGCAGCGTCAAGGCATTGGGCTTGCCAATGTCTAAGTTTCATGAAGTAGCAGAGAGTAATAATTCGAGTGCTTTTATTTTTCCAAGCGTTCGTACATTTTGATCTTTAAATTCATTTAATTTTTTATCAATGCGCAGGGCCATGTCTGGGAATTCGGATTTTAAACTTTCCAGTTCCTCGGTTGCCCCTAAGCTGATCAAAATATCATGTTGTCGTGCATGGAGCCGTTTTTGTATTTCAGTAAGATTTTTTTCCAACGTGTCTTGATTGTTGATGTTGTGACTTGCCGATGAATCGACTATCGAATGTAATTTATTCGTTTGGCGGTAGTGCGCCGCTTTGTCCTCATTTTCTGTGACATCAACTAATAAACCATGCTTTATAAACGTCCGCATAAAACTGTGTATCCAACGTCTCACGTCATTTTTGTTTTGTTTGCCTGGATATAATGTCATGTAACAATCACGGATGTCGGTGACGCGAAAACGCGGGCTATCGAGAGAGACAATGGCCTGAATAAGGCCAGGGTGTGGCGTAAATTGCCGCATAATATACCTTTTTACTGCAAAGGGAATTTTAAAAATGCGGATTATAGTCCGTGGTTTATTAAGCCGCAAGTAGAGATATTACTGACTTTTAAGCAGGTCAGTTTATGTCACAGTTATCCGTCGCGTTAGGGCGCGTCATTCGAACATCGCGCAAATCTGCAGGATTGTCGCAAGAAGCGTTAGCGCTACAGGCGAAAGTAGACAGAAGTTATGTGGGCCGAATTGAGCGTGGTGAAGCCAATATCACGATCGAATTACTGTATCAGTTAGCCGATGTTATCGGTGTCACGCCGGACGCGTTGTTGCCCAGCCAAGATAGTATTGATGAATAAACTGGATCCGTTATGTTGGTTGTTGGAATGTAGGGTGCAGTGTCTCTAAATATGCCATGGCGGTACGTGTGTCTTTCCATCCTACGTGTGTCATCAGATCGCTTAAGCTCCAACGCTGCTCTGCCGCCCAATAAGCGAAACCGCGGCGAAGAGAGTGGCTGCTAAATGTCTGCGCGTTATTGATACCGGCTTTCTCAAATCGTTGTCTGAGTATACGACTGATACTCCGCGGGTTTAAGGCATGTTCAGCAATGACACCCCAGCGATCGATTTTTCTAAATACAGGTCCCTCGTGGTCGCCCAACATCTCTCGCCAGGCATCTAACGCAGCACATGGGCATAGCGTATTTAATGCCGGTAGTCGGTGACGTTTACCTGCGTATTGCCGGTCGCCTTTTGACTGTGACAGGTAAAGCGATAGACCATGATTAGGTGATTCCTCGATACCCTGGAGTAGTAGACGCGTGAGTTCATCACTTCGAAACCCTCGCCAAAATCCGACCCAAATTAAAGCCCGGTCGCGCGCGGCCCGCAATGAGACACCTCGTGAGTCACTGCGACATTCGGCATTGAGATGGCTGTCTAACTGTTCAAGCATGGACATCGCCAAGGGCGTGGCTTTCTTCACCGGGGCAGGGTGCAACGCCCGTATACCTTTAAGCACCTTTTTCACTTGGATGACTTTGGTGGGATCAACAAATCCTTGGCTTTGATGCCACTGGGACAGGGCAGCCAATCGGGTTTTGAGTGTGTTGTAGGCAAGGGTATTCGCATAGTGTGCCAAATATCGACATAGCGCCTCGCTTGTAGTGGGCAGCATACCGCCCCAATCCACTTCAAAATGCTCGACCGCACCTTGGTAAGTGCGTCTCGTATTATCACGTGTGGCGGCCTGAATATAGTCATCTACCGAATGTGTTTGTACGTTTCGCGGGAGGGTAGACATAGGGCGATTTTGACACCTCAATTTTTAGCGATAAGGATAGTATGTATCAATGTAATGGTTAATCAAGGGCTTCAGCGTATACAGGTGAAATAACCCACGATTATCGCTTGTTTTGATTTCCCTATTTTGATTTCGAATGCTTCCAACATTATACTGTATATACATATTACGTAATACAGTACATTATCATGGCGCGAACCGGCGTGACGCTGACAAACGTTAAACAAGCCACAGAGGCCATCATTGCGCGCGGTGACAGTGTGTCGATCGACGCTGTGCGCGCAGAGCTCGGGCATACGGGCTCAAAGAGCACTATTCATAAGCATTTGAAACGCTTAACCGAAGGGGGCGCAAATGCGCCGGTAGAAGTCTTACTGTCTGAAGAATTACAGCAGCTTGTAAGCCACGTTGCGGCGCGATTAAAAAAGGAGACGCATGCCACGTTGGTTGAACGTGAAAGTAGGTTTAAAAAGTCACTTGACGAGCAGGCGGCTTGCGCAGTCGCACTATCGGAGCAAAACGATACGTTGCAGGCTCAGATTGCGCGAGCTAACAATGACATCGCTGAATTGACTCAATATGTGACTGACATCACAGCGGCGCGCGATACAGCACTTCGCGAGTGTGATCGTTACGAACAACGGCTCGCATCAATGACACAGGAAATCCAGTTACTGACAACGCATAATCAATCATTAGAGGACAAGCACGTGGATGCGCGTGCGGCGCTTGAGCATTATCGTGCGTCTGTCGCGTCTCAGCGTGAGCGCGAAACCCATCATTTTGAAAGTACGATCGCACAACTCAATCATCAACAACACGCGTTGACGCAAGAGCTGGCCGGCTTAACCGGCACCAACCAAGAGCAAAAACTTACACTGGCGCGATTGGAGGTTACATTGTCTCAGGCGCTTAACGATCACAAAGCATTGGCAGAGCAGAACCGCTTTTTGGAAGAGGCACTCGCGCAATCCCGCAGTAACAATCAGCGTCTTGAACAAACCGTCGAGAGGTTAGAGCACGCATCCGATCTGCTTCGCGATGATCTGTCCTCTTCGACTGACGCTCTGAATACACAAACGATTGCACTTAATGAAACTCGCCAGCAATTAGTGGCAGCTGACGCGACGGTAAACACACAAGCGCATCTGATCGCAGAATACATGCACCAAACAAACAAAACGGTGAAAAAAACGAAGAAGTTAAGCGTAAACGATGATACGCCGCAATGATAATGCTGTTGATGCGTAAACGACACAAGATGTTATGTAGCGAACGATAAACATACCACCTTATCAAATGAACAATGTCTCACCAGGTGAGCACATCGACCGTCTGCTTTTCTTATGACATTGCTGTGCTCAAGATCCAATCCCTACCGTTGTTCATGACGCTATCGGTGCTGGGGCGCTGCGCAGCATAGCCTGTGCGTCCCATGGCATTGTCATGATTTGCCGGCTGAAGATCAGGCATTTCTTACACTCTTAGTACCTTTCAAAATTGTAATTATCATGTAATTCCACCGCCATGTAGGTCATGGCGGATTTTGTCAGTATTGGCCAGTGTCTGCGCGTATTTTGCGCAGCACGGTAGTCTCTTAGCCCTCCTACATCTGTAACAACCGGTTTGGGTTCTCAAGAGATTTTTCAAACAACACGACATAGACATAAAATCAGGGAAACACATGACTAACACTAAATCAAAGGCGACAAGGTTGGGGTTTGCAAAGACTCTTTTGTCTGCTTCTATCGCAGTGGCTATTTCACCCACGCTGGTTGCACAAGAGCAGGCCGGCACCACTGAGGCGGATGTAGAAAAAATGCAGTCGTCGGTACGCGTTCAGCGCCACGCTCGATAGGGGATTCAGCGGTACCTGTTGACATTATCAGCGCAGAAGAATTTAAAAGTACCGGGTCCACCGACATCACGACAATGATGCAAGCCGCCGTGCCATCCTTTAATGTTAACGACCAACCAATTAATGATGCTTCAACCCTAGTACGTCCCGCGAATTTAAGAGGGCTCGCGCCGGATCACACCTTGATACTGGTGAATGGAAAACGGCGTCATCGCTCAGCGGTTATTACGTTTTTAGGTGGTCAAATATCCGACGGTGCGCAAGGGCCTGATATATCCGTCATACCGTCTGTTGCACTTAAACAAGTTGAAGTATTACGGGACGGTGCGGCAGCACAATATGGCTCTGACGCAATTGCCGGCGTGATCAACTTTGCGCTTAAAGATGACGCTGAAGGAGGCCTAGTGGAATTTAATAAAGGTCAATATTATGAAGGGGACGGCGCAACGACGATGGTCGCGGGCAATGTTGGGTTGCCATTGACTGATCAAGGGTTTGTCAATCTCTCTCTAGAATATCGAACGGCCGATCCCACGTCACGAAGCGTAC
This sequence comes from uncultured Alteromonas sp., assembly GCF_963976965.1. Lineage (NCBI taxonomy): Bacteria > Pseudomonadati > Pseudomonadota > Gammaproteobacteria > Alteromonadales > Alteromonadaceae > Alteromonas > uncultured Alteromonas sp. Next base: position 392,797 of record NZ_CAXBMP010000001.1, read on the forward strand.
AACGCGATGATGCGGCGGCGCTGATAAACAATGGCAACACGTTCGTTGAAGATCCGGCGCAAGTATGGGGGAGTCCTGAAATAAAAGGGGATCTTAAGTTTTTTGCCAATGCAGGTTTGGAGCTTGATCAAAACAGTGAAGCGTATTTATTTGGTAACTATGCGAGACGAGAAGTGGAGGGCGGGTTTTACTTTCGAAACCCACACAACCGCGGTGGTGTCAATGATGGCGGAACCAATGACAGTGGTGAGCAATTATTACTGGTAGCCGACTTGACGCCAGATCTATCGGGCAACTGTCCGACCGATATAGCCGTCGGCTCAAACGTGCTAGAAAACCCTGTTTATATCAACCAAGTTGCAAACAATCCTGATTGTTTTGCATTCAACGAACTCTTTCCTGGTGGATTTACCCCAAAATTTGGGGGGATCGTTACTGATGCTTCATTGGTTGTTGGTACTCGTGGAGAATTGGATAACGAGCTAAATTACGATGTCAGTGGTGCTTATGGTACTAATGAAATCGATTATGCCATTAGCAACACCATAAATCCGTCATTAGGACCGGATACACCAACATCGTTTAATCCCGGGCGCTACATTCAAACAGAAGCGAGCTTCAATATCGACATCAATAAGTATATTGATATTGGCGGGAATGAACCGTTGTTCTTAGCCGGGGGCATTGAGTATCGATATGAAGCGTTTGAAGCCATCGCTGGGGATCCAAAGTCCTACGAAGTAGGCCCTTTAGCCGCACAGGGATTTGGTATCGGTTCAAACGGCTTTCCTGGGTTAGCCGCTCGGTTCCAAGGCAAGAATAGTCGTAACAGCGCAGCGCTGTATATTGATTCGGAGTATTTCTTTAGCGACGATTTTATGGTGGGGGCAGCTATTCGGTACGAGGACTTTAGTGATTTTGGTGACACAACCAAAGGCAAGTTGTCTGCGCGCTATCAACTGAATGAAACCGTCGCAATACGCGGCGCCATCGCAACTGGATTCAAAGCGCCGACCATAGGACAATCGAATGTACGAAACGTCACTACCGCGTTCAGTGCAACGGGATTGGTTGATAGAGCCACGCTGCCGCCGTCGGATCCGATTTCCATTCAAAAGGGGGCAACGCCCCTCCAACCTGAGGAATCTACGAGCTACAGTGTAGGATGGGTAGGAGAATTTGAAAATGGGTTATTTGTTACCATCGATTACTTCAATATTGAAGTTGAAGATAGGATCAGCACAACGTCGGGGATCACCCTCACGCAAGCGGATATCAATGCGCTTCTCGCCCAAGGCGTCACTGACGCATCGAGTTTTAGTGAAGTGAGTTTCTTCACAAATGACTTTACAACGTCAACACAAGGTATTGATGTCGTCGCTAATTATTCAATGGAAATGTTGGGAGGAGATACGGTTTTCTCGTTTGCGGGGAACTGGACCGATACAGAAGTTGATGATGTTAAAACGTTCGATGTGAATGGTGAGCAAGTCCAAAACATTTCACCCACTCGCATTCGAATGATTGAGGATAATTTGCCTGAATACCGCTTCAGCCTGACTGGCAATCATACGAATGGCGATTGGCGGATATTAACGCGCCTTAATTATTTTAGTGACATTTTTGAAGATCACATCGATGCCGGTTTACCCATAGAGGAAGTGGGTGCGGAATACACGGTCGATTTTGAAGTTGGTTATCATATTAATGAATCATTTATTATGACACTAGGCGCTCGAAATGCGTTTGACAACCTCCCTGATGAAAATGTGCTTTATGATACCGAAGTGGCGGGTTCAAAGTACCCAACGACGTCACCCATTGGCATTAACGGCGGTTTCTATTATTTAAAAGGCGTGTATACCTTTTAGTCCAACTGGCGTCTCGAACTAACACTTGCGTGTGTTCGAGGCGTCAGCTGCGCAATGGAAAGATGACCGTGAACGTGGTTGCCTGCTCATCTGATCCCACTTGTATATGTGCACCGTTAACTTCAAGAACAGATCTCGCAATGGTTAATCCTAATCCAGCGCCTTGCCCGTCACGTTTTCGAGATGGATCCGCGCGGTAGAAACGATCGAAAAGGCGAGAAAGTTGAATGTCAGGGATCTTATTACCTGGGTTTGAAATCGATATCAATGCTTCGTTATCCTGTATTTGAGTAGATACGGTTACTTCTGCATTATCGGGAGTGTACCGAATGGCATTAGATAACAAGTTGCTCAGTGCTTGTCGAAACATCGATTTGTCGCACATTAACGTTATTTTGTGACCAATAAGTTGAATGCTGATGTGCTTCTCTTCGGCCAAGAGCTCAAAGTATTCGATTAATTCACCGATTTCTTTCTGACAGTCTATCCGCTCAGCGTTGGGTTTGATCAAGCCATGCTCCGTTTGTGCTAGTAACAACATGTCACTGACCATTTTCGACATTCGCTCGTACTCTTCTAAGTTAGAATATAAGATGTCAGTGTATTCATTCGTCGAGCGTGGTTGATTGAGTATGACTTGGGTCTGTGTAGTCAGGTTGGTGATAGGCGTTCTTAGTTCATGAGCTATGTCAGCGGAAAAATGGGACAGCTGCTCAAACCCGCTTTCAAGTCTCTCAATCATCGCATTAAAGGACTCCACCAGATTAGCAAGCTCCACTGGGACTTCGGTGGGTTCCAACCTGATATCCAATTTATCCGCGGTGATGGAACCGATTTTGCGACTGAGACGTCGTAAGGGGGAGTGACCACGATAAACAGCAAACCGCGCGGCTAAGATCGTAATAGCCCCAGACAATACAATGATCCCCCACAATGTTGTCTCGAAGTCTTCCATATAGTTCATATGAAATTCCATGTTCGAGGCAACGATGACTTGATAATGTGTTTGGATGTTGCCGTCTTCAATACGCACGGTTATTTCCGTTGCCCGTAACATATGTTCGCCGTCGAAAAAGAGGCTTAACATGGATGGCGTTATTTGTTCTATTTCATACGTATCCCCAGGGTATTTTTCTAGCACCGCACTCTCACTGCTAAAAATAACTTCGTTGTCTTTATTTTTAACTAAATAATAGACACCGTGATGCCCAGAGACAGCTTGGAATAATATGCTAGACGGTGCAACCCCTTCACTATACGCTGTATTAAGCTTGCGTTTCACGGCTAGAAACACCTCATTCAGCTCATCTGCATCCTGCTCTTCAAAATGCTGAGCAATCGATTGCTGCACAATAAGACTTATAAACGTTAGGCACACAAAGATAGTGAGCCCAACAAGTATAGTGACCCGAAAGGCGAGAGAGCTTGGTCGCTTTGATAGATCCTTAAGATTCATTACTGCACATTTTATATCCCATCCCTCGCACAGTCTGAATGAGCTTTGGTGAAAAGTCATCATCGATTTTTGCTCGAAGACGGCGAATGGCGACATCAATCACATTGGTATCGCTATCAAAATTCATATCCCATACTTGCGAAGCAATAAGAGAACGCGGCAATACCTCGCCTTGGCGTCTCACCATTAATTCTAATAAGGTGAACTCTTTAGTTGTCAGGTTTATTGTGCGCCCACTTCGCGTGGCAATACGCGAAGGAATGTCGAGCTCCAAATCGGCTATGTGTAAAATATTATTGGGCACGGACGTGCCGCGGCGGATCAACGTGCGCACACGCGCTAGCAGCTCAGCAAATGCAAACGGCTTCACTAAGTAATCATCTGCGCCGAGCTCTAAACCTTTAACACGGTCATTCACATGATCACGAGCAGTAAGAAAAAGAACCGGTGTATGATTGTTAGACTCTCGTAACGATGACAATATTTTCCAACCATCGATATCAGGCAGCATGACGTCTAAGATGATCAACTCATATTCACCGAGCATGGCTTTGTGATGGCCATCGAGGCCGGTCCGAACTAACTCAACAACAAAGCCCGATTCGGCAAGGCCTTGTTTGATGTAGTCTCCAGTTTTTGTTTCGTCTTCAACGACTAATATTTTCATGCGATGTTCCGCCCGTTTTACTTATGATAAGCCCGCTTACAATATTAATGTACGTAACGAAACCGTGAAACGAAACTCATACTATCATACTATATAGATCGCTTCGTAATTTCGCCGACGTCCAGATACTTTAATGTTGAGTGCACTAAATATGTTAGTCCTTAGGTAGCTGATTATGCAACGAAATCCTTGCTTTTAATCCATTATAATCGGTCTAATTGTTGTAACCGTTCAGCAGGGCCCTATTGACAGGCTGCTTTGAAGTCGCCGAGTAGAGGATAGGACGTTTTGTTTAACGTCGCTTCGAGAATGGCGCGGAGCCAATTAAGTGGATTCAGCTTTTGTTTCCGGCAGGTTTCTACAATGGTGAGTATACGTTGTCTGAACAGTTCCCCTCGGTGAGAACACACGCCATAGCTGCCTTTTCGCCACAGCACATAGCTTCGCAATGAACGCTCTGCTTCATTGTTAATGAGGAGGACGCCATCGTGACTGAGGAACACCCAGCACATATCATCGTGTTTTAGCAGCAGCTTACACCGGTTCTGATAGCGGGGAGTAACACAACGCCTTGATGCCAGTTCAAGTTGTTCTCGCCAGGCGATACGCAGTTTTTCCATTCGGTCCCGGTATCGCTTTTCACTTAGTTCGTTACTCTCATACCGGTGTTGCAGCTGGAACAGTATGCGAATGAGCCTGACTAACGTCGTTCCATAAGTCTTGTTCGTTCCCCAGCTTTCCGCCAGCGCATTCATGTTTCTTAAGATATGCGCCCAGCACAATTGACGGTGGTCTGAATCGATGTAGTGATAACCGGCATACTGGTCAGTAACAACAATGTTTTCCGGATTATCGCCGAGTAGTTTCTTTGCCGCCCAGGCGCCACGTGAGAAGTGCGTCATAAAGCATGATAATTCTGCTGTGCATACCTGCCACATCCAGCGGTTTTC